>DITO01000227.1 GCA_002422065.1 Erysipelotrichaceae bacterium UBA6182 | reverse complement strand
ATGGCTGAACCAACCATGTATAATCCTTTAGTAACAAAGTCTTTACTTACTTGCTTTGGTGGTGCCACAAACAAAGAAATACCCATGATTAATCCGATATTCGCTATAATTGAACCAATCGCATTCCCAAGTGCTAAATCTGTAGATCCTTGAGCAGTTGCAATAACGGACACTAAAACCTCAGGTACTGTGGTTGCCAAAGATACGATTGTAGCTCCAATAATGAATGGTGGAATCTTAGTAATCTTTGCCATCCATATAGCAGAATCTACAAACCAATCGCCACCTTTAATAATAAACACTAACCCTAAAACAAGTAAAAGTACATTAATAATCATATTAAAACCTCACATTAGATTATTATACTCTTTTTGGAAGATTTTAAAATAAAAAAGAAAACGGAAGATTCCGAAGATTCCGTTTAGTTTTCTTAAGGTTTAACTACTAATAGTTTTCCATCTGGTCCTGGGTTTTCATTAATATAGCTTGAAATATCTGTGCGTTGTTGAGCATTTGAAGGTTTGCACTGAGAAACAGCGGTAACTTCACCAGATAACAATCCTTCTGCCATACCTTGACATCCAGGATAACCACATGCTCCACAATTGTAACCTGGAAGCAAATTTAAGACTTTCTCAAATCGCTCATCAGGTTTAACGTAGAACACTTCACCAGAAACTGCTAAACCAAATCCTAATAATGTTCCCATGACTAGCATGAGAAGAATTGCTTCAATCATGATTTTACCTCCCCAATGATTTCTTTGTTTGATGGATGCAGTCCACACGATGATATTGAACAAGATCCGCATGATACATCCAAGTCTTCACATCCTTCAGGCTTAGGTGTCTTCAGATTCAAATAATAGGATGAAGCATATAAACCACCTAATAAACCTAGAAAGATAATGGGTGCTACAAATTGCATATTACACTAATCCTGCTAATCCTGAGAATGCTAGTGCCATAATTGCCGCAACAATCATCGCTACCGGATTCCCTTTTAAAGCTTGAGGAACATCGGCAATATCAAGACGTTCGCGAATTGATGAGAAGATAATTAATACTAGTGTGAAACCAATAGGTACCGCTAACGCATAAACCACTGTTTCAGTGAAGTTAAATCCTTGTTTAATATTCTCTAATGCTACGAATAAAACTGCACAGTTCGTTGTAATCAATGGTAAGAAGATTCCCAATGACTTATAAAGTGATGGGGAAAATTTCTTAATAATCATTTCTACAAGTTGTACAAATGATGCAATGATTAGAATGAATGTGATTAGATCCATGTATTGTAGATTAAATGGTTCAAGGATGTACGTGTATAACCCAAAAGTAATGATTGATGAGAAGAAAATAACAAATGTTACTGCTCCTCCCATACCCAATGCAGAGCTTGTCTTACGAGAAACTCCCATGAAAGGACACATCCCTAAAAATCTATTGAGGATGATGTTGTTGATAAAAATGGCGGAAATAAAGAGTGAAAAGAGTTCCATTCTTACGCTCCTTTCTTAACAGGTTTAGAACCTGATTGCTTATACACTTCAAGTAAAGCAGCTAATACAGCAAATGTGATGAACGCTCCTGCAGGTTGTGCAAAAAGTGGAATCGTAAATTCACTTGGGATTAGCGTAATATCGAAGAAAACAAATTGGTTGAATGGATTAACTAAGTTAAGTCCACCTGTAGCCAATAACTGACGAATCGCAGCAAGCATAAATATTCCTGCTGTGTATCCTAATCCCATACCAATACCGTCAATAAATGAAGCACCAACAGTATTTTTTGAAGCATATGCTTCAGCACGGCCAAGGATAATACAGTTAACAACAATTAAAGGAATAAATACACCTAAAGCTGTAAATAATTCAGGTGTGTATGCTTGCATTAACATCTCAACAATTTTTACAAGTGTTGCAATGACGACAATATACACTGGAATACGGATATCGTTAGGAATGATTTTTCTCATTGCTGCAATGATGACGTTTGATACTGTAAGAACAATAATAACTGCAACACTCATCCCTAAGGCATTGTTGATGGAGTTAGAAACTGCTAATACAGAACATAGACCTAAATATAAAGCAAATACAGGATTTTCTTTGACAATCCCATTTGATAGGTTTTTAAATAGACTCATTTGTTTCACCTACTTCCCACGTGTAGCCATAACAGCGCGAATCGCTGAAATTGACGTACGTGTTACACCACTAATAATATCAACACTGGCATTTTCATCTTCAAGTTCAAGTCCAATAAACTGAGATAAGAATACTTCGTGTTCTACTTTGTCACCAATACCTTTTGTATCATTCATTTCTACAACTTCTATAGCAACAATCACTGAAGTTACTGTATTAATTGTGATTGAGAATACATTCGGTTTTGCATCTGCATAACCACCTTCAAGTACTGAATAACCATTTGATTCTACTGTGAATGTTTTCTCATCGCCATTAACCACTTCGTTAGTCACTGTAGTTGTTACTGAAGTAGCTTCATCGGATGATAATAAAATAGTTCTTCCAAGTTCTGGAGCTGGAGGAGTAACAACTGAACCAGATCCATCATCATCAATTCCTTTAAAGTTATTGAAATGCGTTCTTGCTGCATTAATTGCAGTGATTGCAGCTGTGGATGAAACAGTAGATCCTGAAATTAAATCCAATCCATCCGTTGTCGATTTTCCAACAACAGAGTCAATGAATGGAGCTTCTCCAACTTTCATACCATAACCCGGTGTATCTGCTAGTTCTAAGACTTCTAATCCAACAATTTTTCCATCATTTGAAATACCAACCATCATTACGATTGGATTAGCATAACCCATGCGAGAAACTTTATAAGCTAGTCCAGCACCCTTAGCCTCGAAGATTGACAAGATTGATCCTGTTTCATCTTCAAAATCAGTAACTGGAGCAAAATCATCAGTATTTGGGAACAATAATTTCAATGTAACTTTTTCTGCTGCAATCGCATTTTCATTAATAATTGGAGCAGTAAGAGAGTTCACAAATGATAGAAGTCCCCCTGATACTGATGCAATAATTGCTAAGAAAAGCGTAAGGTGAATAATTTTCTTGTGATTCATTTTATTCTCCTCCCTTCACAGATTCAAGTGCTGCATAGACTGCTCGAACTACAGATAATGAAGTGACTGTTGCGCCTGTAACAGCATCAACACTACTTGCTTGATCAACGTCTTTAAACTGATCTAAGAAAATAGGATCATCAACTTTTGTTCCAATGTTATTAGTATCTTTAATTTCAACAATCTTAACACTGTCTACTTTTAAAGTTGATTTGTTGATTTTGACTTCAACCTTATTCGGTTGCGCATCATCATATCCACCCTCTAATACTGCATATCCACGAATCTCTACAAGAACAATTTCGAAGTCTCCTTCAGTTGTTGATGAGAGAACGACACCTTGAATTGTAGTTTCACTTTGATCAAGTGAAATTGGAGTTGAAAGTGTAATATCAGGAACTTCAGGTTCAGGCTCAGCAACAACGATTGCTTGCATATTAAGCCCGACAATACCCATTAAGATTGCGCCGACAACACCGACAGTAATCATTGATGTCACATATTTCTTAGACATAGCAATCTGCCATCCATCAGTCAAGCGATCAATCATTGGTGATAACATATTCATTATAAGAATTGAGAAGACAACACCACCTGGGTAGTTACCTTGAACACGAATTAAGATTGTAATAATCGCAGCACCCATCGCAAAGATTATACGGCCAGAGGCAGAAGTTGGATTAGTCACAGGATCAGTCAACATAAAGACTGCACCAAACATAGCTCCCCCTGCGAAGATATGAAACAGAGGATACCAAATACCAACACCTTGAATAACTGCTATTATGGAAGCTAGCGCAAACAATGTTCCAATGTAGAACACAGGAATACGCCAATCAAGTACATTTTTAAACGCTAAGAAAGCTCCAATAAGCATAATGAGTAACGCTGATGTCTCCCCAATTGCTCCTGGATACCATCCAAGTAGTAATCCTGTAACACCACCAAACTGTGTAAGAAATGGTTCAACTAATGTAGGATCAGTAATAATCCATCCAATGTTTGCAATGGATGAAATTGGAGTAGCTGATGTAATTAAATCTGGCATAATACTAGCTCCAAAGCTAAACAACATGACAGTACGTCCAACACCCGCTAAGTTGAATACATTATGACCAAATCCTCCAAACAGCAATTTCGCAACAACAATGGCAAAGATAGTACCAATTGCAATTGGATAAAGAGGTGTAGAAATTGGAACCATTAATACTAGAATGATTGCTGTAACCCATGGAAATGAAGTCTTTAGGTATTTAACAACATCTTTCTTAAGAAAGTAAGCCCAAAGTGCTTCAGAACCCACAGCAACTAATACAGCAACTGCTAGTAAACTCCATAAATGAATGACATGATTAATACCATATTCAACAAAATAGAATGCTGATGAAAATAATACGACAGCCATCAATCCTAAAGTAAGAAGGAACATGATTTGTTGCGTACTTTGACGAGTTTTCATCGTCGGTGATACTTTATACGTAAATTTCATGATTATGCTCCCTTCTTCAATGCAAGGGCTCGCTTAGCTTTACGAACACCTTCGGTAACTTCTAATTTTGATGGACATACATACGTACACAATCCACATTCAATACATAAATCAGCATTAAGTTGAGCTATAAGATCAACATTTTTAGCTTGTTCAGCATTATTAATTCGAACAGGAAGTAATCCTGCAGGACAATGATCATTACAAGTTCCACAACGTAAACACGTCATATCATCAATTTTCACTGTTTTAGTAATCGTAATGGCATTAGTATATGGAGTAATAACCCATAAGTCATTAGTCATAGTTTTACCCATCATCGGTCCACCAGCGACACATGTAATCTCTTCACTAGTATATCCACCAAGTTGACTAATAATATGGCTTGCTGGAGTGCCAACAGGAACAAAGACATTGGCAGGGTTTTTAATTCCATTACCAGATACTGTTACCATTTTATGAGTAGGTCCTTGTTGATGATTAAGTGCTTGTCCAAGTGCAATAGCTGTTGTAGCATTGTTCACGATAACATTAACTTCACACGGAATTCTATCATATCTCTTCTTATAGATAGCATATACAAGTGTACGCTCCCAACCCATTGGATAAACATCATCCACTTCTTTGATTGAAGCAAATGGATATGGTTTAATCGCTTCTTGAATATACTTAATTAACGTCTTTTTAGATTTCTTAATCGCAATATGCACTTCTTTAGCATTTGCCATTTTCTTCAAAGCAATAAACCCAGTAATTAAATCCTGAGTATAGTTTTCCATCATGCGATAATCTGATGTAATGTATGGTTCACATTCCACCGCATTGATTAAAACATAATGTAATGTTGCAGGAGTCAGGTATTTAAAGTAAGTAGGGAATCCTGCACCACCCATTCCTACAATACCAGCATCCTTAACGAAATCAATAACTTCTTCTTTAGTAGCATTCTCAAGGTCGAAGTGTGGAATTGAGTTTGTTGATTCATATAACTCATCATTTTCAATTACAATATGTTCGACTTGTTTGAGAGAAGCATGCATCATCTTTTTGATGCCTTTGACGACTCCAGATACAGGAGAGAATAACGGAACTTCAAATCTATCGTTGCGCACTGCAACTTTTGTGTTGACAAAAACACGATCGCCTTCTTTAACTAACACTTCAAACGCTGTAGACATCCCATTCATAAGAGGAATATAGACCTCTTTAGGCGCAGCGATATTGACAATGTCGTTATAAGTAGTTAGTTCTTTAAACCCTTCGATGTGCTTTTGCATTGAACCAATCCAAAATGACATAGTAACCTTCCTTTCAACCTTCTTAACATTTGAAATGACTTCATGAGTCATGACATAGGGACATTATATCAAACTCATACTCATCCTTAAATACGTATTGTTAAATTTATAACAAATCACACAAAATAATTATGACTTTTTCACATTTGCTTTGGTATACTATTACAGTAAAGGAGTAGATTATGTTAGAAAATAAATGGTTTCGTGCTGGATTAATTGCATTTGTAATTGCGATAATTGCATTTGTTCAAATAAGACAGGCACTAGAAATAAAGCGGTTCAGTGATACTACTATTACAGCAGGCTTCAATAACACTCCGTTTAGACTTATCGGTCTAACGAACTCTCAAAGCGATTTTAATCGCGACTTTGAGCTATTCAAAACAACAATCTCCGATTTAAACAAACTGTTTGATCGTTATGCCGAGTATGATGGGATAAATTCTTTATATACAGTTAATAAAATGGCAGGGATTGTCCCAGTTAAAGTTGATCCTCAAGTTATTGAACTTTTAAAGTTATCAAAAGAAGTTTACACATTAAGCAATGGCATCTTTGATGTCACTGCCGGATCAATCTTTGAAATCTGGCAAGGATATCGTGAAATAGCAAATGCTAATGGAGGGATTGGACCAACTCCTGATTTAGAACTTTTAGCAGAAGCAGCACAATGTATCGGTTGGGACTTAATTGAGATTGACGAAGAAAACTCTACTGTCTTTATCACAAAATCTTGTGCAAGTTTAGATTTAGGTGGTATTGCTAAAGGATATGCCGCAGACAAAGCAAGTGAAGCTATTCAAGAAGCTGGACTCAAACGTGCTCTCATTTCAGCTGGTTTTTCATCTATCAACCTACTAGGATTTAAAGAAGAAAATAAACCTTGGAATATTGGGGTTGCTAATGGTGTTGAGAACATTGAAATGCCATTTAATGTCTCTATTTCTACATCTGGCATTGATCAACAAAACTACGTAGATGAACAAGGTGTCTTCTACCATCATCTCATTAACCCTAAAACACAACTCCCAGTAAATCATTTCAGGAATGTGGTGGTAGTGAGTGAAGATGCAACCTTAGGAGATACTTTATCAACGATACTATTCTTAAAAACCCTTGAGGAAGGACAAGCATTCCTTGAGCGACTTCAGGAAGCTTATCCTGACAAGTTCTTTGGAGTACTTTGGGTCTTTGATGAAGACTCAAGACCTTTAGATTCAGTACTTGAAACTAAACAAGGAACTCAACAACT
>DITO01000172.1 GCA_002422065.1 Erysipelotrichaceae bacterium UBA6182 | reverse complement strand
TGTTGCTTTAGATATGAGCGGGGCATCACTCATCTTAATCTTATTTATCATATATATAGAAAGGAAGAATCATGCCAAAACCACTTGAAATCTTCATCAGTTACTTTAAAGTAGGATTATTTACCTTTGGTGGTGGATATGCAATGCTTCCAGTACTCATGGATGAAGTTGTAAAGAACAAACATTGGTTTAAGGAAGAAGAAGTGTTAGAAGGGTATGCTATGGCTCAGTTAAGTGTGGGTATCATTGCAATTAATACCACAACCTTACTCACAGCTCGCAAGTTCTCACGACCTTTAGCATTAATTGCAGCATTAGCAACAATGCTACCTTCTATTCTACTTTTAAGTGTCATTGGACTACTATTAGAAACAATCACTATTTCGTATACGCTAGAACTTATCTTCTTATCAATTCAAATAGGAGTAGGAGTCCTTATTGCTTACACACTTTTAGGGCTTGTCTCTAAATCAACCATAAGTCCTTATGGATATGTTCTTATTGTAGCAATTATCATTCTGTTTTTAGGATTTAAGGTTTCTTCAATCTTACTCGTCGCATTGGCAATTGGATTGAGCATCTTATGGGGGGATAAACTATGATGTTAGAACTGTTTATTCGCTTCTTTCTCATAGGAGCTTTCACCATAGGTGGTGGTTTAGCTACCATCCCCCATCTTATCGAACTTTCAGCAGTTACAGGATGGTTTGATGAGAAGTTTCTTATGACGATGATTGCCATCTCTGAATCAACACCAGGACCCATTGGGATTAATATGGCAACCGTGGTGGGGGTAAAGAGTGCAGGACTCTTTGGTGGTTTAGTTGCTTCACTCGCGGTTTCTTTAGCAGGTATTGTGGTCATGCTTCTCATTGCACCATCACTTACTAAATATCGTAACAACATTCTACTTAAGCGAGTTCTACAAGGACTAAGACCAACAATGTTAGGATTAATTCTCTCATCAGCTTTTATTTTATGGTCAAGAACCTTTATAGATATTGTGGATAATCCATTTTTACTTGGATATGGATTATTCCTTGTAATTGTGAGTTGGTTAGGTTTACAGTTCTTTAAACTTAAATCTTTTCAGATAATCGTAGTTTGTGCTTTGTGTGGATGGGGATTAAGCTTTATACTATAGATATATAAATGACGTAGAAAGAGGAACACGTATGATCGGTTTACTAATAGGGATAACAGCAGGGGCTGCATTTGTTGGGTTTAATATTTATGAGAGACTTAAATATGATCGTTTAAATAATTCACTTAAAGAGCAATATAAGTTTATTAAAAAGGTAGATTCAAGTAAGAATGCAGTATTGTTTAATGCGATTATGGCAGGGATAGCGATTGCTTTGGGGGTTGTTAATGTTTCGGACTTAACAAACATTGGGATTTCAGTCGCATTAATTTCTGCATTTGCAGGTAACATATTAGCCGCAATGACTCATCGCCAGGTTCTCTTTTTTGAAAAAGGATTTTCAGTGGATGGAGTATACACACGTTTTAAATCCATTCAATCCTTAACACCTGTTAAAAAAGGAAAACAGTTTAAAGTGCTTTTACTTAACCAAACATCACTAATGATGGATAAAAATGCAGTTGAAGTCTTAAATACACTAAAAGCTAAAAAGTAGGGTAGAGAATGTTACAAAGTCGATTGATTGCGAAAAGACCATTTTTTTCTAATGTGGACGAACATATCGCTCATATTATTTTAACAATGCCTTTTGATCCAGATATGACATCCACATCACTTGCAAAGTCTTGTGAAGTCTCCCAATCAACCATTGTACGATTTGCACAAAAACTAGGTTATTCATCTTTTAGAGAATTTCTAAGTGACTACATCACATTTAAGTACGAACAACCTACAACCCAAGAGATTGGATCACTTACTAAATCAACCCAACGTATGAAAGAAGTGTTTGATTACCTGGATGCCCATTCTCAAAATCCATCGTTTCAAAAAGGATTAGAAGCACTTGCGAATGCAACGTCATTAAACCTTGTGATTGACGAGCAAAGTGATTTGCTAGGTTCTTTGTTTGAAACCGTGTTTAGTGCTTATTTGATTCCAGTTCAACGCTTAACTCCACAAGGAAGTTTAACGTCACTTTTAAATCTAAAATCAAGTGATGTGGTTCTATTTATACAACTTAAAGAATCACCTTGGATGCTAGAAGCGATGCTCTGTAGTAAACATGCACTAGCAACGTGCATTCTAATTACTCCTTTAGTTGATTCATCCCTTAAAGGCTATGCTCACCATGTCATGCCTTTGATGCCTATCCCACGTTTAGACTTCATTAGTCTTGATTATTTTCATGGTTGTACCTATATTTGCTCTCAATGGATTGATTATTTTCATAAACATCATCATGAGAAAGCAGAGCAGGTTAAGACATTAAATCAACGACGTCATGCGATTTCAGCTTTAGCTCAACATAAACACCATGATTCCTAGTGTAAGCGCTTGACATTTATTTTTTTGTGGTATAATAGGGTTACATATTAGATGTTTAAAAAAGTTGTTTTTCATTATATGAATATAGTTCAGTGGACTTTTTTTATTATCAACAACAACACCAAAAGTAGGATGGAAAATGGACAAAATTATTTATCGTGGAAAAACGTACATAAAAATCAAACAAGATTGGTATTCTGATCTTGGTGCGAAGCAACCTTTAAAGATTGCGGTAGCCTTAGATGCTTTGTTTCATGAACAAATGCTTAAAGAATCGGCAAGTCTAATTGATATGATTGATCAAGGTCGTCATTATGCAACGATAGGGCAACCTAAGAAGGCTTATGACATGTTTTTAAGTGCAACCCAGTTAGCTCTTGAACAACAGGATATAAACCAATTGATGATTGCAGTACCTCGTCTTGTGCAAGTCGCGATTAATATTGGAGCTCAAGAGGACATTGTGACTCTTTTAAAACAAAGCGAAAATAAAGAACATATCATTGAACAACCTCACTATCGAACTGCACTCGCAACACTTTATTTATCACTTGACCAACCTCAAGAAGCATTTGATTATGTCTTAGAGGCTACACTCCTATATAGAGTTCAGAAGAAGAAGATGAGTGATGAGGCCATGATGGTATGGTCTACCCTTAAGAAACAATACCCTGATATTTATAAACAAGTTGGGGATAAATTAAAGGCGGAGAAAATAGAATCATGAACCATCAACTCTTTGAAAAAGTATTGACGTCAAAGGCACTAAAGCGTAATTTACTAGTGCATGTGGCAGTCCCAACACGCATTGATGGACCTCTTAAAGGAATCTTCTTTAATGATGGTCAAAACGTATGGAATGATGATCAAGCATCCTTTAATCAAAGCTGGGGTGTAGGAGAAGCCATTGACTTTAATCTTCACCAAATCCTAGTAGTAAGTGTCTCATGTGCAGATGGTATGGTACGACTTGATGAGTATTCAAAGTTTGTGGATACAAGTGTTGTAGGCCAAACTGATTGGATTACACGCGCAGTGGGAGGGAAAGCTGATTTATACCTTAAGGAAGTTGTTGAGGTGATTCTACCTTTTGCTCAATCTTTTGCAAGTACTTTACCTACATGGATGATGGTAGGATCAAGTATGGGAGGTGTCATCTCACTAACAGCAATGATTGAATATCCGCAAATCTTTACAAAGATTGCAGGACTTTCCAATGCCTTCTGGTTTGCGAAAGACGAATTTCTTGAATATGTTAACAACGCTCAGTTCTCATTTAATCAACATGTCTATCTTGATGTGGGAACCAAAGAGAGTGGTATTCAAAAAGAAAGTGAAACCTACATTAATAGTAATGTCGCCGTAGCTCAAGTATTACTCAATAAGTCATTAGGATCATTGACCTTTGTTAGAGTAGAGGATGGTCTTCACAATGAACTTGCTTGGAAAGAGCGTATTGGAGCAATTCTTCATCAATTATTAAAACAATAAATCCCCCTAAGTCCATGAGAATCAGTCTCATGGACTTTTTTTGTCTTTAAAAGTATGTGAAATGCTTTTGTAAACTATAAAACTGTGGACATTGAGATGCAATATTGCTAAAATGGTGGTAGAAAGTGGGACAAAGTGTCACAAAGTGGTGAATCTCATGTTCATGGGAGAATATGCACATCAACTTGATAATAAAGGTCGCCTCATCATTCCTGCGAAGTTTCGCGAAGTGTTGGGTGATAAGATGGTCATCAATCGTGGATTGGATGGCTGTTTAAATGTGTATTCACTCTCTGCTTGGGAAACAATCTTAATTCAACTTAGACAACTTCCTACTACTAAAAAAGAATCACGAATGTATATGCATATGATGACCGCAAAAGCTGCTATGGTCGAAGTCGATAATGCAGGACGTGTCTTACTTCCAAGCTCACTCATTCAAGAAGCAGCGCTCACCAAAGCATGTGTCATTGTTGGGGTTGTCGATCATTGTGAGATTTGGAGTGAAGAACGTTGGAATGCTTACTACAATACTGCAAGTGAATCCTTTGAATCCATTGCTGAATCATTAACGGATTTCCTATTATGAGTGAACAACACATCCCAGTCATGCTGAAACAATGCATTGACATGTTAGATATTCATCCTACAAAAACCTATGTGGATGCAACCTTTGGACGAGGTGGACATAGTAAGGCCATTCTTGAGCAATTAACCACAGGACAACTCATTGTCATTGATCAAGACTTAGCAGCCATAGAAGCCGCACAAATGCTTCAAGCACAGTATCCTAATCTAATCATTGTTCATGACAATTACTCAAATCTTAAAAACATTCTAAATGATCTTAACATTGAATGTGTTGCGGGAATACTCGTCGATTGTGGTGTCAGTAGTGTCCAACTTGATGAAGGGGAGCGAGGCTTCTCTTACCGCTTTGATGCACACCTTGATATGCGCATGAATCAAACACAAAAGCTTTCAGCCTATGAGGTTGTTAATACGTATACACCATCTCAGTTACTTCATATTCTTTACACCTATGGTGAAGAGAAACATGCCAAGATGATTGTTAGAGGCATTATGAAAGCACGTGAGATAAAACCGATTGAAACTACATTCCAGTTAGTTGACACTATTAAAGCATCACTTCCTAACAAGATACTCAAACAAGTAGGGCATCCTGCTAAGCAAACATTTCAAGCGATACGAATTGAAGTGAATCAAGAACTAAAACACTTAGAAGTGTTTCTAACTCAAGCCACTTCAAGTTTATGTTCTCAAGGAACTTTAGTCACACTCACATTTCATTCATTAGAGGATCGTCTTGTTAAACAGCACTTTAAAACATTAGCAACGCCTCCTAAAACAAATAAACGATTACCAAGTCTTGACTACTCATTAGATTATTCACTTAAGACATCAAAAGCAGTGATTGCTGATGAAATGGAATTAGAAACTAATCCACGCTCTAAAAGCGCAAAACTTAGAGCCATTCAGAAGCTCTAAAAGGGGTATAATATGAAAAGAATAAAAGTAAGACGCAAAATTAAACGAGGACGCATGTTTGTAGCAACATTCTTTCTTGTGAGCCTAATTTCTGCTTTGATTATTAAACCTATTTTTATTCAAGTACAACAAACATACTACACAGTTCAAATTCAAAAGTATGAACGCTCTATTACATCGCTCCAACAAGAAAATGAAGCTTTGAATATTGATATTCAACAGTTATCGCATTATTCACGCATTGTTGCGATTGCAAGGGAAAGTGGTTATGAAAGAACGCACACCAACATCATCACGATTGGTAAAAAAGACTAAACTCAAACGCTTTAAACTTAATATGACCAATGTATCAATGGTTATATGGTTTTTAGTGTTTTTTATTGCAATCAGTGCTATTAGTGTTAACGTCTTTGTGCTTACCATTATGGGAATTCATACGCATTCAAACACCAATATGGCTGATTTAGCCAAGCAAGTTCATATCAAAGAAAGCATGCTTCCTGCTAACCGAGGTCAAATTCTTGATCGTAGTGGGATGATTATTGCTGAAGATGTTACGACTTATAAAATCATTGCCTACCTCTCAGACACACGTGTTGGGTTTAATAATCAACCCGCTTATGTTGTTGATAAGGAAGCAACGGCTAAAGCATTATCAGAAATCATCAATACAAGTGAAGCAAGTATTCTTGAGCTACTTAATCGCAATCTTTTTCAAACAGAACTTGGTGCTGCAGGAAGAAACTTAACACTATCCCAAAAACAAGCTATTGAAGCACTAAACCTTCCAGGTCTTCACTTTGAGAGAATACAATCTCGTCATTATCCTCAAGGTGTTTTCGCATCTCATCTTATTGGGATTGCTCAATACGACTTAACAACAAACCTCATTGATGGGAAAACAGGATTAGAACTTACCCTCAATCCATTTTTAAGTGGTATCAATGGCACTGTTCGCTATCAAAGTGATTCTGCAGGGTTTATTTATAAAGATATGCTTTATGAAGAAACACTACCTACCCATGGGTCAAATGTCATTACGACCTTAGATCGTGGTATTCAAGAAACCTTAGAACTATCATTAGAACAAACCATGAGAGAACATAATGCCTCTATGGCTGTTTCAATTGTTATGAACATTCAAACTGCTGAAATCATTGCCTATGGACATGCTCCAAGCTTTGATCCTAACCTTCAAAACATTAGTTCATATGTTGATCTCAATGCTCAAAGTACTTTAGANNAGAACCAGGCTCAGTCATGAAGTCATTTTTATGGGCTTCACTTATTGAAAGTGGACGCTATGATCCAAATGTAGAAGTTCAAAGTAAAGTTTATTACATGGGGATTGAAAATGGATTACCAACGTATCTACCAACACGTTCTGGTGCATATGCAACGATTACTAACTATGCACACATTGATCATGGTATTGTCAATCTTGATGTAAGTTTTAATAAATCATTGAATACAACGGTAGGAATCATACTTTCTAACTACTTAAAGCCAAGTGAATACATTAGTACCCTTGATAAAATGTCTTTATTTAAGAATCTGAATGTCTATGGACTACGTAGTGTAGATGGTCATAAGTTAGATCGATATCCAATTGAAATGATTTCCATGGGATTTGGACAAGGAAGTACGATTACTCCACTTAACATGATTTCAGCATATCAATCAATCCTAAATCAAGGACAACATATTCAACCCTCCATTGTTAAGCAAATCGTTGATTCAACAAGTGGGGAAGTCCTTTATAACAACACACCAACACTACTCAATAAGGTTTTTTCAGAAGCAACCTCAGAAAAAATGAGACATCTACTGCGAAGTGCCGTGACTGATGGAACAGGAAGACATTATCAAATCGCAGAAACAGAGATTATAGCAAAGACAGGTACTGCTGAAGTACCATCAGCTGAAGGTGGATATGCTAATGATGAATATTACTATTCCATCATGGCTGCACTTCCTTATGATAATCCTCAATATCTTGTGTATTATGGCTTTACTGCGAAAGATGCTGTTAAACCTCATCAAAACGTCGATGCTCAAAAAGCACTACTTAGAAAAGTAGCAGTTTCAATGAATATTACTGAAGATCAATCATCCAATGAAACATCGGTGATTCACATTCCTTCATTTGTTAATAAGAGCGTTGCTCAATATCAATTTTTTGCCCAAGAAAACCAACTTAAAACACTCATTTTAGGAGATGGTAATCAGATTACTCATTTATCAATCGCCCCAAACTCTAAAGTACTGTCTTCATCACTTATTTTAGCTCAAACGAATGGGCCAATCACGAAGATGCCATATGTCATAGGTTTGAGTGTGAATGAAGCTCGTCATCTAGCCCGCTTTGCTTCACTCGACATAGAGATTATCGGTGAGGGAATCATCGTTGACTCAAACATACCATTTAATGATCCAATTGATAAAAAAATCATACTTACTGCGTTAAAGCCATGATACAATAATTTCGCAAAGGAGATTTTTTATGCCATTTTTTCTAGCGTTAGGTTTAACGTGGATGATTTATCCTTTTTTCATTCAAGCTTTAAAGAAAATGCAGATTGCTCAACATGTGAGTGTCTATGCTATTGAATCGTATAAGCAAAAAGAACGCACACCCATCTTTGGTGGTGTTGTCTTTTTACTTGTTGGGGTTATCGTCACTGTTTTCGTCTTATTCCCAAATCTTGATCCATCTTTAATCAGTGTTATGATCCATATGCTTCTATTCGCATCCATTGGCCTTGTCGATGACATTAAAATCATTAAAGAAGGAAAAAACGATGGTTTATCTGGTAAGATGCGCTTAATCCTACAAACATTATTAGCCATTTCATTTGTTGTATTTACCCTCGATAATTCATCAATTCAACTGTTTTCATACACATTATCACTCCCAGTTTGGATACTTATTCCTGCTCGCGTATTTATGATTGTAGGAAGCATTAATGCATTCAATATCACAGATGGTATGGATGGTTTATCTGCTGGCCTTTCTGTGTTTGTGTTTGCCGGTTTAGCGTTCATTGCCTACCAAGAGCAAGCAACAAGTTTATTCTTTATCCTAGCCATGCTTGGATCAATCTTAGGTTTCTTACGCTTCAATATCTCACCCGCAAAAATCTTTATGGGGGATGTCGGTAGTTATGGTCTTGGAGGCGTTTTAATCATGCTAGGGCTTGTGTTAGGCAAAGACTTAGTCTTTGTAGTGTTGTATGCCGTTTATCTTGTGGAAGTCCTATGTGTCGTTATTCAACAAGTCGCAGTACGTGTGTTTAAGCGAAGAGTCTTCTCATACACTCCAATTCATTATGCCTTTGTATTAAAAGGAATGAAAGATCAAAAAGTTGTTTGGATGTTTTATGCTTATGGTTTACTAAGTTTAGTGACAGGTTTAATTTTATATACGCTAGGAGGATAAATGATGGCACTTAAAGCACTTATTCTTGGTGGGGCACGTAGTGGCTTTGCAGCTGCAAAACTAGCGTGTACTAAAGGATATGAGGTTGTACTGATGGATGAGTCAGAAATCACTCATCCTAGTTTTATTCATGAACATTTAACCATTATGGATAAAGGATTTGATGAATCTGTTTTATCCATGGATTTTGATGTCATTGTTAAGAATCCAGGAATTCCTTATACTCATCCTTTTGTGAAGGCCTTGGAGCGTAAACAACTTATCTACAATGAAATCGAATTTGCTGCTTTCTTTGCACCTCAATATACCATCTGTGCGATTACGGGAACGAATGGAAAAACAACGACTACTGAAGCCTTAGGACATCTTTTTAAAGAACTAACACCGTATGGTGTGAGTGCTGGTAACAATGGACTTCCATTATCTCAAGTGGTCGTGGATCATCCTCATGACCCAATGATGGTAGCATGTGAAATTGCAGCTTTTCAGCTCTTAGATACTCATACATTCAAGCCTAAAGTAGCAACCATCCTTAATTTAACTCCTGATCATCTTGATGTCTTTGAATCACTTGAGAAGTATTATCAAGCAAAATGGAGAATTGTAAATAATCTTGATGCTCATGATACTTTTATCTTAAATATTGATGATGAGAATATTATGCAAAGTAAGCCTTCTTCATTTAAGTGTAAAGTGCTTACTTTATCACTTACTAAAGATGCAGATATTATGGTCATGGGTAATAAAATCTTAATGCATGGTCGTGTTATCTTTTCTAAGGATGATGTAAGCATTGTAGGTGATCATAATCTATTTAATATTATGGTTGCGGTGACCATGGCCATTGAAGTAGGGATTGAACCGATGAGAATATCAAAAGCATTACGTTCATTTCAAGGTGTTGCTCATCGAATTGAATATGTGGAGACGATTAAAGGGGTTAAAGTCTATAATGATTCAAAGGCAACCAATGTGGAAGCTACGATGATCGCTTTAGCTGCATTTAAACAACCTATCCATCTTATAGCAGGGGGATATGATAAGCATTTACCCTTTGAACCACTCCTACAACAAGCGCATAACATCCAATCATTAGTCGTGTTTGGACAAACAAAGCACTTACTAAAAGCACTATTCCCACAAGCGATCGTAGTGGAAACGATGAAGGAAGCTTTGATGGTATCCTTAAAGAATGCTAAAAAAGGGGAGATTGTTTGTTTGAGTCCAGCATGTGCAAGTTATGATCAATTTAAGAATTTTGAAGATCGTGGAGATCAATTTAAGGCATTGGTAAGAAGCTTAAGCGACTTAGAGTAAAAAAGATACACATTTGAGTGTTTTTCATTTATAATAATGAGGCAAGTGGTGAGGTTAAGATGAATATTATAAACGACAAGCGAGTTACGCTCGCTCTTCTATTGAAAGCGAATGCCTTATGTGAAGATGGTGCTCATCAAGTGAGTGCATCTGATGTGGCTTTTGTATGTTCTTTTAAATGGAAGCACAACCCCCCACAACATTTACATGAAGCGATTAAAGATATCTTTACGCTAAAACTTGAAGATGTTGTGAAAGTCTTGATGCATCAAGCCATCAAACATGGGGTGGATTCTCACCTAACTGACTATGAAGATTTACTTGGAGGCAACGTATGAACGTTAAAAAATTTAGACTCACGTTATTCTTTTCTACATTAATAGCAATTGTTGCACTTGTCGCAACACTTGGTCCTAGTGTAAGAAATGACATGACGCTAGGATTAGACTTACAAGGTGGATTTGAGATTGTTTATGAAGTCTCCCCACTCAATAGTAGTACATCCATTCCATCAATGAGCGCAATCGCACGTGCTGTATCTAAGCGTGTTGACGTTTTAGGCGTTTCTGAGCCTCAAATTATTATCGAAGGCGATAATCGTATTCGTGTACAATTAGCAGGTGTTAGTGATCAAGATGCCGCTCGTCGTATTATTTCTGCTTCTGTAAACTTAGAGTTTAGAGATGTAAATGATAACCTACTAGCCGATGCGACCATTTTAACAGAAGGTGGAGCATCATTATCTTTTGATGCGGGTAAACCTATCGTTTCGTTAAGAATTGCAGATAAAGACAAATTCTTTGAAGTCACCGATAAAATTTCTAAATTATCAACAGGAAATAACCTTATGGTTATTTGGTTAGATTTTGAAGAAGGAGATACTTATCGTGCTGAAGCTTCAAAACCTAATCCTAAATATATTTCTGCTGCAACGGTACGTCAAGGTTTTAGAAGTGACGTCGTGATTGAAGGTGGATTTAGCGAAGCAAGTGCTCGTGAGCTTGCTGATTTGATTAACTCTGGATCACTTCCAGTACGTATGACTGAGATTTTCTCAAATGCAGTAAGTGCTGAATTTGGGATTGAAGCTTTTGAGAAGACAATCGTAGCAGGTCTTATTGGGGTATTACTTGTAATGCTTGCGATGGTGATTGTTTATCATATCCCAGGAATTGTGGCAGCATTCATGCTTGCACTTTATGTTCTTGTGGTCTTTACACTTTATAACTCACTGGGTGGTGTTTATACCTTACCTGGTATTGCGGCATTACTCTTAGGGGTAGGGATGACGGTTGATGCGAACGTTGTAACATTTGAGCGTATCAAGGATCAAATCTATCTTGGTAAACGCTTAGAAACTGCAGTCGATGAAGGTCATCGCCTAGCATTCTGGACAATTTTCGATAGCCAGTTCACGACGTTCTTATCTGCAATGGTCATGTACTTATTTGGTACAGGATCGATTAAAGGATTTGCAACGATGTTGATGGTTACCGTCTTAACAACACTCATTGTGAATATTGTTATTACAAGATTCTTAATTAAACTCTTAGTGAACTCAGGTCGNNAGATTAAAAAAGATATGGTTCCTAATCTATCTAAGGGGGAAGAGCGTAAATACTTTGGTGGATTTGAGAAGATTAACTTCGTTAAGATTTCTCGTAAGTTCATCTTAGGATCTCTCATTGTCCTTATTACAGGTGGTGCATTTGGTCTCTTTAACTTGGCTACTACGGGTCAATTCATCAATTTTGGTGTTGATTTCTCCTCAGGAACTAAGATTACAATGACTTCAGATGAAGGATTTGATACTGAAACGATTAGAACACAGTTTGCGCAATTTGGTTATGACAGTATTAAAGTTCAGTTTGCAGGTGATGATACTGCTTATGTGACAACACGTGAGACTGAAAGTAGTGAAAACTTACAAGCGTTAAAAGCTTATATTCTAAGAACTTATGGCCATCCAGCGAATGATATCGTAGTTACACCAGTCATTGGTCGTGAACTTGCTTTTTCAGCCGTTGTTTTATCTCTTGTGGCTTGGTTACTCATGCTTGCTTATATCAGCTTTAGATTTGAAATCGATTATGCGATTGGAACCATCGTTGCACTACTACATGACGTTGGATTTGTCTTCGCACTCTTCGCAATCTTTAGACTAGAATTCAATATTGAAATCATTGCGGTTATTCTTGCGATTATTGGATATTCTGTGGATGATACGATTGTTGTATTTGACCGTATTCGCTACACACTTGAAAACTATCCAAAACCTGTACTTCACTTAAAAGACTATGTCTATATTGTGAATGAAGCTGTTGCTGAAACACTCTTTAGAAGTATCTTTAATACCTTTACAACAGTATTACCTATCTTTGCATTGCTAATCTTGGGTAGTCGTGAGATCTTTACATTTAATATTGCAATGGTCTTTGGATTACTAGCAGGAGCATACTCTTCAATCTTCGTTGCTGCGATGGTCTGGTTATGGCTCAAACAACACCGTAAGCCAAAAGCTAAGAAAGTCAAAGTACGTAAAAAAGAAGAACTTGATGAGATGACGATTATCGGAATCAACGATTAAAGGGAGTTTCTCCCTTTTTCTAATTAAAATGAACATTACACTACCAAACACCATGACGCCACTTGCGTCAGCACTAAAATCAACTATGATTGAAACCTTTGATGCCATGTGTCTTAATGAACCGGTACTCTTTGATGTTTCGCAAATTCAAGTTCTTAAAACCATTGAACACCTCTTAAAGGAAGCACAGTTACAATCATTAAAAGTATTTGTGGCAGGAGACTATGATGCAGATGGTATTTGTTCAACGGCAATGATGGTCTCAATATGTAAATCATTAGACTTGAATGTAGGATATTATATTCCTCATCGTATTAATGAAGGTTATGGCTTAAAACCTGAAATTGTTAAGCAAGCGATTGATAAAGGTTATGACTTATTTATCTGTGTTGATAATGGAGTGAGTGCTTATGATGCATTGAAACTCTTAAAAGAAAACAATAAGAAAGTGATTATTATTGATCATCATACGATGACCGAAATGCTTGATGTGGAGGCACTACTTCATCCTCACATCCTTGATCAAGTCTATGATTCGATGTGTAC
>DITO01000075.1:3274-18982 GCA_002422065.1 Erysipelotrichaceae bacterium UBA6182 | reverse complement strand
TTAAGTGCTTGTTCTACAAAAGAAACACTGCATGTTTTTTCTTGGGGTGTTTATATTGATGAAGATTTGATTAGAGAGTTTGAGAGTGAACATAATGTTCGTGTTATTTATGATGAGTTTGCATCGAACGAAGAAATGTATACTCGTTTGCTTTCTGGAGAGCAGTATGATGTGTTAGTTCCTAGTGACTATACTATTGAACGTCTTGTTCAAGAGAACTTACTTCAACGTCTTGATCTATCTAAGATTCCAAATCGTAGCAATTTGATTCCTGAACTTGTTGGTCTTCCTCATGATCCACAAGGGCAATATTCTATGCCATATTTCTGGGGTAATGTTGGGCTTGTTTACAATATGAATAACGTTTCTGAGGCTGATTTAGAAACTCAAGGTTGGGATATTTTACGTAATCCAACGTATGCTGGGCGTGTCTATTTCTATGATTCAGAACGTGATGCATTTATGATTGCTTTAAAAGCACTTGGTTACTCAGTGAATACAACCAATGAAGATGAAATTCAAGAAGCTTATGAGTGGTTACTTCAAATGGATGCAACTATGAATGTTGTATATGTCACTGATGAAATTATTGACTCAATGATTGCTGGTAACAAAGACATTGCTGTGATGTATTCAGGGGATGCTGTTTATGTTCAAATAGAAAATGAAGATATGGGTTATTATGTTCCTGAACAAGGGTCAAATACTTGGGTAGATGCGATGGTTATTCCTTCTAATGCTCGTAATGCTGATTTAGCTCATAAATGGATCAACTTTATGTTGTCTCATGAAGCGGCTTTAGCTAATACAATTGAGGTTGCATACACAACACCAATTCAATCTGTATTTGATGAAGTGACAGCTGAGGGTGGAGATTATGTCGATTATTTAGATTCATATGTTCCACGCTTAGGTAATCCACTTGATGAAGCATTCCGTTATAATAACGAAATCAAAAAGATATTATCTGATTTGTATACACTTGTAAAAGCACAATAAAATAGAGGGTCATCCCTCTTTTTTTCTTTATTTTATGGTGTTCTTTTTAGGAAGAAGTTTCTTTAAAAATTGGTTGCATTTTCATTGTTGCGTGTGTATAATAGTAAGGCACAGCAGTAAAAAAGCCAGTGGTTCCTTAGCCAAGTGGTAAGGCAATAGACTGCAACTCTGTGATCATCGGTTCGAATCCGATAGGAACCTCCAAATGAAATGGGGATGTGGCGGAATAGGCAGACGCAACGGACTTAAAATCCGTTGATGGTAACATCGTATGGGTTCAAGTCCCTTCATCCCCACCATTTCTTAGGTTATATACTGCGCCCATAGCTCAATTGGACAGAGCGTTTGACTACGGATCAAAAGGTTGTGGGTTCGACTCCTGCTGGGCGCGCCATTTTATTTTCATTGAAGTCAGTAGCTAAAAACTCGGGATGTAGCACAGCTTGGTAGTGCACTTGATTTGGGATCAAGGGGTCGCAGGTTCGAATCCTGTCATCCCGACCAGTTTTTATTGGCGGGATAGCTCAGCTGGCTAGAGCGCTCGGTTCATACCCGGGAGGTCGTGGGTTCGAGTCCCACTCCCGCTACCAATTGTTTAAGTGGCCAATAAGGACCCTTAGCTCAGTTGGTCAGAGCTGCCGGCTCATAACCGGTTGGTCGTAGGTTCGAGTCCTACAGGGTCCACCAATATGTGGAGGAATACCCAAGTGGTTGAAGGGATCGGTCTTGAAAACCGACAGGAGGTAAAATCTCGCGTGGGTTCGAATCCCACTTCCTCCGCCAGTTTCTTATTAGATTAGATTATTATCATCTATCCATCGCGGGGTAGAGCAGTCTGGTAGCTNNAATGGACTGAAAATCCATGTGTCGTCGGTTCGATTCCGACCGGAACCACCATTAAAAAATTTCCACTCGTGCAGTGGCTTTTTTTTATTTAAAATGACTTTTTATATACTCTTTGTGTTGGGGTTGATGTTTCTATGTCAATATTCCAACCATTGAATGAAGTGATACTATATAAACCTTCTAACTCTGTTACTGATGACATAATGCATTGTTTGAGGAATGAACCTCTTGCTTGTTTGGCATGAACTGAAACGATCTTTTCTTTTTCGTTTTGTATTGAAATGAAAATGATATCAATGATTTTCTTATGTTTGCGTAGCTTACTTAAATCAATCATGTCTTTATACTCTTGTGAACATAGTAAAACGATAACGTCATCTTCATCGTGTGAAAGTTTGTGCGTGATGTCTTTCTTAATAATTGTGTGGGCATGGTTTACTCCCAATTTTTCTAAGGGTGTTAGAAAATCAAGTCGGTAAAACTGGATGCCATCTAAGGGGCGTACAAGTCCATATAAGGCTGAATAGATATAAACGTGCTTTTGAATGTAGCTAATGTCTTTGTCATTCATATCGCTTATATTTAGTGATTTAAAAGCTTCTCCATGATAATAATAGATAGCAGGGTGAATCACATTGGAGTGCATGGATGTATGTACTTGTTGAGAGAGTTTTTGGGATGTTGAAAAGATTGATTCGTACTGGTTTAGTTTGAGTTGTTTGAGTTTTTTAAGTAGCTTAACTGTGAGTGAATGTGTTTGAGGGATAGTGGGGTTGATTGTTGTGGGTTGAATTTTTAGGGTTTTGGCAGGGGATAAGATGAATTTCATATTGCTTAATAACCTGAGAATTCGACACCACCATGATGTCCTATATCTTTAATTATTAATGTATCATTTTCGTGGAGTTCAAAGATAATTGTTCCTTCTAGTCCTTCTTTGATCATATCACTCATAGATCCTTGTTTTGGTGAGACTAAACTGATGCTTGATGGGGAATAAATATGGAAGATAGCTTTTAAATTGTTTTGGGTCAATGTGATGATGCGTGTGTGGTTATCGATAGTTTCAATATTGAATTTTGCAAATGTATAAGTGGCGAAACGATATTCTTTTTTGTCGAATGATATATTTGCGATAAGTCCTTCGAATTCAAATCCTATCATAGGGATGATGGCGATGGATAGAAAGACACTTAGACTTGGATTTGAGAAGTGATTGGATTGGCACCATACGTATTTCCTTGGAAATGAAGTTCCCCAGTCTTTTTCGATATATCCTTTTTGGTTTTTAATCAAGTAGTTAGTACTGTTGAGTTCTAGATTTCCGTTGAGGTAATGATTCATGGAGACAATACCATGGTTACATTGCATACGAGGGATGTAATGAAAAGGTCCCATAATCGTTGGTGATAATAGGTTTGTATGAATTGGAGTTATGTTTGAAAGGGTACATTCAAGTTTTAGTTTGAAGTCTTCTTCATCAATCATGACTTTGATTGTTTCTAGTGAAAAATGATTGTGTGCAATGGTTACTTTGAAAGGATTGTCTTGGACACTAAATGCATTATGATTGAAGCGAATGTATTTGAAAATCATTTGTGGTGAGACAAAGACTTGGATGAAGGAATGGGGGTCTTGAGTACTGTTAGATACACCTGGTATAAGGGCGAGAGTGATGTTTGCTTCTTCCAAAACTATTTTATAGTACCAGCCTTCAAAGAAGTTTTTACGTTGATGACCGTGAAAACCAATATCTTTTATTTTTGTCATTTGTGAATCCTCATCATTATTATACATGAATTGATTATGTTATAATGGTCACATTAAGGAGAATGTTTATGTCCAATAAAGTTTTAAAACGGTCTGATATCCCTGTTGAGTCAACATGGGATCTTACATCCATCTTTGAGAGTGATGCAGCGTGGGAGGCAACATTTGAAAAAGTATCCGAGTCATTAAAAGGAGTTGCATCTTTAAGAGGATCATTATCTTTGAGTGCAGAATCTTTATTAAAAGCAATTAAGACTCAAGAAGAGATTGGTTATGATTTAGGTTTCTTGTATGTTTATTCTCATCTTCAATTCGATACTGATACAACAAACAGTAAGTATCAGGCATATTTCTCAAAGATTCAGAGTTTATATGCTAATTTCATGGCTGCATTTTCATTTTACAAAACAGAATTACTAGCGGCTGATGAAGCAACGATTCGCTCTTTTTTAACACATGATGATTTAGCAATCTATACACATGATTTTAATCAATTGTTTGCGAATCGTAAGTTTACACTATCAGACAAAGAAGAAACACTATTAGCTCAAGCGTCTGAAGTATTTGGTGCTCCTAGTTCTATCTTTGGAATGTTAAATAATGCGGATATTAAATTCCGTGATGTGACAACAGAAACTGGAGAGAAAGCTCCTTTATCTCATGGTCGTTATGTGCTTTTCTTAGAAAGTCCTGTCCGTGATGTTCGTAAAGATGCATTCATGGCGATGTATGAAACGTTTAAAGGGTTGAAGAATACGTTTGCGACAACTTTATCATCAGCGATTAAAGTTCATAACTTCAATGCGAAGGTTCGTGGTTATGATTCAGCTCGTCATGCGGCTTTAAGTTCTAATCATATTCCTGAAAGCGTGTATGATGCGCTTGTCGAGGCTGTTAACGACAAACTTGATTATCTGCATACTTATGTTGATTTACGTAAAAAGGCTCTCAAACAGGATGATGTGGCCATGTATGACATGTATACACCACTTGTAGAGAGTGTTGAGACTAAATTTACTTATGATTTTGCGAAAGATATTATTTTGAAGGCATTAAGTATCTTAGGTGAAGAATATCTTGCTGTGTTAAACCAGGCTTTTGATGAGCGTTGGATTGATGTTTATGAGAATGAAGGGAAGCGCTCTGGTGCATATTCCTCAGGAACATATGGTACTAATCCTTATATTCTTATGAATTGGCAAGATAATATTGATAATGTCTTTACATTGGCTCATGAATTAGGTCATTCAGTTCATTCTTACTTCACTCGTAAGTATCAACCATTTGTCTATGGTGATTATTCTATCTTCTTAGCTGAAGTGGCATCCACTACGAATGAAATTTTATTGACGGATTACATGTTGAAGAATTTTGATGATCCTAAGTTAAAATCTTATCTTATTAATCATTATCTTGATGGGTTTAAGGGAACAGTGTTTAGACAAACACAGTTTGCAGAGTTTGAACATGCGATCCATCAAGCTGATCAACATCAAACACCGTTAACTCAAGAGTTCTTAACTACGACTTATTTTGAATTGAATAAGAAGTATTATGGTGAAGCAATGACTTATGATGAAGAAATTGGTTTTGAGTGGGCACGTATTCCTCACTTCTACTATAACTATTATGTGTTCCAATATGCGACTGGTTTCTCTGCAGCATCTGCTTTATCGGCTCGTATATTGTCTAATCCACAAGAGAATGTTACTCCGTACCTAAATTATCTTAAAGCGGGTTCTAGTGACTTTCCAATTGAAGTGCTTAAGAAGGCTGGTGTTGATATGACATCGAATCAAGCAACTAAAGAAGCGCTTGAAGTATTCAAGCAACGTCTTGATGAATTATCTGAATTAGTATAAAGAAGAGACCACTTCATAGAGTATGAAGTGGTCTTTGTTTATTTAAGGATAGCTTGGATACGATCTTTTATGGGAGGATGAGAATAGGTTAGATTGACAACTAAAGGGTGTGGATTTAAGTGTACAAAATTTACACGACTTAATGTCTTAAAAGCATCAATGGCTGCTTGTTTGTATCCTAAGGAAACCATCATTGCATCAGCTTTATATTCCATGGTGCGTGAGAATTTTGAAGTAAGTATCGACATTAGTAACTGTAAAGGTTCAATTAAAACAAAGAATATCATGAGTTTAAAGATAAGTGCTTGTTCACTTACATTAAAATCAGTGGCAAAATCAACAGCAACGAGTAACCATTGAAATAGTGCTACAATCATAAATATGTTTAGTGCACTAACGAGTAAAAGTTTAAGAACATCTTTGTGTTTTGCGTGTCCGATTTCGTGAGCAAGTACACTTACTACTTGTTCATCACTGAGTTGTTTTAATAGAGTGTCATAAAGAATAATGTGCTTGAATCGTCCAAATCCTGTAAAGAAGGCATTAACACGATTTGAGCGTTTAGAAGCATTCATAATTGAAATCTTGTTGACTTCATAATTGGCTTTCTTTGCGACAGTGTGAATTTGCTCTTTGAGTGGACCTTCAGGAAGCGGGGTTAACTTATTAAATATTGGGATGAGTACAGGAACATATAATAGTTGAGTGATAAGAATGAATGCTAATGCTCCTAACCATAAGGTGAGCATAAAGGATGAGGGGTTAGCATTTATTAGATAGATGACACTTCCAACAATCGGTAGTCCAATGACTAAAAATAGAGCTGCACCTTTAACTTTGTCTTGAATCCATAGTTTGAATGTTGTGGTTGAAAAGCCAAAGGGCTTCTCAATCATGATGACATTCAACCAATTAATAGGGAGTGTAATAATGGATTGTAGAGTTAAAACAATCACTAAGAAGATTAGGTTGTATGTAAGAAATGAAAGATTGTAGTTATCAAGTAGTGATGATAATAATGGAGCAACTAAGAGAAAGAATAATATGTTAATTATTAAAGAAATGAGTTTAGATCCAATATTGAAACGTGAACGCACGAGTGTGTAAGTCACAAAGCGTTCATAACCTTTTTTATCATAGATATCATTGATTACTGAATCGAGAGGATGATTGAGTGTAGTGACATTGAGGTGTATTAAGACGATTTCAAGTGCACTCATAAATACTAAGATGGATAAGACAAGTATCATGGTCATGTTCATAGAATAGACTCCTTATGAGTCATAGTCTATCAGATTTTTGAGTTAATCGCTATTAGTCTATTGAATCTTATGTATCTTTAACAAGACATCTTATATGTTAAGGGGATTGGATTACAAAATGTTTACAAAAAAAGAAGGCTTTGATTTTGCCTTCTTTTAGTCAATAAAGATTTTTACAACATCGCCATCTGCTGATTCCACATTGACGATTTCACCGGTTGCACCTTCTTCAATTGCAGCCATGATCATATCCACATCAACACCTTTCATATCAATAGGGTTGCCATCGACTTTTAATTGGTTTGATAAGTTTAGACCAGCTTTAACTAATGATGTTGGGACATTAATGCGCACTACGTCTCCTTTAGCGCTATCTACAACTACACGTAGCATTTTTCTTCCACCTGCTGGATTGACGTTAATCACAGGAGCTACTGGAGGAGTTGGTGCATTTTGCATTCCAAGTGCTTCGAGTAGTTTAGTTCCATCTTCGACACTAATTGTGCCATCTTTTACCATTTGTAGGATTTGTTCTTTTGAGTTCATGTTTTTTCTCTCTCTTTCTGTTCTATTTGATTGATTTGTATTCACTCTCTATGAGTGAATATTCGTAGCTAATATAACCATCATTGAAAATCTTTCCATCTTCGATCACAATCAGATGTGGCATCATGACCATAATGAATGGGGACTTCTTCTTTTTTAGCATTGTGTTGTCCTCCTTTTATTGACTTAATCGATCAACAACTTCACTTAGTGTTGCTTGATAATTGGAGTATCGCTCATTAATGATTGTTCCATCTTCATATAGATTTAGATGTAATGTAATCATGTGGATGATGTTTGAAAAGTTATGCTTTTTCACTTTCATCACCTCCGTTCTTGCTTATTTCTTAATGAAAGCTAAAGCTTCTTCGACGCTCATTTCGCCAGATTTAATTTTGGCTAAGACTTCATCTTCGTTTATCTTTGGTTTACTTACCGCATATCCCATTTTTGCATTAATGGAGTCAAGATTTTTTTTGACTGTAGGATAGGAGATTTCAAGTTCTCTTTCCATTTCCTTAATGTTGCCTTGGACTCGGACAAAGGTTTCTACAAAATATAGTTCTTCTTTACTGAGGTAGCTAAAGCGAGATAGCGCAAATTCTCCTGTAATCTCAGTGTTGCAAGTATGACATGACAGTTTCGTACATAATAGTGAACCACCGCATACAGGACATGTTCCAAATACTTCTTTTTTCATAATGTTTTCCTCCTATCGTATTTCTATCAATACATTGGTTTTATCAGATCTTATTTCAACGAGTGTAAATGGATCCATCTTCTTTAACTCTGAGAATATTTCCTTCACCATTTTGATAATCACATCTTTGTTTTCTCTTAGATACTTTTGACTGTCTTCATCCATGTCCTTGACGAATTTTGATGTCCATAGACCGAATCGCACAAAGGTAAGTGCTAACCCAAATCCTATGGAAGGTATGTTGATATTCTTATCTTCTGTCTTGATTATGATCTTAATTTTGCTTGACATATCATCACCTCACCTATAGTTTAACTCGTTTTTATAATATGTCAATACTAAAATTAATAAAATTAATAAAATAATTGATTANNGAATTTAATCAATTATTTGTAGGGTTACTTTATGATTTAGGTATGAAATATTAGATTATTTTGATAGATACGCATGATATTTCATGCTTAAAAATAGAATTCAAGGATTGAGGGTAATAAAAAACCATGACTAATCATGGTTGAGTTCTATTGATTGTACAGTAGTATTGAATGAGACTTGACCGTTTCTTGTGTTTAAGAGTAGGTGACCTGCTTCATTAATTCCTAAAAGTGTTCCTACATACTTTTTATTTAAATGGTAGACTATGACATTTTGTAGATGATGAACTAAATGTTGATTAACAATGTGTTGCACACGTCGGGGGTGTTTCATATTGATGGTGAAATGATTAAGTATTGATGCACATAGTTCTAGAAGATTGACATCTTCATGAGTAAACTCATGTAGCGAACCTGCACTCTCACGAAGTTCTGGTGGAAATGAACTTACACTGACATTGATACCAAATCCCACAATGACACCATGGGCATAAGTTTCGCATAGAATGCCACCTACTTTTTTGTTCTCAATCATAATATCGTTTACCCATTTAATCTTAGGTGAATAACCATGATCTCGTAGTGCATTGATAATAGATGCTCCAATCACCAACGAGATAGGAAAGCCTATCTTTTCATTTACACAAAATGACACATAGAGTCCTTCGTGTGGAGCACAGTAAAATGATCGTTGATGTGTCCCACGACCAGCACTTTGATGATGGGCTACCACTAAGGTTGAGGTATGTGGAGCAGTTTCTTTAAGGTACGTATTTGTACTCTCTATCACATCAAAAACTTGGACGTCTTGAATCCAAGAAGGACAAACCCTTCGAATCGATTCACGATTGAAGGGTAGTTGATTTAGAGGTTGTAGAGTGGATTTCTTTTTCAATAATGTCATAAATAGTTTGACTCATTTCTTCAACACTTAAAGTTTGAATATCTTCATATGGAATAAGTGGATGAACATGAATGGTAATCTTTTCGTTGATCTTAGAATCAAAGGGATCGTAGGCATGGCTTAATGATAAAGGAAGAACATTGGCTTTGGCCATCTTAACGATTCCAAAAGCTTTTGATTTAAAAGGATTCATCGTATCACTCTTCGATCGTGTTCCTTCAGGAAAGATAAGAACATTCCCTCCAGCTTTAAGTTGTTGGGTACATTCACGAAGCATTCTTACATTGCCTTCAAGAGTATCACGATCAAAATAGATAATATCAATTGCTTTTCCCCATTCACCAATAGCTAAAATCTTCTTGTTTTCCATCTTTGACACAAAACTCATGGGTGATTTCATAGCGATCATGATTGGTAAAGGGTCGATCAAGCCTTGATGGTTACACACCACGAGAGTATGAGATAAACCTTGTGTTCTTTCTTGATTTACAACGATGAGGGGTTTGTTAAGAATCTTTAATCCTAGTTTTGACCAGAATTGAACTCTGTGATGAATCTTGTCTTTAGTTAGTTTATGACTCATCCAAGCATCAAGATGAGCAAAAGGTAACATGATCATCAACACAAAGAATCGAAGTGCTTTAGTTACCAATCGCAAAGAGAATCTCTCCATCACACACGACTTGTCCATCAAGAGCATCAAGGGTTGCTTTTACTGTCGCAATCCCAAGTGTTCCTCGAATATTCTTTAGAGCAACATGATAATACAGTGTGTCTCCTGGAGTCACCATTTTTCTGAATCGAATACGATTGATGCCTGCAAAGTATACATATTTTCCTTCATGTTCAGGATTGAGAAGCACTAGAATTGCTCCTGTATCAGCTAAGCCTTCCACGATAAGAACTCCAGGGAAAACATGTTTATTTGGGAAATGTCCTTGAAAAACAGCTTCATTAACAGTAATGTTCTTCTTCGCGATAATACTTGTAGGGGTAGGCGTATCCACCACAGTGTCCACATAAAGGAATGGGTAACGGTGAGGGAGTATTTGTTGAATTTGATCGGATGTTAATTTCATGAATTGACCTTTCTAAAGCAAAGTGTTGCATTATGTCCACCAAATCCTAAAGAATTGGATAAGACAACGTTGACATTGTGTTGACGACCAGACTGAGGAACGACATCTAAATCGCATTCAGGATCGTCTGCATTCGTATTAATCGTCGCTGGAATAAATCCTTCTTCAATCGCCTTAATACTTATAATAGCCTCGACAGCACCTGCTGCTCCTAGCATATGACCTGTCATTGATTTAGTTGAGGATACAGCCACCGTACTAGAATAAGATTCTAATGCTGTTTTAATCGCTTTAGTTTCTGTTTTATCATTAAGTGGTGTTGAAGTACCATGAGCATTAATGTAATCAACCTCACTTGGTTGAACACCCGCTTCTTTCATCGCCATAATCATCGCTTGTGCGCCACCATCACCACTTTCAATGGGTGCGGTCACATGGTGAGCATCACATGTTGCTCCATAACCCACAATCTCAGCATAGATATGAGCACCACGTGCTAGGGCATGCTCATATTCTTCAAGAACAAGGACACCTGCACCTTCACCCATCACAAAGCCACTACGCTCTTTATCAAAAGGAATAGAAGCACGATTTGGATCTGTGCTTTCATTAAGAGCACGCATGACCATAAAGCCAGCAATCGATAATGGGGTAATTGAAGCTTCACTGCCTCCCGCTAACATAATATCCATTAAACCAAACTTAATTTTATGAAAGGCATCACCAATCGCATTCGCTCCTGCAGCACATGCAGTCACCACACAAGCACAATATCCACGAGCATGGTTATCAATCGCTACTTGTCCAGCGGCGAGATTTACAAGTGCCATAGGAATGAAGTATGGAGTAACACGGGTTGGACCACGCTCTATCATTTGTAGATGGGAAGATTCAATACTACCAACACCTCCGATACCAGAACCGATAATGACACCAAAGCGGTGATAATCAATTGTATCTGGAAGCTTAGCATCCAACATGGCTTGTTTTGCACTAATGCGTGCGAACTGAGTAAAACGATCACAGGTTTTTAATTCTCTTAACGTAAAGTATTCTTCCATATTAAAGGGGTCAACACTTGCAGCTAGTTTTACTCGATACTGTGATGTATCAAAGGCAGTAATGGGTTTAATACCACACGTACCTTCTTTAACATTGTTCCAAAAACTATCTACAGTATTTCCAATGGGAGTCACAGCTCCAAGGCCTGTGACGACGACGCGTCTTAATTGTTTATCCAACATGAGTTAATCCTCCATCAATGACTAAGGTATGAGCACTAATATAAGGTGCTTGAGCTAAAAACAGAATTCCATCCGCAACATCTTTAACTTGTCCAAGAGATTTAAGAGGGATGCGCTTCATCATGGCATCCTTAATCTCTTGAGTAAGTTCGTGGGTCATATCGGTTTCAATAAAGCCAGGAGCTACCGCATTCACACGGATACCACGTGCTCCTAACTCAAGGGCTAATGATTTAGTGAATCCTATCATCCCAGCTTTAGAAGCTGCATAATTGGCTTGTCCAGCATTGCCCACAATGCCAATAATTGAGGAAACATTGACAATCGCACCAGAGCGTTGTTTCATCATGACTTTAGCCACAAGCTTTGAACAATTAAATGTTCCTTTTAGATTTATGGACAAGACATCATCAAAGTCTGATTCACTCATTCTAAGTAAAAGACCATCCCTTGTAATCCCTGCATTGTTCACAAGAACATCAATACGAGAGAAAGTATTTAAGGTTTCTTCTACCATGCGATTACAATCTTGAACATCAGCCACATTGGCTTTGATCACTAACGTTTGTGCACCCGCTTCTTGACATAGTGATGCTACTTGATTTGCGCTTGTCTCACTGCTTGAATAGTTAATAACAACGTCATATCCCGCTTGGGCAAAAGTTAATGCAGTAGCTGCTCCAATTCCTTTAGAAGCTCCTGTAATTAAGACGACTGGTCGATTCATAATAACTCCTTTAATGTTTTTTCAAATGAAGGGACATCATTCACAACATAGTGATTCATGTTTGGACAAGTTGCTTTTATCATAGAAGATAAAGTGCTTGAGGGTCCCACTTCAATCATGGTATCTATGCCTAATGCTTCAAGGGCTTTGAGCGAATCCATCCATAATACTGAAGAATAGATTTGCTTACTAAGCGGTTCAATAAAGCTATGAGTATGAGGTTGTGCATCCACATTCAAAATGATTGGACATGTTGAGGTATCCCATACAACGTCTTGCAGTGCTTCTTTTAGAGGTTGTGATACATCTTTTAAATACGCACTATGAAAGGCTCCAGCAACACGAAGTGGAATCACTTTACGAATACCTGCTTCCATAAGTTTTGTTTTGGCATAATCAAGTGCTTCTTTAGAACCACTCATCACCACTTGATTTGGGGCGTTAATGTTCGCAATAGAACATACTCCAACCCGATTCGCTTCCGCTACAATCTTCTTAATCAGTTCTAGTTCTTCACTAATAATCGCACTCATACCAGTTTCATGATCCTTAAGTGCTTCTTGCATTAAACTTCCTCGTTTTTGAATAAGTGGTATAGCATCTTCAAGAGATAGTGCTTCAGAGCTAACTAACGCACTGTATTCACCTAAAGACAATCCTGCCATGGCACTAATAGAAAGATGCTTCTTAAGTAAAGATGCCATACTCACACTCGTAAGTAGTATGGCTTGTTGGGTTGTTAAGGTGTGTGATAAACCATCATTCTCATTCTTAAAACATATATCTCGAATAAGAGGAAACTCATCATAAATAGCTTGTACATGAGGAAAGGACTCATAGAAATCTAGGCCCATCCCCATCTTTTGCGCACCTTGTCCAGGAAAAAGTAAGGCAATCTTCATAGTGCATCATCGATTTCTTTAAATCGTTTTGCCTGTTCTTTAGTTTCACGAATCATATCATCAAAGATTTGCTGGATTGGACGCAGTGTTTTCATCATCCCTGCAATTTGTCCCATCATCAGTGATCCTGTCTTCATATCACCTTCAAACACCGCACGACGAAGTGAACCTAAGGTTAAGTGTTCTAACTCATCACGTGTCGTTCCTAGTTTTTCACGTTTAATATACTCCGTTGACATTTGATTCTTTAAGATACGAACCGGTGCCCCAACACTACGACCAGTCACAACCGTATCTGAATCCTTAGCATTAATGACAGCTTGTTTGTAGTTGTCATGACATGGACATTCATGAGCTGTCAGTAAGACAGTGCCTACTTGTACCCCAATTGCCCCAAGATTTAACACCGCAGCCATCGTACGACCATCTGCTATCCCACCAGCTGCAATCACAGGAATCTTTAATGCATCAACAGCTTGAGGAACTAAGGTTAAGGTTGTCATTTCCCCAACATGTCCTCCCGATTCAGTACCTTCCACAATGATCATGTCAGCACCCACTTGTTCAAGACGTCGAGCAAGTGAAACTGTAGGCACAATCGGAACTACTTTAATCCCTGCTTCTTTTAATCGAGGAATATACGGTCCGGGATTACCTGCTCCTGTCGTCACAATCACAGGTTTATGTTTGATAATGATTTCCACAATGGCATCACAATGAGGATTCATAAGCATTAAGTTAACACCGAAAGGTTTATCGGTGAGTGATTTACATTTTAAGATAGCTTCTTCAGCACGTGCTGCATCCATTGTTCCGGTTGCAACAATGCCTAAAGCTCCAGTATTCGATACTGTAGCTGCAAATTCTGGGGTAGCAATATGAGCCATAGCCCCTTGAATAATGGGATACTTAATCCCTAGTATTTCATGAAGTAACATGAGTTCTCCTTTTTTATAGAATGAAGGTTGAGGCACCATAACTTAGACCGCCTCCAAAACCAACACACAGTATACGCTCGTTAAAATGAACGGTTTTGTTTTCTAAAGCCATCGACAAAGCAATGGGGATTGAAGCAGCTGATGTATTTCCAACTAACGCAATATTAGAAATACTTCGACTAGGATCAATCTCAAGTTTCTTTAAAGCATAATCAATAATTCTTTGGTTAGCTTGGTGAAGGACAAAGTGATCGATATCTTTAAGATCAAGATGAGCACTCTCTAGGCATTCATGCATGACTTTAGGAATAACATCCACCGCAAAGCGATAGACATCTTTTCCTTTCATAGTGATTACTTGTTTGGTTTGGTCTCCTTTAAGTAAAGGTACACCACAAGCCTGAAGTGTTTGATCAATATCACCTTCACTATGGTTAACACTGACACATAACGGTCTTGTAGCATCGTAATCACAAATCATCGCCCCAGCACCATCACCAAATAAGATACACGTCCCGCGATCTTCCCAATCAATAATTTTAGAGAAAACCTCAGCTCCTATAATCGCAATACGTTTAAATCGTTTAGTTTCAAGTAAAGCACTTGTAAGATCAAGAGCGACCACAAATCCACTACAGGCAACATTCACATCAAACGCCATTAGCTTAGTAGGATTAAGTCCTACTTTTGCTTGAATGAGTGATGCAGTTGAAGGAGTATAACTATCTGGTGTCATTGTTGCGACAATAATCGCTTCAATACTATTCAAATCAATATCGTATCGCTCACAGGCATTTATAAGTGCTTGTGCCCCTAAATCAGATGTATTTTGAGTATCACTAATGTGACGTTGTTGTATTCCTGTTCGCGCTTCTATCCATTCGTGCGTTGTGTCTACCATTTGTGATAATTCATGATTCGTTAAGATGCGCTCTCCAAGGGCATGGCCCATTGCGCTGCATTTAAATCCCATAATCAGACCCACTCTTTCTAAACTTTGCTTGTTTCTGAGATATGATCCACTCACTACTTTGTGACTTAAGATGCTTTAGTTGAGTTACACACAACTTTTTACATGTCTTAATCGCATCTTGCATTGAAATTGACTCATCGATAATCTCATCTACAAATCCAACGTTAAATAAGTCATATGATGTTAATCCCATAAGTTCAGCCACTTCTTTTGATTTAGAAGCATCTTTATATAAGATTGAAGCAAAACCTTCAGGAGATAGAATGGAGTAGATAGCATGTTCAAACATCATGATATGATTAGCAATACTTAAAGCCAATGCACCACCACTACCTCCTTCAGATAAGACAATCGTGACAATCGGAACACTTGCTTGCGCAAAGGCAAGTAAACAATGTGCAATCGCACTATGTTGACCTCGCTCTTCAGCTCCAAGCCCTGGATAGGCTCCAGGAGTATCCACAATACTGACAATAGGGATACGCAGTTTATTTGCGAGCTTAACACAACGTATTGCTTTTCTAAAGCCTTCAGGTTGATTCATACCAAAGTTTTTATGAACATTGTCTTGAGTATTAACCG
>DITO01000075.1:0-3269 GCA_002422065.1 Erysipelotrichaceae bacterium UBA6182 | reverse complement strand
TCTTTAAAATCATCACATAAGGCATCAACAAGGCCTTTACCTTTAATGCGATCTTTATCACGTGCAATCATTACATGATCATAAGCTTGTAGGCGCATGGTTTTCTCCTTTCACCCATGATAAGACATAGGATAAGGTTTCTTTTAAATCTTTACGATGAACAATCATGTCAATAAATCCTTGGTCTAATCCAAATTCAGCACTCTGAAAATGATCAGGTAAGGTTTGTTGAATTGTTTTCTCAATCACTCGCTTTCCAGCAAAACCAACTAAGGCATGAGGTTCAGCTAAAGTAAAATCTCCTAGCATTGCAAAACTAGCACTTACACCTCCCGTTGTCGGGTGAGTTAGGACAACAATACTCAAGAGACCTGCTTCATGATGCTTCGCCATGGCTTGAGTCGTCTTTGCCATTTGAAGTAGAGATATAATCCCTTCTTGCATTCGTGCACCCCCTGAAGCAGTAAAGAGGATAAGTGGAAGCTTATGTTCTACAGCATACTCAATAAGTCGTGTCACAAGTTCACCCACAAGTGAACCCATACTCCCCATCATAAAGTTAGCATCCATAATTCCTAGTGCTACTTTATGGTTAGATATGCTTGCTTCTCCCACAAGCACGGCTTCATTCAGATTAGACTGTAGCTTTGCCTGTGATAATTTTTTCTGATATTCAGGAAAGTCATAAGATATAGGCGTACTTAATTCATCCCACATTGAAGTAAATGATCCTTCATCCACAATGTGACTCACACGCTCATATGCAGTAAGTCTTTCATGGGCATCACAGTGAACACATACTTTAAGATGAGCATGATGATGTGTCAGTGTGGAAGGCTTATGACAATGGCTACATACATGAATAACATCATCAGGCATTTCTTTTTTAGCCACCAAGTGTCTTGTAACATTCATGATGGTTTTAAACCCTGAGATTTGTTTTTTACGTTGTTCGAATAAATTCTTCAACTGTGTTCAACTCCTTTATGAATGAACTGGCATATTCTGTAGTATAACGTCCGTCAATGAATTCTTTTTGGTGTAACACAAGATAATGAAACTCAATATTTGTGTGTACTCCTTCAATGAGGAGTTCCTCTAGTGCGCCTCGCATTCTTTTAATGGCTTCTAAACGGGTTTGACCCCAGACAATAAGTTTAAGAATCATAGAATCATAGTAAGGAGTAATCGTTGCTCCTTGATACATGGCTGTTTCAATACGAACATGAGCTCCAAAAGGAACATGCATAAAAGAAATAGTTCCAGGACTAGGAGCAAAGTTAGCTCGTATATTTTCAGCATTAATACGACATTCAATGCTTGTGCCATGCACAACCACATCTTTTTGAGTAAAAGGTAAAGGTTTACCTTGAGCAGCTAAAATCATTGCTTTAATAATATCAATCCCCGTAATCATTTCACTGACCGGGTGTTCAACTTGGATGCGTGTATTCATTTCCATGAAGTAGGTTTGTCCTGTTGAATCCATGAGGAATTCAATGGTTCCTACACTATCATAGCCTACAGCTTTTGCAGCTCTTACCGCATCACTGAGTAGTTTTCTTCGTTGTAGTTTAGTTAGCGCAACACAAGGTGCTTCTTCAATAACTTTCTGATGACGTCTTTGAAAGGAGCAATCACGCTCAAACAAATGCAAGACATGTCCATGTTTGTCGGCAATAATCTGGACTTCAACATGTTTGGTTTGCGTAAAATAGCGCTCAACATACATTTCATCATCCCCAAAGGCTGCCTTAGCTTCTTGTTTAGCACTATTGAAGGCATTTTCTAGGTCTTGTTTCTCAAAGACAAAGCGCATTCCTTTACCACCACCACCTGCGGCAGCTTTAATCATGAGAGGATATCCTATCTTATTCGCAATGCTTTCACATTCACTAAAGTCTTTAATAGCCCCTACAGATCCTGGAATCACAGGGATGCGTGCTTCAATCATTGCTTGTTTAGCCTTTACCTTGTTACCCATCAGTTCAATAAGATGAGCACTAGGACCCACAAAGATTAAACCGACTTGGGTTACTAAAGAGGCAAAGATGGCATTTTCACTTAAGAAACCAAATCCTGGATGAATGGCATCACAGCCACTATTTAATGCAGCCATGATAATATTATTCATATTAAGATAAGAACTTGAAGCATGAGCTTCACCCACACAGATTGCTTCATCAGCAAACTTAACATGATAGCTTTCTTCATCAGCAAGTGAATAGATAGCGACGGTCATGATGTTCATTTCTTTGCAGGTGCGCATAATTCTTACCGCAATCTCACCACGATTCGCAATCAACATCTTTTTAATCATGAGCATCGACCTTATAAAGTACTTGTCCAAAAGATACTGAAGAATTATTAGCCGTCAAGGTATGAGTAATAACACCATCAAAAGGGGAGGTCACTTCATTCATGACTTTCATTGCTTCGATAACACCGACGACTTGACCTTTTTTAACACGATCGCCAACCTTCACAAAAGGATCACTGGTAGGTGAAGCACAATGATAAAAAGTACCAACTAAAGGAGCTTTAATGTCATGACCTAAAACAGGTTCATTAATGACACTTTTTTCTTCAGTAAGTGTAGGTTGAGGTGAACTAAAGGATGGGGCAGAGGATGTTTGTTGCACAGGGTGCATAACAACAGTTTGTGCCTTCTCAAGTTTTATCTTAAAGCCTTCAAGTTCTAATTCCATTTTTGCAACATCACTTGATTCAAATAAATCAATGATGGTTTTTATTGTTTGTTTATCTTTCATCATAAGGATCTTTCTATATAAAAAAGACTAAGGGTGTGGCCACCCTTAGTTAAGTTTGGTTGTGACGAGTTCAACCACATCTTGCACAGTTACAAGATTTGCAAGCTCAGCATCTTCAATGCGAACATCAAAGCTTGTTTCAAGTTCAAGGGCAAGTTCAACAGCGGCTAAAGAATCAATACCAAGATCATCCTTCAGAGTGGCAGTAGGAACGACGAGAGCGTCATCCACATGGACTGCATCCACGAGTACTTTTTTAACTTGTTCAAACATAATTATATTCTCCTTTTTTATTTACTTTGACCTTCAAACTTTGAACATCAAATTAGTTTACACTTTACTCCTCTAAATCATTAAAAACAAGAGATTTGTCAGTGAAATCTTAATGAAATTGTGAAAGTTCTGTGATGTAAACGGTTACTTTGTTTGAAAGTCAAAGGAAATGGATAAATATGAAGTAATCACAGTTTTAATCTTTTTGAGAAAATATTGGTTTTT
>DITO01000280.1 GCA_002422065.1 Erysipelotrichaceae bacterium UBA6182 | reverse complement strand
GCTTCTTGTAACATACGCTTTTCGTTTTGAACGATAATCGCAGGTGTTCCTAAATCTAATAGTTTTCTTAAACGATTATTACGTGTGATAACACGACGATATAAGTCATTTAAGTCACTAGAAGCGAAACGTCCACCATCAAGTTGCAACATCGGACGTAAATCCGGTGGAATCACTGGAAGGACATCAAGAACCATCCATTCAGGTTTGTTATCAGAGTTAATGAATGCATCGACTGTCTCAAGACGTTTGATAAGTTTCTTACGCTTTTCATTCACAGCTCCTTCAAGATCTTTAATTATCTTTGAATGTTCGCTGTCAAGATCAATTTGTGATAATAAGGTTTTTACTGCCTCAGCACCACTTTGCGCAGTAAAACTACCACGACCATACTGTTCATTGTATTCACGTAGATCTTTTTCAGAAATAATTTGCTTATAGTCTAAGTTTGTCCCTTTAGGATCAGTCACAACCCAAGAAACGAAATACACGACTTCTTCAAGTTGTTTAGGAGGGATATTTAAGAGTAAGCTCATACGTGAAGGAATTCCACGTAAATACCATATATGAGCCACAGGAGCAGCAAGTTCAATGCTACCCATGCGTTCACGACGTACATTGGACTTTGTAACTTCTACGCCACACTTGTCACAAACAACGCCTTTATATCTAACTTTTTTATATTTACCGCAATGACATTCCCAATCCTTGGAAGGACCGAAAATTCTTTCACAAAACAAACCATCTGGTTCAGGCTTTTGTGAGCGATAGTTAATCGTTTCAGGTTTGGTAACAATTCCATACGACCATTCACGGATTCGTTCTGGAGATGCTAATCCAATTTGAATCGAGGCAAACTGATTTACTGACATATTGAGCCTCCTTTGTTAGTTCTCTAATTCAACATCGATGTCGACATCGACAGCAGGTTCTGGAATATCTTCCTCATCCACACTGTATATATGTTCGATCTCGCTGCGAGCTTCAATATCGGCGAGTACTTCAACTTCATCGGCATTCATTTTTCTAAGATCAATCTCACTTCCAGTTTCACCAAGTAACTTAACGTCAATGGCAAGAGCTTGTAATTCGTGAGTTAATACTCTAAATGATTCAGGAATTGATGCTTCAGGAATATCTTTACCCTTAATAATAGCTTCATACGTTTTAGTACGTCCTAAGATATCATCAGATTTGATAGTAAGAATCTCTTGAAGTGCACGTGATGCACCATAAGCCTCAAGAGCCCAAACTTCCATTTCTCCAAAACGTTGTCCACCATTCTGAGCTTTACCACCAAGTGGCTGTTGAGTCACTAAGGAATAAGGACCAGTCGCACGAGCATGTAACTTATCGTCGACCATGTGGGCAAGTTTAATCATATACATTACACCTACAGAGATACGCTCATCAAAGGCTTCACCAGTACGACCATCATATAACACAGTCTTACCATCTTCAGCCATTTCAGCTTCTGCCATAATTGCTTTAAGTTCATCATTGTTGATACCATCGAATACTGGAGTCGCAAACTTCACACCAAGTTTCTTCGCTGCCATACCAAGATGAATCTCTAATACTTGACCAATATTCATACGTGAAGGAACCCCAAATGGATTCAACATGATATCAATTGGTGTTCCATCAGGAAGGAATGGCATATCTTCAGCAGGAAGGATCTTAGAAATAACCCCTTTATTACCGTGACGTCCAGCCATTTTATCCCCTTCGGAGATTTTACGTTTTTGAACGATTAAGACTTTAACAATTTCATTAACCCCTGGAGGTAAATCATGACCATCTTTACGTGTGAAACGTTTGACATCTTGAACAATACCATTACCACCATGAGGAACTTTTAATGAGTTATCACGTACTTCACGTGATTTCTCACCAAAGATTGCTAAAAGAAGCTTTTCTTCAGGAGTAATTTCAGATTGACCCTTAGGAGTTACTTTTCCAACTAAGACATCCCCTTCTTTTACTTCTGAACCAATCATGACGATTCCTTCTGAAGTAAGATGACGACATGCATTTTCGGAAACGTTTGGAATATCACGAGTGATTTCCTCAGGTCCAAGTTTTGTATCACGAATCTCAATATCATATTCTTCAATATGAACGGATGTATAAACATCTTCTTTAACTAAGCGCTCACTCATGATGACCGCATCTTCATAGTTGTAACCATACCATGTCATAAAGGCAATGGTAACGTTTTGTCCTAAAGCAAGTTCCCCGTTTTGCATAGCAGGTCCATCTGCTAAGATTTCCCCTTTAACAACACGATCTCCTTTTTCAACAATAGGTATTTGATTAATTGACGTTCCTTGGTTAGAACGACGGAATTTTTGAGTAGTATGAACAACATCCCCTTCACTGCTGCTAACGATAATTTTCTTACCATCAACATAAGTAACAACACCATCCACTTTTGAAATCATGGCACTTCCAGAATCCTTCGCCACACGATACTCAATTCCTGTTCCTACAAATGGAGAATCAGGCTTAATNNATTTGCTTAGGTGAAACGTCTGCAAGTTCTACTTCTTCTTTAGGCATAATAACGTTTTCACCTTTATGACGAACAACAACGCGATCATTTACAAGGAAACGATTAACAACCTCGTTTGCTTGCGCAATAACGTAATCAAATTCGTCATCGGATGATAAGTAGATTACTTCATCAGATACACTAAAATCTTTATTAACTTTACGATACGGTGTTTGAATAAATCCATATTCATTCACACGACCATAAGTTGTTAAGTTTGAGATAAGACCAATGTTAGGTCCTTCTGGTGTTTCTACTGGACAAATACGACCATAGTGAGATGAATGAACGTCACGCACTTCATAACCAGCACGCTCACGGGTTAATCCCCCAGGTCCTAAGGCAGAAATACGACGTTTATTCGTTAACTCAGCAAGTGGATTAGTTTGATCCATAAATTGAGATAACTGTGAGGATGAGAAGAATTCTTTAATTGAAGCTGTTAATGGACGAATGTTAGTTAAGTTTTTAGGCGTTAATGCTGCCACTTCTGTAATAGACATTCTTTCTTTAACAACACGTTCCATACGAGATAATCCAATACGGAATTGGTTTTGAATAAGTTCTCCAACAGTACGAATACGACGGTTACCTAATTGGTCAATATCATCAACATCACCAACACCATCAAACATATTGAATAAGTATGAGAAGGAAACAATCATGTCAGAGACAGTGACTGTCTTCGCTTGAGATAATGGATCAATACCACAAATCTTAACTTCATGATCGGAATCATCCACTAAAATACGTAGTTCTTGAACTGCAGCTCCAACTAGATACATCTTAATATCATGACCTTCAAGAGCAAGTTTTAATAATGCATCCACATGTTTGTTAGGAAGTGAAGTAATTTTGTCTTTTGATTCTGATAAGAATGGGAAAGGTTTAACAACAATCTTATCATCTACACTAAAGTCGACCCCATCCACTAATATACGATTAAGAACAAAGAGTCTTTGTCCATAATTGATGGTTGAACGAAGATTTTCAGCATTCACTGAAACTTCATTTGCGACTACCCCACCAAATACATCAATTGTTGATAGTGATTGAACTTGAACGATTTCTTTATCTGTTAATACAGTTCCACGCTCAATAACTTCACCAGTTGATAAAACAATGTCATTTGCAACAACACGATTTCTCAATGCAAGGTTAAGTGATGGACTTACAGATACTGTATCTGGATGTGCAAACAAGTGATTGATAGGGAATGCATTCATGTAATGTCCAGCAGCTAAGATATCTCTTAGTTCATTACGCACATTACGTGTAACACGTGTTCCTTTTTCAAAGACAACAACACCGTTATGATCAATAATGTCTTCATTGAACACATGACCTTCAGTACGGTTTGCAGCAGAAAGTTTCTTATTAAGTTTGTAACGACCCGCTTTAGTTAAGTCATAACGACGATAATCGAAGAATTTTGCATTAAGTAAGTTAATAGCACCATCTAAAGTTGCAACTTCATCAGAACGTTGATTCTCATATAGAGATAACATTGCTTCTTGAGTTGTTTTAACTTTATCGCTAACAAGTGTATTAGCAACTTCTTCATAATTACCAAAATATGCAGCATATAAAAGGATGTATTGATTTAAGAATTCACGTTGCTCTGAAAGGACTTCTAAATCTTCATGAACTGGAAGTTTTAAAGTGCGTAAAAACTGCTTGAAGCTTTGTGTTTCAAGACCATCTTCCCCTTTTTCTAAATCAAGCGATAAACCAATTGCTTTCATTAGAATAGTCGATAAGATTTTACGTTTACGATCAACACGCATATTAATAATGCGTCCTAATGCTTGTTTACGAGCATCAGTTAAGAACTCAAGCCAAGTCCCACGTGATGGAATGACTTCTGCCATAAAGATTTCTTTATTCGATTTATCTTCAGTAGTTAATTCATAATAAGCTCCAGGAGAGCGAACAATTTGGGAAACAATGACACGTTCAGCACCATTCACAATGAATGTTCCTGATTCAGTCATCAATGGGAAATCTCCTAAGAATATTTCTTCCACTTTTTCAATAAGTTCTTTAGTTTGAGAATCTAAGATTGTGAGCTTCATTTTCGCACGTAAAGGAGCGGCATAGTTTGCCTCTCTAATTTTGCATTCAAGCACATCATATTTTGGTTTCTCGAACCAGTAATCTAAAAACTCAAGTCTAATATTTTTGTTATAGTTTTCAATCGGATAAATCTCATCAAACACTTCTTGTATTCCCGTCTTTTGAAACCATTCGAAGGAATCAGTTTGAATCTCTACTAAGTTAGGTAAATCGTGTTCTCCAGAGACTTTTGAATAATCTCTGCGTTGAGCTTTACTTCCAAATTTTGTCAGGCGATATGACTGTTTAATACTCATGCAAGCCTTCCTTTCCTAAATCAATCACAACCACAAAAGGGTATGAATCCCCTATTATAATTATTGATTAAGCAATTTCTAATTTTAACAAACTTCCTCTTAAAAGTCAATGTATACATGCAATAATCCAAAAGCCTTTGTCTTGGGTTACCTTTTTTACTTGATATCCTTGATTAATTAGAAAATTCATTGTACTTTGAGCACCTTTGTCTTTTCTAATGACCATCCATAAGGTTCCTTGTTCTTTGAGATGTTTCATACACTCAAGATATAAAGGAAGCAATATAGCTTTACCTACCCGTATAGGTGGGTTAAACAAGACCCAATCAAAAGATTGATGGATGTTTTGAAAACCATTACTATGAATACACTGAATATCAACTTCATTTAAGTTAGCATTTAATTCACATAATGCTAAAGCATCTTCATTTATGTCGGAACATAGTACATTAGTTTGTTTGTAAACCTTCTTAACAGAGATTCCAACAACACCATATCCACATCCTAAATCTAATATTTCTAATTCATTTTGAAGTGTTGGAAGTGTACTCAGCAATAACTGAGTCCCTTCATCCACATGATCTTTTGAAAAGATATTCTCATGACTTTCAAATTCCATATCAACGCCCAAAAACCGGAAAAGAATCCTTTTCCGGTTTAAAGGGTTTTTATGCGTTGATTTAAAATAATGATTCATGGTTCACCTCCACGCGCAACTTAAGTTGCAAAACGTTTTGAGTGAAATGATTACTTAATTTCTACAGTTGCGCCAGCTTCAACAAGTTTAGCTTTGATTTCATCAGCAGCTTCTGGTCTTAAGTTTTCTTTGATTGCAATTGGAGCTTTGTCAACTAAGCCTTTCGCTTCAACTAAGCCTAAGCCTGTGATTTCGCGAACAACTTTGATAACACCAACTTTTGATGCGCCAACTTCTTTTAAGATTACAGATACGTCTTTGATTTCTTCTTCAACTGGAGCAGCAGCAACAGCAGCAGCAGCAGCTGGAGCAGCAGCAGTTACACCGAATTCTTCTTCGATTGCTTTAACGAGGTCGTTTAATTCTAAGATCGTCATTTCCTTTAAGGACTCAATGACTTGAGTTGCAGTTAATTTTGCCATGATAATGGATCCTCCTATTGTTCTTTTTGGTCAGCAATTTGCTGTACTGCGTACGCAAAATTGCGTACTGGTGATTGGAACATTCCAAGTAACATGGAAATCATTCCGTCGCGGTTTGGTAGTGTTGCGATTGTGCTTAAGCCAGCAGCGTCAACAACTCTTCCTTCAACAACTCCGCTTTTAATAACGAGTGCTTTATTCTTCTTAGCGAATTCAGCTAAAACACGAGCTGGTGCAACTGCATCGTCTGAGAATGCCATTGCGTTTGGTCCGGTTAAGGTTGCAGCTAAATCACTATATCCACTTGCTTCAGCAGCACGTTGTGACATTGAGTTCTTGTAGACTTTGAAATCAATGTTCTCAGCGCGAAGCTTACGACGAAGGGTAGTGAGTTGAGCCACAGATAAACCACGATATTCAACTACGACTGTAGATGAACTTGTTGCGATTTTCGATTGAATTTCTTCAACAACGAGTTTTTTCGCATCAATGACCGCTTGATTCATTGGGTTGTTACCTCCTTCTTGTTTTGTATCAAACCCTACAAATTAATAAACTCGTATCTAGAGACACGAGCAAAAAGTTGATCTTTTTCCTCGGTAACATGATTAAGCCCGATTTGGCCGTTACTGTCTTTGGTTTTGATAGCGTTATAAGTGTACCATATATGAGTAAGTTGTCAACCTTTATGTAGCGCATTAAAGAAAAACGTGATATTTTCTATCACGTTGTAAGCTTAATGGCTTTGAGGACTTTTCGAATGATTTCAAAGAGACTTAATGTGAGAATCACAATCAACAACACCAATGAACCTCTATTCACCAGTTGTTCAAAAGATGCATTTCCTGGAGCAATAAGTCCTGCAACATTGTCAACGATAACCTTTTGAGTGATCACGATGAACATAAAGATGACTAAGGCAATGAATTCAAAGAGTGATGAATACAACAATCTTTGCTTCTTTCCTAAACGAAAGATTGCTTTGATAACCCCACTAATCAATAGCATAATAAGCCAGGCATTAACCCAGATAATCCAAGAACCACGTGTTATCTCATTTAATAGAGGGGTAACAGTCCAAGTAGTTTCTCCTTGATTAACTATTGAGCTATAAATACCAATCAGTTGAGGTTGAAAATTAATAACAAACATCAAGATGGTCACTTGGCCAATTTCAAAAATGTTCTCAAAACGATGAGTTGGGGAATCAATGCTTTCTTTAGGAAGATCAACAATGGTCCAAGGTTTTTGATTCAAGTCGATGTCATCTGTTTTAACTTGATTTCTCTCAATAAATGCAAAGATGATGGTGACATATGCAAATCCCATGATGGCAGCATTTAATAGTGACATTGGATATTCAAGAATCATCCAGAAGGTAAAGTTATCTGAAAATATTAACTTAATTGCAAATGTGACTGAAAAGGCTATTGCTAATGCAAACATCACAATCTTTACAATCATCATGTATGTATCATAGTATCGAGGACCAATTAAACTCTTTTCTTTATTGAGATAGCGATCCGCTAATGTTTTAGGTGAACCCATGCTTTCTAAGATAGCATTAACAGCTTTCTCATCTCCTTCTGATTCTTCAACCATATCCATAATTTGAGATAATAGCTCTGTTTTAACTTCGTCTCTAAGTTGACGAGGGAGATACTTGACGACTTCAGAAACATAAATTTCAACGTTTTTCATGTTCTTTCTCCTTGTGTAAGTTGACTAATAATTGCATTCATATCAAAGTATTCTTTCTTGAGCTGTTCGTACAGAATGACTCCTTGTTCACTAATCTGATAATACCTTCTTGGTCGATTCTCGATAAGTTCCCATGAACTTTCTAATAGTCCTTGTTTCTCAAGCCGACGTAGTAGCGGATAGAGTGTTCCTGCTTCAATCTCAAAGTGATTATCCTGTAGTTTTTGAATGAGTGAGTAACCATATTCTTTATTGGCTAATTGACTAAGCACTCCTAAGATTAACACCCCTCGACGTAATTCTAAAAAATAACTTTCTATTAACTCTTTCATATCATCACCACCTGTTATACACATTATAGTGTGTGGCATACACTATTGTCAAGAAAAATAACCACATTTTTATGTGGTTAATAATTCATCTATATATTTAGTTATTTACTTGCGTTATTCGCTCGTGAAATGCGATCAGCTTGAGAGAAAGTTTGTTTAAGTTCTTCAATCATAGGCAAGATCGTTTGAATATAAGAAGGTTCTTTCTTCACATTCGCATCCACAAGTTGTGCTCCAAAGTAATCATACATTGAAAATAGATTTTGACTTACTTCAATCTTAGGGTTTAAGGTTGATGCTAGATATAGAACAATGTCTTGTGCTTTCACGATCGACATGTGACAACTTGCATAGTTTTTACTTTCCATATAAGCTATCGCAAAGTTACAGTTCTTGATCAACCCTTCAAACAAAGCATTAATCATTTCCCCTTGTGTCATTGTTTGAATGGATTGGCTTTGATAATTGAGATATGCATTATTCATGGTTACATTCCTGTCTGTTGTGACAACCAAGTGCTTTGAGCATTCATCTTACTGATGACGGATTCAAGGCGACTAAACTGTCTCCAATACCTTTCTTTCTGTGCGTCGTATGTTCTATTAAGGTTTGCTATAACTTTATCAATGGCCGTCATTTGTTCGGACAACTGGTTCTTAATCACACTTGAAGTATTTATCATTCCTGCTAAGCGAACCAAACTACCAGGATTAGTACTTGATGTTTGGATAGCACCTTTCATAACTTTATCAATTTGTTGAGCTATTCCACTTTGACTATGTGCAAATAACGTGGTCACTGCTTCATTGTTATCTTCAAGACTACTTCTTAGCTTAGCTTCATCAATCGTAAGTTTTCCTCTTGTTGCATAGTTACCTGAAGTTATACCAATATCTGACAATGAAATACTTGAACCATCAGGACGATTGAACATGATTTGACGAAGTGAAGAAACAATTGATGTTAATGTGCGATCACTTCGAAGTAAACCAGTTTTTGCTTTCTCTTCCCAAATCTTAATCTCATTCTCACTCATTTCCCCTTTTTGAGCCTCAGTTAAAGGAGGATAATCTCTGAATTCTGTCTTTTCTTGAGTAACACGATGAATTTCATCAATGAATTCATTGTACTCACCAATAAATGCTTTTATGGTATTCAGTGTCTCATCCACATTGTTTGTGGATGATATTGTGATTGCTTCATCACTTGTGGCACTTATGTTTAAACGATAGCCATTAACTTCAAAGGAATTACTGTTGCGCTCAATTGTCGTGCCATTGACGCTTAATACTGCATTGCGACCATCAACTACTGTTGCAGTTCCTATTGATTGATTTAAGGACACTTGTGACACTCCAAAGAGACTAGAGACCATATCTCCACTTAAGTTCAATGATGAAAGTGATGACAAATCAAATGAATGATCTGTGATATTAAGAGTAACATCATTAGCTTGTAGAAATGCTTTTAAATCAGCCACAGTACTACTTGAATCAAAAGTACTTACAACTCCATTAACTGTGAGCTTCCCTGTTAGACTTATATTTTCAAGTGTGGTTGTATCTTGGATTTCATTAGTTTGTAGTTCAAAACCTAAATCGGAATGTAAACCACTCCCTGCACTAAATGAGACAAGCTTAGTTGGAGAAGTTAGACTTAGTTGATTAACCCCTGAAACTGATAATTGAATATCACTTGTACTACTTCTTTGACTAAGAAGTGTATTTAAAGCAGTCACTGCTTTTTCTAAATCATATTCTTCACCTTCAGGTAATGTTGGTAATGTGAATGATTGATTAACACTATCCACCATGATTTCAAAGGATAATGTGTAATCTAAAGGATCAGTTACACCCGTGCTTAATAATGGAGAAGTCATCACCATTCGCTTTGATTGCACAGACGATGTGGAACCAGTATTAAACATGGATTGGGTAAAGTTCCCTACTTTATCAGCGATACTTATTCCAACCCCAGAACCTGATACCTTTGAAGTTAATTCAAATGCATCAGTGATGGTAGAGTAGGATGCAGTAACCCCTGCTTCACTACGGTTAATAGAATTGAGTACTGAAGAAATGGTATCAGTAGATTTAAAGGATACATCAACCCCGTTAATGGTGATAGTGTGTGCTTCACCTAAAAGAGGTTGTTGTGTGTTAATACTTCCTAAGGACGCATCCATACGAACAAAGTTTGAAGTTGTACCAGAAAGACCTAAGCCCGTTAGAACAGAAGCTTGACCACTCAATGTGACTTGACGATGGTTATTGGCATTTACTGTACCGTCTAAACCAATAGTCACTGCACCTCCAAAAGCATTGGATAGTTGTGAGTTAAGTTGTGATATCACTGAATCATGATTTCCACCACTAAAACTAATCTTTTTAGTGACCCCATCTAAGGTTACATTTATCTCATTTTGTGCACTTAGTGAAGATTCATTGACAGTCAAGCGAATATCTCGAGTAATGTTTTGAAGTCCTTTTAATACAGTCGGTTGAGCAAGCTGAGTCACACGATCTATCGTTACATTTGAAGGTGCAAATTGATTAGCAGTTGCGCTAACTTTACTCGAAGATGAAGTGACTAATTTACGACTGTAAAATGATGTTGAAAGAAGATTACTAGAGGGATTTTGAAAAGAAAGATATTTTTGTTGGAGTCCATTGAGTTTAGTAATGAACGAGCGATACTGATCTTGTTTCCATTGGATTTGCTGCTTTAAACCAAGTTGCTTATCAATCTTATAACGTGTTGGCTGTAGCATACCATTAATGACAGATTCACTATCCATTCCAGTGGCTAATCCTAGAGTTCCTCTAGGAGCAGCATTCATCGAATTGCGGTTATTATTTATGTACACCTTATCTTCCCTCCTTCATTAAAATTAAATATCTTTAGTATTCGCAATGTATTTTTGTATCTTTGGGTTTTGATTATTCTTCTTCATAGAAGCAACCAAATCTTGTTTAGCTTGTGATGCCATTTGCGTTAATTCAGCATCCAGTTGTTGTATTTGCATTAATTTGATTTGTATGTCTTTTTTTATATTTATTGCATCATCCCCATGTGGTGGCAAATGGGCAATATGCACATTGACTTGATTAATCTTTGTTATTAAATCATTCTTTTGATCTACAATGGCTTCCCACTGTTCAATGGGTTCATTTTTCATCAACATTGAAAGTTGTTCGTATTGTTCTAGCAGTTCATACTTATGAGTTAAGTCTTCAATCCCACGCTTCTCACTCATCGTTTACGTCCTTCTTGGGATTAAGCATTGAAATAAGTTTAGAGCGATCAATAGAGACAACTGCTTGTTGATTTTCACTCGTTACTTGTTCAATGAGTTCCTTACGAAACACTTTGATTTCTTTAGGAGCAATGATTGCAATCTTTACATTATCTTTATCAATGGATTGAATAACAATTTCAATGTTATCCCCAATAATGATTGATTCTTTTTCTTTACGAGATAGTACTAACATGGCACTGTCAACCTTTCACGAAGTGGTAAATCTTCGTTAAGGATAATTTGAGCGGCTTTCTTAGTGACTGGATTAAAAACGATAGGACTTTTAAGATTCACTGTAGCCGTTTCTAAGGATTCTTTAATATTAATGATGTAGGCGAAATCAAGATCTTCAATCGAAGATACTTGAAATAAATCTAAAATATCCGAGGATAGACTAATAGGTGTTTTTAAAGCAAAAGCTTGAGGATTCGCAAGAATGAAACATGTTTCTGTTTGCTCGATGGATTGAAACCATAAAATACTATTCCCTATTTCTTGATCAGTGATGATAGTATAGCTTTTTGCATCTTCAAAACCATAGATTGGTTGAATCATCGTGACGATAGTATCGGGATGAATCGGTGTGACTCCAAAGAACTTGCTTGTAATTTCCATCATGGTTTACTCCTCGTGGTTTGTTTCTGATTTGATAGGGACGTATATAAAATCACCTGTATATTCAAAACGAATCTCATTGTATTGGTCTACTTGATATTTTAAGACATTAGCTTCAAAATCATGGTGTTGAAGAAGGTATTCAGGCTCATATTTAGCAGTTGATGCTTGAGGAATAAAGACATTAACACTCACTTCATCATTTGCTATTTTATTAAGAATTAAGTTAGATGATGATAGTTCCTTATTGATGGGAGTATTGCGTGTTTCATTGCTTCTTTCAAATTCTTTAACTCCTGTAACTGGTTGCGATAAACGAAGTTCATCCTTTGTTTGAATAGTCTTATTTATCACTTCTTTGAATGATTGCTGCTGAACTGGAGCTACCTTAACAGGTTTAACGACTGATATCCTCATCGGTTTAGTTGTTATTTTAAGTAATGGTTTCATAAAACTACCTCATAAAATCAAAGATAGACATTGGTAGTACTTTAGTACCTAGCTGCAAGCTAATTTGCCAAGCCATTTCATGAGACTTATTAAAGATGACTTCTTCTTCAAAATCGATCGCTTCTAAGTTATTTTGCTGAGTTGTTAAGGAGATTTTCTCATCACTAAGGCGAGATATTGTCGCTTCTAGATAATTTGTCTTCATTCCAATGTCACTAATTCTCATTAGAAGTTCATTCGCTTTATCATTCATTTTAGTAACGAATGTCCCTTGATGAGTCTTATCACTCGTTGAGATTGATGTCGAAATTTGATCAAGAAGTTTAATGAGATTATTAGATATCCCACTAGCATCAACGCCATGACCTAAGACTTCAATTGCAGGTTGTCCTATATCAATCATGTTACCTACGCTTACATTAAATGATCCTTTACTAAATACACTCCCGTCATTCTCGTCAACATTTTGTCCATAGAAGAAAACATCTGAGCCAACCCTAGAAATCGGTTTTTCATTACTTAATGATGCAAATGTATAACGATCAACAGATTTTGAATTAATGATTTGGATGATGGACTCTTTTATTGAATCCATTTGATTACCAATAATCAATTTATCATCTTCACTATTTGTGTCGGAGTAACCCCGTGTCATAAGTTCTTGTGCATCTTGAACAAGTGTTTGTATTTGCATCATTTTTTCTTCTTGACTTGAAAGTTGTAGTTGCATTTGGTGTGCATTACCAACGAAGGTTTCATTACGAGCAAGAAGATCTCTTACATTTAAAGCACGAGAACCATCAATCACATTTTGAGAAAGCTTTGAAAAACGACGCCCTGTGTTAAGACGCTCATTTGAATCTGACAGTTTCTTAATATTGCTATTAAGTCCTCTTAGATACGTTCTCTGTAAATTTTTAGATGTAATTCTCATAATTGAGTTCTCCTATCGACCGACAAGTCCGGTACGATTAATAATAATATCAATGGCTTCATCCATGGTTGTCATTAGTCTTGCGATGGCTTTATAAGCCTTTTCATACTTCATAAGTTCAGCACCTTCCTCATCAAGTGATACTCCACTAATGGAATCACGATGTTGTTGAATGTCATGAACAATAGCAATACTTACATTAAGTCTTGATTCATAGAAACTAATATCTTGGGCTAAAGTGACAACATACTGTTCAATATGATCTGAAAAAGATCCTTTAAAACCATTAAAGTCTTGGTCTTGTTCAAGAGCTTGAATGAGTTGATGAATCGCTGTGTTATCAAGATTATTAGACCCTACCTCATCCGAAATAATGTATCGAGGATTAAGATCAAATTGTGCTGATAGTTTCATGGTTTTTGCAGGTGAGTTGACATCAAATTCAATTAAGGTTTTCTTAGTTGAATCACTATTAGTAAATGCTTGATTCATTGTGGAGGCAAACGTTTGTGCTAACACATCAATTTGCTTTTGATAATAAGGAATCCCTTTGATTTGACCTGATTCACCATTAATATAATCAAGATTAGCCTTCATTGCACCTGATGTCATCATCATTGAATTTCCATTGGTTTGCCAACGAAGTTGAACACTCCCATCTTCATGTGAGAACATATTGATTTGCTCAACTGTATCTTTTGAAAGAATAATGTGATCATTAACACTGATGGTAATGGTACTGTCTGTTTCATTTTTAACACTAATGTTGAAATATTTAGAAAGATTATCCACAGCTACATTGCGCTGATCTAAAAGTTCATTCACTACTGTTGTGTTGATGGCTTGTGGATCATGCATCATTAGGTTTGAAA
>DITO01000065.1:3905-6413 GCA_002422065.1 Erysipelotrichaceae bacterium UBA6182 | reverse complement strand
TATGGAACATGAGTCCTTGTGAATCATGAGTGTCTCCACCCATGCCCTCATCACATCGATCATACTCTTCCATGTGGGTAATCATGAGTTTATGCTTTGCACATGCATTGATAATTTGACTCATTTGAATCGGTTTGAACCCATTGGTTGCAAGCACAGGTGCTCCTGCATAACCTCCAATGTCTTCATTGACTTCAACATCAAATCGAAAATAGGGGTATTTAATGATTGCTTCCCCCTGTGGTAATGCTTCTTCATCAAAGACATAATAGAAAGGATGAGTATCTAATACGATAACTTTACCATCATGGGATAAGGCATGTTTTAATCCTTTTGCCCAATCTTCTAGATCCATCAACCAACCCAAAACACCATCGAAAGTAATAATAAGATCATACGTTGTATCAATGACTTCCCATAAACGGGTAGCATCCCCTTGCAGAAACGAAACTTCTGTCTTTGCATCAGTTGCTAGCATTTTAGCAAACTTTATATTATCAGGTGCAAAGTCAACTCCAGTCACATGGGCACCTAATCGAGCTAACATAATTGAGTCAGCACCGGTGTTGCATTGTAAATGAAGGACTTTCTTTCCTTTAATATCGTTTATGTGAGGTAAAAGTAATGGATTTAACTGTATTTCACCTTCTTCAAATTTTTGTTTAAAGCGATAGTATTGGTTTTCTGCGAGTGCATTCCAAGCATCTTTGTTTGATTCGATCCAAGCGCGATGACTCATACAATAATATCTCGCTTTTTAAATCCAAATAAAGTGATAATTAAAAACAAGGCAATGAGTCCAAACATGATTCCACTTTGAGAAAGTATTGATTCTTGCAACACAACTTTATCCGCATCAAATAAAGTATGAAGCGAAGCAAAGCGTACCCATGAGAGATCTTCACCTAATCGAGCAACCATATCAAATACCATGGATGTAAGTGGAACTCCAATAATTGCTCCTAAGGCAAGTGATGCACTAGGTAAGATTGCTGAAAACATCATCATCAATGTCCCCATCATTAAATGGAATCCATAAAGATAAAGATTAATATAGATAAAGCGAACATCAAGAGTCACTCCCTCAAACATCATTCCTGCCATAACATAGGATGCTGCCACAAGTAAACTTATCATAATTCCTAGTACGACTGCATAAGTAAACCATGCATGAAGAATGAGTGTTAAACGTGAGCGACCACTGGTAAGTAAATGAGTAATTGAATTATTATCAATGGTTTTCGCAACAACTTTATAGGTAAACATCATTGAAAAGATTAAAGGAAAGGTCATCGCAAGGAAACCATAATAGTATCCTGAAAGAAATCCTAAGAATGAGAAATCAACCATTTGAAAGTTTAATGCTTTAATCATTGCTTCTGGTAGAGCTTCAATGTACCCCATCATTGCATCCACTGTTGTAGGATCATACATCATCATGATAGATGACATATAAAACAACAAGACAAATGTAATCGCAATCCAAACAACCTTATTAGAAAATACTAGATATTTTACATATTTTAAATTCATACATTTGTCCCCCGATCATAAATAGCATAAAACTGATCTTCAAGTGATTTTTCATGGTGTTGAAAATCAATGACTGTATAGCCTTTTAATTGCTCAAACAGTGGTGTTAAGTGACCGATAAGCTCAACTTGCACTTTATGTGGCGACACTAATCGTGGTTTCATACCTTCAAAATCACTTAAGGTGATAAGTTCTTGAGTTTGTATCTGAAATTGCTTTAACTGAGTTGCATAAAGTTCATCCACACTCATAATACTCACAAGTTGCCCTTCTTTAAGTACGGCGATGTCATCACATACTTTTAATATTTCATCAAAGTAGTGTGATGATAACAACATCGTCTTTCCTTGTTTTTTTAGTTCTAAAAGCACTTCAACTAATGTCATTTGTAAGAGTGGATCTAATCCACTTGATGGTTCATCAAGAATTAAACAAGAAGGATCATGCATGAGTGCTAGAATAAGACCTAGTTTTTGTTTATTTCCTTTTGAATAAGTCTTTATCTTCTTATTAGGATTAAAATCAAACAGTTTCATGTAGTGACGTGCTAATTCTAAGGAACATCCTTTAAGTGATGCCATTAGCTTAATGTGTTCCATTGCACTCACATTTTCTAAAAATGATAACTCCCCCGCTACATATCCCATTTGAAGATGATGAAGTGTATCTTCAAAAGGATTTACCCCAAGGACTGTAACAGACCCAGATGAGGGTTTAATGAATCCACTGATACAACGACACAATGTTGTCTTACCAGCTCCATTAGGTCCTAATAGACCTAATACTCGTCCTTGATTGAGTGATAATGATACTTCTTTAAGGCCTACTTGATTTCCATACATATACGAACAACGTACTAATTCAATCATTGATTTCCTCCTTGTTAATCAAAACATGAGTAAACTTAATACTATACAGTATGATTTGATTCATAGAAGTATCGTATCACTTTTACAGTCATAAAAAAACACCGTT
>DITO01000065.1:0-3883 GCA_002422065.1 Erysipelotrichaceae bacterium UBA6182 | reverse complement strand
TTGATTTGATCCATAGCTTTGAGAATCTACAAGCACTACTAATGATTTAGCATCGACAGTGATTGTGCTTCCACTTACTCGTCCAAGTGATGTTTCTCCGGCTTCATCGCCATTGACCACAATCACCCATCCTCGTGAAGGAAGTTCAAATGTGGTTGCTTCTTCATTTCCATTAATAAGGACTGTAATGTTTTCCCATGTTTCTTCAGGAGCATTAGTGATACTATAAGCGACTGTATTTGCAGGTGAGTCAATGAAACTTAAATGTTCACGAATTAGATCTGCAGTTGGCATTCTAAAGGCTGCATGGTTCTTTCTAAGATTAATGAGTCCTTTAAAATAATCCACATGACTCATATTCGTATTCTTATCTTCCCAAACAAGTTGATTGATTGCATCTGGAGATTGGTAGGAATTATGATCTCCAAATTTCGTTCTCATCCACTCACTACCTGCATGAATAAATGGTATCCCTTGAGAGGTTAAGACAATTGCATTGGCTAAACGATGCATACTTGCGATTTCATCTTGAGTTGCCTCAGGATTGGTGGCCATTAATTTATCATAAAGAGTCATATTATCATGAGCTTCATTATAGTTAATTGTATGATGAGGTTCTTTTGCCCAGAATCGTGTTGAGTATAGAATATCCGATGATCTTACGCCCGGATGTTGAATACTTGCAACGATACCAAAGCGAATTGTATTCTCTAAACTTAACTTACCATTCACAAATCCTTTGTCAGTGTCATTAAAGACACTACCTTTTAATCCATCACGCATATCATCAGAGAATACAGCAATACGATCAAGTTGAGCAGCATTAATCTTGAGTGCTTGTTGGCTTTCAGGAAGAGGTGTTCCTCCCCCTGTCCAACCTTCACCATAAATTAAGATATTAGGGTTAACTTCATCTAATGCTGCACGAATCATATTCATCGTTTCAATATCATGAAGTGCCATAAGATCAAATCTAAATCCATCAATATTATATTCAGTAGCCCAGTATACAACTGAATCAATGAAGTGTTTTCTAACCATTGAACGCTCTGATGCAGTTTCATTACCTGTACCAGATCCATTGGAGAAAGAACCGTTTTCATTAAAGCGATAATAGTAGTATGGAGCAATCTTAGAGAAATCACTGTCTGCGGATGCACCTGTATGATTATAAACAACATCCATTACCACACGAATATCCGCTTCATGAAGTGACTTCACCATTTGCTTGAATTCATTGATACGTACTTCTCCATTATATGGATCAGTTGAATATGAACCTTCTGGCACATTAAAGTGTTGTGGATCATATCCCCAGTTAAAACTGTTATTCTCAAGTGTTGTCTCATTGATTGATCTGAAATCAAAGACTGGTAGTAAATGTAAATGAGTAATTCCCATTTCAACGAGATGATCAATCCCCGTTGCGACTCCACTTGGACTCTTAGTTCCTTTTTCAGTAAAGGCTAAGTATTTGCCTTTATTTGTAATTCCAGAATCAGGTGACACACTTAAATCACGAACATGAAGTTCATAAATGATTGCATCAGTATAAGGAATATTATTCGGTCTTGTGTAAGAATCCCAACCTTCTGGATTAGTATTAGATAAGTCTACAACCATTCCACGATTTCCATTAACACCCACAGCACGAGCATATGGATCAACGGCTTCATTGACTACACCGTTTACATTAACATTGTATGTAAAATAAGTCTTATCTAAATCACCATCCACACTCACACTCCATACACCTGCACCAAGCGATTTAGTCATAGGAAGTGTTTGTTTAGCTTCACCTTCATGACCTGAATCATAAAGGTTTAAAGAAACAGATTGAGCGGTAGGTGCCCATAGCCTAAATTCAGTTTTTGTAGATGTATACAATGCACCAAGCTCACCTTCAAAATGGTATGTTTCTTCAAAGGCATCCGATGCAAATACTTTATTAAAGATAATATTAGAAGTTCCATAATTAGGATGTGAAATTGTATATGACTTTCCTAAATCTAATGGTTCTTGCATAAATACATCCATACGAGATGATGATTTACTTAAGAACTCAGCAAATAGTAATCGACGTATTGGAAATGTGTTAATACCATCAGAAACTATAAATCCTTGATCAACACTATTTTCTTGAAGGATTAACGGAACAGATAAAGCAATGTTAATGCGATCGACTCCATCAAGTTTTGCACTTAAAAACTTAGGTGATAAATCAACATCAGAAAGCTTGTAGTAAACCGTAACATCTCCTTGAACAAGATAGACATCCAAGACATTGTTACGTGCTTTGCTTATGTCAATAAAACGATCTTGATCTACATCTTTTTGAGCCCATTCATTAAGTCGAATGATAAATCCAGCTTCACTCGCAAGTGATGCATCAAAATCTACAGAGATGATGGAACCAAAATCGTCACTTCCTGTTTGAGGATATGCAGCACCATCACTACCTTTTGGCCATACCCAAGCATTCCAACCATTATAGTTATTATCAAAACGTCGGTAATGAATGTTAATGAGGACATCCCCTTCAACAACCACGACTTCAGGTTTCTTATATTCTTTATTATCATATACTGTAGCATCACCTGATTTAAGATAGGCAATCGCTTTTCCATCAACGACTTCAATGAAACGATCAGCATCAACATCTTTTACTGCCCAATCATCTCCAAGTCGTACAATAAATCCAATTTCAGAAGCTTTTGATTCTAATTCAATGCGTGCTACTGCACCATTTGCACCGACTTCATCAAACTGATATGCCTTACCATCTTTTCCAACTTCCCATACCCAAAGATTCCAATCGGTATAGACTCCATCTGGTCTAGAATAATGTATTTCTACACTCACCACATCCTGAGCAAACACATTCAGTGTTTCCATAAAACTGAACAGTGGTAATGCCATTAACGTAATGGCTAAAGTTAATCTTAATAGTTTTTTGATCATAAGACCTCCCGCACAACATTTTATCATATAAGCGCTTACATTTCTATTTTAAATCATGTAATGAGAATAATTCTAAGATGTAAGAAACCTCACGCAAACTTCCTCCAATCATGCATCAATGTCTTTTATGCTCTTGTTTGTAATTTTAAAAGGATTATGATGGAGATGTCCAAAGACAGAAAGGAATTATATGAAAAAAATAACAATTATTTTAGTCTTGATGTTTGCGGTAGTATCCCTATCAGGATATCGTGCAATGGCTGTAGAGGATCTTGTAGATGACTTTGCAGTAACAGAAGCTGACACAGATATATGTCCAATGTATGGTGATGGAACAGGTCTTCGCCCACGTGATGGATCAGGATTTGGTCAAAGAAATGGTGTAGGAATGGGTTCAGGCATGGGTAGAATGATGAATCGTGGAGATCGTCGTAATCCAGAAGGATACAATAATCAAACAACACGTGAAGATTGCCCACATCTTGATGCTGCTGAAGAATTAGAATAATGAACAGAAAAAAAGATTGAGGTTTTATCCTCAATCTTTTTTATCTTACAAACATCTTTACTAAATCGTACCCAGCATCATCAATGATCGTTTTGAGTTGAAGTTCTTCAAAAGGACCAACTCCTTCTAATGTAGCAATCTTTTTAGAAAGATCTACATTCACAGTAGTATCTGGATACGCTTCTTCTAAAGCGTTTTGGACGCGACGTACACAATGATTGCACGTCATGTTATTGATAAGTAATTCAATTTTCATATTGTTCTCCATTTAAATTGTTTTAGTCTTAAAGCATTAGTCACTACGGATACTGAAGAAAATGCCATAGCAGAAGCTGCAAACATTGGATCTAAGAGTTGTCCTCCAAAAACATACCATATTCCAGCAGCAATCGGAAGCCCTGCTAAGTTATATGC
>DITO01000250.1 GCA_002422065.1 Erysipelotrichaceae bacterium UBA6182 | reverse complement strand
CTGAAGATAATATATGAATCACCATGGTTGGTGTTGCTAACAACAATATAATGATGCTATCTTCCATAGTGAATCTTGTTATCGGGTTATTTAAGAAATATACCGCTGACATTATCATCAATAACTCTAAGAAGGCAAAATATAATAAATAGAGCTTATTGGGTAATGCCATACGTAGTTCTACTACATCCATGGGTTGATCTTTTGAAATGTATTGGATAATGTCTTTGGTAGTACTATAAATAAGGTATTTCAAATTCGATTGATAAGCAGCATGAAATGCTTCCTTATCAGAGATGCTATCTTTATGGATCAATAATGTCACTTCTTTTAAGTCTGTGATACCATAGGACTTCAATTCAGCTTCAATACCTGTTTCAAAGGGTATCAGTGTTTTCTGATCTGTTTTAATCAATAGTTGATTCTTCTTATAAATGAGAGTTGTCGTATCTGGAAAGATATAAACCATCCCTTGATTATCTTTTAAGTACACATAGTCTTGTTCTGATTTGCATAGTTCAATCGGTAGTCCTAATCTTAATGCTGTATGATAGGTTCTCAATACTTCATTGGTCATGGCCAATAAGAAGTAATTCAGTTTTGTTTGTTGATAAAAAGGACTTTTCTTATATCGATATCGTTCAAATGGTGATACAACCAAATACCCCAATAACCATATCAGCAAGATTACCGCTAATAAAGGTGATAATACAATTAAAAATAAAACAGACAAAAAATGCTTCATAGTAAACTCCTTATATAAGTATGGTTGGTTTGAACTCATGTATATTCCATTTCATTTGTTACCTTTTACTCATCGATCATCCATAAGGCAATTTGTTCAAATGAATGTGAAGTACCCGCACTCATTTGAACTTCTAATCTAGAATATTGTGCTACACCAATTTCTACCCTTACACTATTGGTTTCATTTCCAAATATAAAATCAAATGAAAAAACATATTTATTTGGAGTGCCTATATAAGCTCCACCATACATATACGTTATTGGATAATGGACATCATCCTTACCTAATTCTTTGATATTCAATTTTATAGCATAATATTTTCTATCGGTTGATGGTGTAGCTAAATCCTCAATTACATCCATGTTAGAAGCATTGTTAAATTCATCTTTTGAGATTTCTACAATTTCAATTCTAATTTTTTCAAATGTCAAATCCCCAAATTCTACTAAATCACTAGATTCATATATGCCTGCTACAATCTCTTTGGTATGCCACCTTTTACAACTAGTAAGGACAACCAATAATCCAACGAACAAACACAGTAATATACATTTTGATTTCATACTATAACCTCCATCTAAAAAGAACGCTGTTTCCGATTGATATGTTAAAGTTAATTCTGTATTTCAAAGTTTCTCGGTTTTATGACATACACACGCATCTTTCACTTTTGAATTCGAATTTCGCTTCATGAACATTAATAAAGATAGGTTTCATACTTAGGTGATACACGAGATAGTCTACGAACAATATCCATTTAAAGTGTGAAGTCTTTATACAGCCGAAACGACCTCAACAAGGGGTTGTTTTATCCGTGAATTGATGATAAAACGTTGTTCTAAAAAGCTTAATAAATCGATCATATCCAAGCATTCGCCACGTTGATGGCTTTTGTTGGTTAATTCAAAAAATTCTGCTTTCATTTTAGTCGCGTCTGAACTGTCACGAAGTACTGCTTCTATATAGCGAATGAGTAGAACAATCGGTTCATACTTCATTCGTTTAAGTAGCTTCATTATCTTTATATTTTGAAAGATTGGATCATCCAGTTTTCCTTCTAACAATCTAGCCAAATATACATACAATTGTTCTATTGAAAATACGTTGTCTTGCTTGCATAATACTTGTGTCATTTTATTCATACCTTGAATATAGCCATCCACATCTTGTTGGTATAGTTTAATCATGTTCATATGGATTAACAAGAATTTTTGGTGGAATATATCATAAGAAAGATGTTCTGGTTTAGATCTTAGCGGTGTTAAAGAGATTTTTTCACCATAAATATTATGTGCATTTACATTCAAGATATCATAATAAGCGACCCTACTCGCATAATACCTTTTGCCTTCACGATAGTTGTTTCCATCATTTGGCAAACCATTCATAGAAAACCAGTTACCATACACAATCAAATAATTAACCCCAATCACTTGTTGTGAAACAAATATGACCATATCCTGATTGGTTCTTGACAACAAAACAAACCCCACAATCATGGTTATTAAATTGAAGAATACCCCACCAAAGTTATACCAAAAGATTGGTGTCTTTTCTTTCTTAGGTGGTACCATCAAACATTGACCCAATGTACCTGGTATGTAATATCGATTGATATGAAATTTACCTTCTTTATCTTTAATAATTATCCAGGATAAATACCTAAAACTTAAAAATCGATATCCAGTCAAATACCCCATGACCAAATGACCCAGTTCATGAATGATGATCGTAACTTGAATTATGAGGATGAGGATGGGTATCAATAGCCACGCGTATAAAGGATTTGGGGTTATTGGTTTAGATGAAAGACTGATAATCAAATATAAGCCTATGAGTAATAGAAAATAGCTGACGTATTTTCTTAATGTTTGTTTCTTATGCATCATTAACCTCTTTCAATTTCGATAGGGATTCATCCCTATATAGGATACATTCATCTGTTTATTATTCGTATGGTTGATTGATTTGAATGATGGCTATTTACCAAAAAGGTTCAAGCTTCACATCGATGTGATGCTTGATATCTGCAATGGTAACAACATCATCATCCAAATTGAATGTGTAACCCATCTTATCTTTATGAACATAGCCTTTATAAGGGGTTACCTTAATGTAACAAACGCTTTGGATATCTTCATTATTGACTTCTTTATACCAATGATGAAAGACTTTTAAGAATACTTCTCTAATGTCTTTATTGACTACATCCAATGGGTGTCCTGTAACATAAGCTTTACACCAAAAGCGGTTGTGTCCACCATCTGAGATCATCACATATGGATTGCTTTGAATTTCTTTAACATAGTTACAATTCAGATCGGTAACAATCCAAAATGAACCTTGATAATAAAAGCTATCGACAGATCTCACTGTAGGGACATTGTCTTTCGCTGTAACAACCAAAACGATTGAGTCGTTTTGGAACTTCTCTTGAATGATGTCTAGCACACCACTACTTTGAATTGTCTTTGTCATGAGATTGCCTTTCTTATTTGAATCGAATTATTATCTTTATTTTATCAAAATGATTAGGAAATAAACATAGATTATTTAAAAAAGATCAACC
>DITO01000151.1 GCA_002422065.1 Erysipelotrichaceae bacterium UBA6182 | reverse complement strand
TTGTCCATTTTTTATGCTAGCATCAGATAATAAAAGGAAGCCTTTATGACTTCCTTGATTCAAATACATTTGAAGTATATGAACTTGAGATTATTCAAACTTACTTAATTGGAAGCATTAAAGATATAAAACTTGCTCTTCACTACTTCAACTTGTTTGCAGAACATGCTCGAGAATGGAGTGTTGTTGACTCCTTAACCCAAAAGTTTGTGCTTGCTAAGAAGTATCAAAAAGAAGTTTTTGATCTAGTTGAGAAGTATGCAGTGATTAATGATGAATTTTTTCAACGTATTGCAGCAGTATTACTTCTGAGTCATTTTCTTAATGATGAATACATTGATCAATCAATTGCTATCCTTGAAAATCTTTATCATCATGGATACTATACAAAAATGGCAGTGGCATGGGCATTTACATCCATTATGTCTAAATATCCAAAGAAGTGTTTAGTTGTTCTGGAAGAACAACACCTTGATCCTTGGATACATAATAAAGCAATATCAAAAATGATTGACTCATTTCAAATAGATGATGAAATTAAGCAATACTTAAAGACACTTAAACGTTAATAATAACTAATGTCTTAGTATCTAAAAATCGCACAGACTCCTGTATCACTTGGCATGTCGTCTTTAGAAAGAATAAAAACATCACCTTTACGCATTAATACAAGTTCTGCAATATCATCGAGGATATCATCAAGATCTGGACTTTCAATACTTCCAAACTTAATTTCTCCTGTTTCCATATCGATTTTACCACCAACAATTCGATTCTCTTCAATCAACACTGTATCAACTCTTCCATCAAATGCAGCAGATGCAATTTTTGCTACTTTAGAAGATCCTAATGAACCAGCTTCTGCTTGATGATAAGTATCAATAAGTTCTTTAATCTTAGTTTGATGTATGGGTTCAATGATAGATAGTACTTCATCTTTGATTTCATCTAAATCCATAGATTCATATGATTTAGCAATTCCTTCTTCATGTAAGTATGGATTAACACTTTTGTTTCTAAAATCTGAATGATATTCACCAAGAGCTACGAGTATTAATGGTAATTTAGATTGGTTTGAATAGTTATCATAGACAAATTTATCAACATATCTAAAGTATTTCTCCGTATCGATATCAGTTTCTTGCTTGGTATCACCATGGCCATGGTACATAGCATTACCACTAGCCCCACCATAAGATCCATGAGATAAGTAGGATTCAGTCTTTTGTTCACCTAAAACATCTTCAAGAGAAGTAGGGGTATCTGATGATAGAGTTATTTCAGTAATTCTATTTCTATTTCCTTGATATAGAGTAAAACTATTACGACTTAGTCCTAACAACTGATAATTCTCTAATGACTGAAATGCTTTAATTAAAGGTTTTATGTGAAAACTATGAGCTACTGTAGCAAACTCCTTAAATGTCTCTTGAAGATTATAGATTACACATTGAGTTTGATTGCCTAATACAGCAATTCCATCAAGAGTATTGTTCCAAAAATCAGCATCGTCTTCAAGTTCATGAAAAGGGAGCATGATAGTTTCAATCATCTCTTTCTCATACTTAGCACTTAATGTGCTCTCAATATCACGTAGTAAGTTCTTATAAACGATTGGATCTTGTTTGTTTTCAGGAAAACGTCGATGTGTCGGCTGATAAAGTGTTATCATTGGACCCTCCGTTTGAAAGATAATTTCATGCGGGAAATGTTTTGCTAATTCGTATGTCATGGGGTTGTTCCTCACTTTTCTTTTTTATGAATATTAAAAAACTGTATGTTGATCAACATGAAAATTATTAGTCAAAAATCTTTAGTCTTATCATTTTGAACAACGTAAACATAGACCAGTTCCTAACCTCACTATACGCTTTACAACAAGGATAAGCAAATTTTGGATTAAATTATCAGAAGGATGATCATAATAATATGGAGATATTTTCATTTGAAGCAACATTATTTTAGTAGAATAATCACGTTTTATAAGCGTGATTATCAAAAGTAACCTACTTATTTTTGATTTACAACCTTGGTATGAGATAATAGTTATAAAGAAAATTATAGGAGACAATACATTGAGTATCATTGGCGAAAAATTTAAAGAAGTCAGTAGTTCGGTTGTTCCGATACTTATCTTGGTGACTTTTTTACATTTGTTTATAGTTCCAATGCCTACTGTACTATTCATTCGTTTTTTGTTCGGTAGTTTATTTGTTATGGTTGGATTAACACTTTTCTTGCTCGGTGTCGATATAGGTATAGTCCCGTTAGGGGGTTTAACAGGGAAGACTTTAGCAAAAAGTAAATCATTATGGATACTCATCATTGCAGGACTCATCTTAGGTTTCTTTATATCCATTGCTGAACCCGGTTTACTTGTCTTAGCTAACCAAGTATCTTTTGTAAGTAATGGTTCTATAAGTAATGTAAGTATTCTACTAGTTGTGTCTATTGGACTAGCTTTTATGTTTTCACTAGGTTTTGTTCGTATCTTCTATAATATTCCACTGTATAAAATACTATTAGGTCTTTATAGCATTGTGTTTATTCTCTCGTTATTTGCTTCTAATGAACTATTTGCCATTGCCTTTGATTCATCTGGTGCAACAACAGGGATCTTAGCTGTACCATTTATACTTACGCTTTCATTAGGGATATCCAGACTTAAAAAGGATAGTAAGGCATCAGAAAAAGATAGTTTTGGTTTGGTAGCAATTGCATCAGTCGGTGCTATCATAGGGGTATTGCTTCTTGATATTTTTTCTGTAAAACAAGAATTTACTGCAACATTGACATCATCAATCAATGATTCAACTTCAGTATTTGATCCATTTATTAATACTTTTTCATCAAATTTCCTAGAAAGTATAATGGCCATTATTCCTCTAGTTGTAATATTTTTAATACTTCAAAGATACTCATTTAAACTTAAAAAAAGAGATGTTAGAAAACTTAGTATGGGATTTGTCTATGTCATGTTTGGGTTACTTCTGTTTTTGATTGGTGTCAGCGCAGGCTTTATGGATGTAGGAGCGTTTCTTGGTCAAAACTTAGTTGTGCTTAAAAATCCTTTTATCATAATTATTGTAGGGTTTGTTTTAGGAGCACTGACTATCTTGGCTGAACCTGCAGTGTATGTATTAACCCATCAAATTGAAGAAGTAACGAGTGGATACATAAAAAGAATCGCAGTTTTAATCCCATTATCAATTGGTGTTGGTTGTGCAGTAGCTCTTTCTGTAGTTCGAGTTCTAGTATCTGAGATTCAGTTATGGCATTACTTACTACCAGGGTATATTATTAGTTTAGGATTAATGTTTTTCATACCTAAATTATTTATCGGTATCGCCTTTGATGCAGGAGGTGTAGCAACCGGACCTGTGACTGCTACTTTCATTCTTGCCTTTATTCAAGGAGCTGCCTATGGTCATGAAGGAGCAGATCTACTTATTGATGGATTTGGTATGATTGCATTAGTTGCAATGATTCCTATTATCACATTACAAATACTAGGATTGTTGTATAAGCAAGCGACACAAAAAAAGGGAGTTGAATACCATGCAAAACCAAAACTATGACACAACATATGACATGATCTATGTCGTCATTAATCAAGGATTAGGTAGTAAGGTTTTACATAAAGCACGAGAAATGGGAGTTAAAGGTGGTACGGTTTGCTTTGGATTAGGCACCGTTAATCAACCAATTCTTAATTTTCTAGCACTTTATGATGAACATAAAGAAGTTATTATTATGGGAGGGGATCAACATACCATTACAAAAACCATTGACCACTTAAATAAGACCTTTAAATTTCATAAACCTAATCATGGCATTATGTATCGCATTAATTCATGTAGAATGCTTGGGTCTAGATTTAATGATTGCTCAGAAAGAAACTCAGAAAAGGAACCGGTAAATATGTACCACATCATAACTACGATTGTTGAAAAAGGAAAAGGGGAAGAAGTTGTTAGTGCATCAAGAACTGCTGGAGCTAGGGGTGGTACTATCATTAATGCACGTGGTTCTGGAGTGAACTCAACTACAAAAGTCTTTAATATGGAGATTGAACCAGAAAAAGAGATTGTAATGATTGTTGCTAAAGCGAGTGAATCGGAAATGATTATTCAAAAGATTTATCAAGAACTTGATTTAGATCAACCTGGAAATGGTATCCTCTTTGTGCAAGAAGCCTCAGAAGTTCATGGACTATTCCATGATGTGAAGTGAACCTAATGAAAACACATAGCAAAGTTGATGAAGAACAATTTCAACACGATGAGATTGATAAACTCATTCATAGTTCACGAAGTAAGAACATTAATAAATTACAAGAAGAACAGTTAACCTTTGGCAATAAAGTAGCTGATAAGCTTGCTGATTTTGCTGGTAGTTGGAAGTTTATTATTTCATTTCTAATAATTATAATTATTTGGATAAGTGTAAATTCATGGGTTATGTTGTTTCAACCATATGATCCTTATCCTTTTATCCTTCTTAATTTATTTCTCTCATGTATTGCAGCTTTACAAGCTCCAATCATTATGATGTCTCAAAAGCGTCAAGAAACGAAAGATAGACTTCGCTCAGAACATGATTTTGAAGTGGATGTAAAAACTGAGACGCTTGTAGAGCATCTCGTAAAAGAATTAAGAGATATTAAGACACAACAAGTATCAATATTGGAAAAGATTGATAATCTCAATAAAACTTCTGATGAATAGTGTGTAAACCAAAGAAAAGTGTTTGAACACAATTAAGATATCCTAAAGATAATTAAAGACTAAGTTACTTCAATCGCACATTTGATTTTTAGAAACGATTTATTAATTCTTGACTATTAATAGAGTATGACATATCCTATTCATGGGAATGAAATCTCCCATGGGAAACCTAAACCGCGAACTCGCTAATGACTTCTTATTTTTCGAAGTGCATTAGCTTTTTTTATGAAAGGGAAATTATGTTATTTTCATTAGCAATTATTTTTTTACTAGGAATGACTTTAGGAAAGTTCTTTGATTTTCTAAAGCTACCAAAGCTTATTGGACTATTACTAACAGGAATGATCTTGGGACCAAACTTATTAAACATCCTTGATCCTAAAATCCTTCTTATTTCATCAGATCTACGCCAACTAGCGTTAATTATTATCTTGATTCGTGCAGGATTAAACCTTGATTTAAAAGATTTACACTCAGTTGGTTTTTCGGCATTACTCATGAGTTTTCTTCCTGCATTATTTGAGATATTGGGGGTAGTAATTATTGCACCTTTGATTTTTGATATTTCAATATTAGATGCTGCTCTTCTAGGTAGTGTTCTTGCCGCAGTATCACCTGCAATCATTGTTCCAAGAATGTTAAAACTAAAAGAGTTAAGACTAGGCACAGCAAAAATGATTCCTCAACTTATTATGGCCGGATCTTCGATGGATGATGTTTTTGTCATTGTAATCTTTACTTCTTTACTAACCATTTCAACGAATCAAGGTATAAGTTCATTAACATGGATTACACTACCTACATCCTTGATCCTTGGTATTATGGCAGGAGTAGTGGTTGGATTAATATTGTCATGGTGGTTTACTCGATTTCATATTCGTGATACTGGAAAAGTCATTATCATACTTTCATCAGCATTTTTACTTTTAACCCTAGAACATATCAATACTAGTCATGTAGGATTTTCAGCACTACTTGCGGTTATGATCATGGGTGCAACCATTCAGATACGTAAAGAGCATGTCGCACAACGATTGTCATTTAAGTTTTCAAAATTATGGCTTGCTGCGGAAGTATTATTGTTTGTCTTAGTTGGAGCATTAGTATCACTTGAAAGTATGTTCACACTGAGTATTGGAGCATTTATACTTCTTATCTTTTCACTGTTTTTTAGAAGTCTAGGAGTCTTGTTAAGTATTGTTAAAACGAACTTTAATCTTAAAGAAAAACTGTTTACCATCATGGCATATCTACCTAAAGCAACCGTACAAGCTGCTATTGGGGGAATTCCACTGGCAATGAATCATCCACAAGGAGAACTAATATTATCCATGGCAGTCATTTCTATAGTCATTACGGCTCCACTTGGTGCATTTCTCATGGATCATTATCAACATCGCTTACTTAATCACTGACTGTAGAAATATTAGGACACTATCTCAACCATGAAGTAGAAATCTTATTGATTATAGTTTTAATCATATCTTACTGACTAATATTTGCTTACATTCAATAAGCATAAAGTATAATAGGATTAACTAAATCAGTTATGAAAGGAGATAGTATGCCTTTTGATATTATTAGATCTGATATTACAACGCTCGATGTCGATGCAATTGTTAATACGGTTAACTCGAACTTTGAAATAGGGGAGGGAGTTGATTATGCAATTCATAGAGCTGCAGGACCACAGTTAGCACAAGTTCTTTCTGAACTTAGATATCTTGATGTTTCTAATGTAGCTATAACTCCTGGATTCAAATTAAAAGCTAGACACATTATCCATACAGTTGGACCAAAATGGAGAGGAGGATTTGATGATGAAGAGAATCAACTTGCAAAATGCTATCTCAATATTCTGGAATGTGTCATTACTAATAAACTCGATAGTGTAGCAATCCCTCTTATTTCAACAGGCTTTCTTCGTTTTCCAAAAGATAAAGCATTAAAGATTGCTATGGCTGTGATACAGAAGTTTTTACTAAATAATGATATTCAAGTGTCATTGGTGGTGTATGATTCAACATCTTACTTCCTCTCACAAAAAATAGTGATGTTTGTGCAAAACTATATTACTAGTCGATTTGAAGAACCTGATCATGAACGCAGCTTCAATACAAGATCGTTCTCATATGAAGATGAAATCATAACATCACTTCATGAATTACCATCAAGACACAGAAGATCACGAAACATTGACGATATTATCGCTATGAGAGAAGAAACGTTTACTCAAAGATTATTTCGCTACATCGATCGTAGTGGCTTATCAGATTCTGCTGTTTATCATAAAGCAAATATTGACCGGCGATTATTTTCCAAGATAAGAAGTAATGAAAACTATCAACCAAGTAAACCCACTGTTATTGCATTTATTGTTGCTTTAGAGTTAAATCTTGATGAAACTCATGATCTATTACTTAGCGCAGGATATGCGTTATCAACGTCAAGTGTGTTTGATCTTATCATTGAATATTTCATTACAGAACGTAAGTATGACATGATGGAGATTAATGCTACTTTATTTCATTTCAATCAACCTCTTTTAGGATCATAAAAAATGTCGCTTCACAAGCGACCTTTTCTTTTGTGCAAAAAGATATGATGGTTTCACAAGGAGGTCATATCATGACTAACAACTTAACAGAAATTATGTTTATACTCGATCGTAGTGGATCAATGTCAGGACTAGAATCAGATACAATCGGAGGGTTTAATGCTTTAATTCAAAAACAAAAAGATAATCCTGATGATACAGCTATTACCACCGTATTATTCGATGATGAGATTAAGGTACTCCATCATCACACTAACATTCATAGCATAAAACCTATGAATGAAAACGACTACCAAGTGAGAGGGACAACAGCACTGCTTGATGCTGTAGGACAATCGATTGTTAATATGGATTTATACCAAAAAGAACTTCCACCAACAATGCGGGCTAAGCATGTTATGGTTGTGATTACAACAGATGGTTTGGAAAATGCAAGTCGTCAGTATACACATGCTCGTGTAAAACAACTTATTGAGAGACAAAAAGAATTATATAATTGGGAGTTTATTTTCTTAGGAGCAAACATGGATGCACTTTCACAAGCAAGAAGCTTTGGTATTCATGAAGATAAAGCAGTAAGATTTCACAGTGATAAAGAGGGGACTTCACTTAATTACGATGTGTTAAATGAAGCTATTAATGCAAAACGCGCAAATAAGACTATTACTAAAGATTGGAAACAACGTATAGAAAAAGACTATGATTCTAGAAAATAAAGCGTGAATTCACGCTTTATTTTATTCTTCATGATAAGTATGAATGCTTCTGAGATGCCTTATTATCGGGGATACTAGAAATATAGCCAACATACTTCCTAGAATTATGAACATCCACATGAATTGCCACTGGCTCCTCATGGTATATGCCATATAGAATAGGGCTAGCATACCTGAAATTATTGTTAAAAAGATAATCGCTTTCAATAATCGTGGTGTTTTGTCTGACTTTGCCATAAAGAAAGTGCCTTCGACAAATATTTCTAATAGAATCTCAAATACTATTTCCATTGCATAACCCCCAATGTGGATTTAATCCATATAAATTGTGTTTAAACTAAAATGATGACTCTATAACACAGATATAGAATCATCACTTTTTTGTGACATTGAAACTAATTGTTGCTTGATAATTCAAAAACTGTGCCTACTTCAACAATTGCCCCAATTGATCCTGAACTTTCAAAAATTAATTGCTTTCCTTTAATCTTGAAGATGTATACTTCTTCATTGCTGACCATGAGTGTTAAAACATCATCTTCAACGGAATAACTCCCAGTTGGACGGTATGAAGTTGCTAGATTACGATTAAATTCAAATTGATTATCTTCTTTAAGTAAAACCCAAGCAAATTCGGGATCACTTTGTATCATTACATACATTCCTAAAGAGGGTAGTCTATTGGGTGTATATTCTGCGCATGCACTCAATGAGGTAATGAACATTATGATAAGGAAGCTTAATATAACTTTTTTCATGATGTCTCCTTTAATTTTGCTGTGTTTACAGTAAAAAATACGTATGCTTACTTGTGATAATTTTAACACATTTTATGATTAATGAATATAATTGTAGTTGAAATTGAATATTGCACCTTAAGTACAATCTTTCATTATAGTAATTATTCGAACTTCAATAATTTGCTCTTTTCTTATAAAAAAGTTAATGAAATATTTATAGGTTTATGATAAAATCTTATGAAGATTGTTATCAATATATACATAAAAATGTGTAGGTAAACAGTGAGAAAAAAGATAAATTCATTTTTATTTCCTAGCCAGCATTTAAAGCAAGTTACGGCAACAAACATGTCACGCTTATTCAATGTGACATTATTTTTAATTCCAATTAGCGTTATGCATGTAGTTGCATTTGCTTTTTTTGTAAATCCTCAAAATTTGGCAGAAGAGAATTGGAGATATGGTTTAATCATCGCACATAGCATTCTTGTTGCAGTGGCTAGTATCTATTGCATTGTTATATTTATTCTTGAAAATTATGAAGAGGATAGAATGGTTGCTAAGTTAATTACGCAGATTTCTGCTGTTTTCATTATCATGTTTATAGGGGTAGGAATTGTGGCAGTTGATCAATACATAACAACAAGTATTTCACCGTTTATTATTTTCTATTTAGTGGCTAGTGTTGTAATTTTATTGCCCCCATTTGTAAGTGGTGTGATTTACTCATTAATTTATGGAGTATTTTATATTGTTATGGGGTATGTAATTACGAGCCCAACTATTCTGTTATCCACTCGATTTAATGGTTTTACATCATTAGTTATGGCTTTAGGATTATCTGGAATGCTTTGGTATTACTTTGCTAATAATGAAAATCAAAAGAATCAAATTACGAAGCAAAATATGGACTTAGAAGAACAAAAAATCGAGCTTGAACAACTCAATTATCGCTTAAGTGTTTTAGCATCTATGGATAGTATGACACAGCTTTTAAATCGACGTGAATTTGAGATCAAAGTCAACACTGAAATGAATGTGTTTCGTGAAGAAGGATTTTCATCAAGTATGGTCATTGCAGATATTGATCAGTTTAAAGTGGTTAATGATACCTATGGACATCCGGTGGGAGACGAACTACTTAAACAGTTTTCACTACTTCTAAAAGCAGTACTTCGTGATAAAGACCTTATTGCTCGGTGGGGTGGTGAGGAGTTTGTTATTATGATTCATGAGGCCAATCCTAATGATGCCTATAGGATTGCTGAACGTTTGCGTCAAAAAATTGAAAAAACAATCTTTCATATTGATGAACATAACATCAAGATTACTGCCAGCTTTGGTATCGCTCCTTTGATTTCTACCGATGATGAACCTCTATATTCAAGCTACTTGAAAGCAGATAAAGCACTATATCGTGCGAAAGACAATGGGCGTAATAAAACTGTTATTTATACAACATTGGAGAGAACTTATGAGCCTGCTTAAGAAACTACACTACAATGAGCAGTATCCATTTATCGTCATGAATCTGCCCCCGCAACTCAGTAAGACGGTGGATGAAATAACGGGCTTCTTATCACGAAGTGAAGACATAGCCTTGCCATGTAAGTTTGTATTATGCTTTGTTCTTAACCAGAATGATCTTGGTCACTTAGTTTCAAAAGTCATTCCTTATCTTGGCGAAGATGCATTATTTTGGATAGCCTATCCAAAGAAATCATCTAAGCAATATATAACAGACTTATCTCGTGAACATGGTTGGGAACTTTTAAGAAGTCTTGGTTATGAATTTTTCACTCTTGTATCTTTAAATGATGATTTTTCAATTATTAGATTTAAACATGTAAAATACATCAAATCAAAGGTTCGCTCTGAAACAAAGAAGCAAACAAATAAGTATTCTAAATAGAAATGAAAAGAATGGGAAACCATTTTTTTTAATGCAAGTTTATTACTCAATAAGTAAATCATGTTATGATTATTCAAGTTAATTGGAGGCGTACTATGAATAATATCAAACTTAATCAATTCTCAACATCAACATTCTTAAAGGATGTCTTAATATGCTCTCTTGGAGCATTTGGTGGTCCAGAAGCTCATTATGGTGTCTTTATGCAACAAATGGTTGTTAAGAAGAACTATCTTAGTGAAGAAGAACTACTTGAACTTATTGCACTGACTGGAGTATTACCAGGTCCAAGTAGTACCCAAGCAATTATAGCAATAGGTTATAAAATGGGAGGTCCTAAGTTAGGACTACTAACCCTTTTAGTATGGGCTTTGCCTATTGTTTTATTTATGACACTACTTTCATTTGCTTTTGAGTTTTTAGTTAATAATAATCTTTCTCTAAATATTGTTCGCTATGTAGGTGCTATGGCCATTGGGTTTATTCTTTTAGCAACCTTTCGTATTTCAAAGAAAGTCATTAAAGATAATCTAACACTTTCATTATTCATATTTAGCGCTGTTTTATCATATCTTTTTCGTAGTGCTTGGATATATCCTATCCTACTTTTGATTGGAGGATTAGTCAGTATCTTTAGTCAAAAGCATAAAATTGTTATAAATAGGGTGAAGATAAATCCTCCGTGGATTTATCTAATCATATTTTCAATCATTGCGATTGCAAATATTGGATTAGCAACTTTAATATCAAATCCACTTGCAACAATCTTTGAGAAGTTCTATCGATATGGATATCTTGTCATTGGGGGAGGACAAGTGGTTATCCCGATGATGTATTCAGAACTTGTTGATGGATTTAAGTATTTAAGCTCTCAAGAATTCTTAGTTGGGTATGGTTTTGTTCAAGGAATGCCTGGACCAATGTTTAGTTTTAGTGCCTTTGTAGGAGGACTTGCACTTCGAGATAGTGGTAGTGTTCTTCAATTCTTAGGGGGATTAACTGCATCTCTAGGTATCTTTTTACCTGGAACATTACTTATTTACTTTGTTATCCCTGTGTGGGAGCAGTTTAAGAAAAGTGAAGTTATTAAAGCTTCGTTAAAGGGAATTCTCGCAGTGGCAGGGGGGTTTATGTTGACCATTGCCTTAGTACTTATCATCAGAAATGGTCTGGATTTTATGAGTATCTTTGTCATTATAGGAACAACTTTACTTCTTTGGTCAGATAAAGTTCCTGCTCCTTGGATTGTTTTTGGAGTGTTGTTATTAGGGGTGCTGACTTAGTTGTTCAACCAATAATACATTAATTTAAAAGAAAGGCTTCCAGTTCATGAATCAAGCAAATATTGAGTTATACTTAAAAAAACACTACCAAGTTATTCATCCAATAACACTAGGTTGGTCTCATGATCTTAAGTATCGTGTAAGTAATTCATCTGACATAAAGCAATATTTTATTCGTGTTAATCCCATAGATAAAGTACAAAGTGAGAAATATCGCTTTGATCAAATGACAAAGCTTTCACTAAAAGGATTACCGATTCAAAAACCTATCTCTTTTGAAACCGTCGATGATTTTATCATACAAACCTTTGAATGGATTGAAGGTGAATGTTTAGAAGACGTTATATCATCCTTGGATTTAGATACACAAAGAACTCTAGGATTGGAAGCAGGAAAGATACTAAGACAAATCCATGAACTCCCAAGTCAATATCCAATGGATTGGATAACTCACATTCAAAAAAAGTTTGAGCGTAAACGAGTTGCTTACATACAATGTGGAATAAAGCTTAACCATGAGTCTGATTACCTTAAAATATTAGAGAAGCCATTGGATATAAACAATCGTAAAGTTAAGTTTCAACATGGAGATTATCATGTTGGAAATATGGTGTATGCTAATGGGAAACTCATCATCATTGACTTTAATCGCTCAGATGATGGAGATCCATGGCAAGACTTTGATCGCATAGCATTTAGTGTAAGAATAAGTCCTGAATTTGCTAAAGGTCAAATCTTAGGATATTTTAATCATAATGTTCCCCAAGACTTCTTTACAACACTACGTTATTATTTCTCATTAAACTCGTTTGGTTCAATTGCATGGGCTATTCCATATGGTGAACAAGAAGTACAGATCATGCAAGATATAGCATCACATATTCATTCATGGTACCAAGAAAGTGATATTCCAACGTGGTATAAGTGATTGAAGTGTCATTTTAATATCCATTAATGAAGTATGATAAAATTTAAATGAGGTAAAATTATGAATCTTAAAGAACTTTTACAAATGCGCTTTGAACATCATCCAAAGCGACATCCTAATATCACATGGGATGAAGTTGTGAATCATCTAGATGAATCAATGTGGAATACGATTCAGTACATGGAAGAGTCTGGAGGAGAACCTGACATCATTGAGTATCAAGGTCATTGGCGTATGGTCGATATGAGTAAAGAATCCCCAAGTGGTCGAAGAAACTGTTGTTATGATATGCAAGCACGCTTACAACGTAAGAAGTTTCCTCCACAAACCTCTGCACAAGAAGATGCATTAACACATCAGTTAATGCTTGTTGATGAAGATTTCTATCTCTATATTAATAAGATAGAACCTTTAGATCTAAAGACATCGAGTTGGTTACTAACCCCAGAACTATTCAGATCAAAAGGTGGAGCACTGACAGGTGACACTCGATTTGGACGAACATTTATATATCATAATGGAGCAGATTCATATTATGGAGTACGAGCATATCGTGGCTACTTTGAGGTAAAACGATGAAAGAGATAACATCTTCTCGATTAACATTAAGAGCATTTACACTTGATGATTCAGACATGGTTGCAAAGCTCTGTCATAATAAGAAAATTTATGACATGACATCATCACTGCCATATCCTTATACCATAGAAATGGCAAAGTCATGGATTGAACGCCATGAAACATGGCATCAAGAACTTCAACGCTTTGAATGGGCTATTGTGCATACCCAAACAAACCAACTCATAGGTGCAATAGGATTAGGTTATAACCGTAATCATCATCATGGAGAAGTAGGTTATTGGCTCGGTGAACCATACTGGAATCAAGGATATACCTCAGAAGCATTACAAAGTGTAATTGAATGGGCATTCAATAAGCAGCAGTATCATCGTATTTTAGCAAGACATTTTACATTCAATCAAGCCTCAAGAAAAGTCATGGAAAAAGCAGGACTTACTTATGAAGGATCGATGGTGGATCATTTACTTAAGAATGGACAATATGTGACTTTAGATTGTTTAAGCATCATTAACCCTAATAAATAGGAGAAACTATGGCCTTTATTAAAAAGAAGTTTCTATGGATATTAAGTGGTGTACTTATTGGACTTCTATTGTTTGTGGTTATGCCCTATCAAATATCCTATTCACCAGAGAAAATTGCCATTGAAGCCTATAAGCAATCAATCCCAACATCATTTGGATACGAATATAACTCAAAGTCTAGTATTCACATCATCATGTATCCAGGAGGGTTAGTCTCTCACATCGCATATGCCCCATTAGCTTATGATTTATCATTAAAAGGATATCGTGTCAGTGTGCTCGAGATGCCGCTTAATTTAGCAATCACTCAACCTTTAGCCTATAAAGGTGTAGATGTCACCAACAGTGACAAAATCATCCTTATGGGACACTCTTTAGGAGGTGTAGCGGCATCAATTGCGATGGAAAGCAATGTTGTGGATGGCCTTATTGTTCTTGCTTCATATCCACTAAATTCTTTATCCCTCCAAGGAAATCCACAAATCCTTAGTATCTTAGGTTCAAATGATGGACTACTCAATCTTGATGCTTATGAAGAAGCGATTAAAGATATAGACATAGAAGAAGTTATTATTGAAGGTGGAAATCATGCTCAGTTTGGTTCATATGGACCACAAGACAATGACTTGGAAGCTACAATATCACCAAGCATTCAACGTACACAAATAATAATGGCTATAGATGAATGGATTAAATCAACACTGTTACCCTAAGGAGAAACTATGTACTATCTAGCGTATGGTTCAAATCATGGCATTGATCAAATGAAACTTCGATGCCCAAATGCTAAGAAGATTGGAAATACTGTATTAAATGATATTCAGCTTGTTTTTATTGGTGAGAATAAAAATGAAGGTTATGCTTCTTTAGCAATGAAAGAAGGAGCTCAAACTCCAATTACCATTTATGAGTTAAGTGAAAGTGATGTTCATGCACTTGATCGCTTTGAAGGTGTTTCAAAATACGTATATCGTAAAGAAAACTGGAGAATTCGCTTTCAAGGACAACGTATTGAAGGCATAGTGTATCTTAGAACCTCAGGTGTTTATCAACTTCCAAGTGATGAATATTTAGAGCGAATGATGAAAGGGTATCAAGATCAAGAATTTGAGGCGAAGACCATTCATATTGCCTTAGATTTAAGTGATCGTTTAGAAGGGCAACCATGTCTAAACAAGATTTAGTAATTACACTAAGACCTTTTAGTCAAGAAGATTTCAATGCTTGGCTATGGGTTCACAATCATCAACTTCCTTCTGTTAATGCTTTTGATGAAGGTTACTTTCCAACGCAAGGATTTAATGAACGCTACTTTAACTCACTTATTGCGGAGTATGATGATCTTCGTGATAATCATGATGCGTTTATTTATGGAGCATTTGATGAAGAAAATAGATTATGTGCTATTGCTCAACTCATTACGCTTAGTGATGATTTAAAGACAGCAGAATTAAAACTAAGAGTATTTAATCTTTATTACCATCAAGGTGTAGGTAAACAATCATTAAAACAACTTATTAATAAAGCTAAAGAAATTGGTTATACAAAGCTATTAGCTCATTGTTCACTCCATCATGAAATAGCTCAAAGATTGTTTAATCATCAAGGGTTTACAGATCAAGGACATCAACTTGTTCAAGAATGTGATCAAGTGTGTTGGCCAACAAAACATGTGTTTTCTCTAGATTTATAATATTAGTAAAAGTAAACAAAAAGTTTTCTATTAACAAAAAAACTCTTGCATTGTGCATTGTTTTCCTATATTATCATGTAGTAATAGAAGTCCACAGGATTCTGTGCTATTGCAACCAATTTTGTTTACTTGACCGACACTTCAAGTGTCTTAAACGGCCAAACGGACAGCCAGGTCAAAAGCCGAAATTGCGATTGTAAATCGTGTTGATTGATGATGGTTCATCAAAGAGTTCTTCTCAACATGGGCACCCCAAACTTTGTTTGGATTCCTTAACTTCTATGGCCAAAGTGTCATAGTGTGTTGTGAAGACCATCATTCGGTCTTTTTTTCATGTAAGGAGCACTCATGAGCAAAATCAAACTGTATGGATTTAATAATCTTACCAAAACTTTATCATTTAATATCTTTGATATTGCATACGTTGAAAACGAAAAGCAACGTCAAGACTATGTCGCTTATATTGATGAGCAATATAATGCTCATCGTCTAACAAGCATCCTAGTGGATGTCACCCATATGATTGGGGCAACTGTCTTAAATATTTCTAAACAAGACTATGATCCACAAGGAGCAAGTGTTACTTTACTGATTTCTGAAGAACCACTTGATGAGGGACAACTTGACCCATCATGTTCAGTGGACCCTCAGTTCATTACGAAGGAAAGTCTTGCAGGTCATCTTGATAAATCTCATGTGACTGTCCATACTTATCCTGAATATCATCCAGATCTTAATATCGCTACCTTTAGAGTTGATATTGATGTATCCACATGTGGAAAAATTTCACCTTTGAATGCACTTAACTATCTTATCAATTCCTTTGATTCAGATATTATTACCCTCGATTATCGTGTCCGTGGATTCACACGTGATGAGAATGGAAGAAAACTTTTCATTGATCATCCAATTACAAGTATCCAAGACTACATTGAGCCAGTCGTATTAGAGAAGTATGATGCTGTTGACATAAACATGTATCAATCTAATATTTTCCATACTAAACTTATCTTATCGGATGTTCAACTTGCGAACTACTTATTTGCATCATCCCCTCAAGCCTATACACCTAAGCAAAAACTAGACATTACACGACGTCTTCGTCAAGAGATGATTGAGATTTTCTCATCATCCAATGTCTTTGATAATGAGTAAAACCCCACTACTTGATGGGCTTAATCGCTACGTTAAAAAACGTGTTGTTGCGTTTGATGTCCCAGGTCATAAACAAGGTAAAGGGGATAAAACACTCATTGATGTCTTTGGGACTCAATGTGTTCAGTATGACTTTAATTCTTCACACTATTTAGATAATCTTGGTAATCCTTCAGGAATTATTAAGGAAGCTCATGATCTTGCGGCTCAAGCTTTTAATGCAAATCATGCATTCTTTATGGTTAATGGTACTTCAATGGCCGTGATGGTTATGATTTTAGCCTGTGTTAAAGAAGGTGAAAGTATCATTATGCCTCGTAATGTGCATAAATCAGCATTAAACGCTTTAATATTGGGTGGAGCTCATCCAATCTATGTTGACCCTGGTATGGATCCTCAACTGGGTATTTCATGTGCCATGGATGCTCAAGACGTGATAAAGACAATTAAAGAACATCCATATGCGAAAGCAGTATTTGTTAATAATCCAACGTATTATGGCTTAGTAAGTGATTTATCTTCGATTGTGAAGGTTGCTCATGAATATGGTATGAAGGTGCTTGTGGATGAAGCTCATGGAGCTCACTTCTACTTTCATCAAGATTTACCTATCACTGCGATGGCAGCAAAAGCCGACATGAGTAGTGTCTCACTTCATAAAACAGGAGGATCATTGACTCAGTCATCGATACTTTTGTGTGGGGAAAACATGGATTATGATCATGTTTTACAAACAATCAACTTACTTCAAACAACCTCAGCAAGTTATCTTCTAATGGCATCACTCGATGTTGCACGTGCTAAACTTCAAGAAGAAGGTGAAGCCATGTTCACTAAGATTATGGCATTGGCAGACTATGCAAGATCTGAGATTAATGCTATGGGTGGATACATTGCCTTTGGTGTTGATCGTATTGGTCAACATGGAATCTTTGGATATGATCGTACTAAACTGAGTATTCATACACAAGGTGTAGGATTAAGTGGTAAAAAAGTGTACGATATACTAAGAGATGAATATAGTATTCAATTAGAATTTGGTGATGTTTCCAATGTCTTAGCTATTATTTCTGTAGGTGATCGAGCCCTTGAAGTTGAGCGTTTAATTGCTGCACTTCAAGATATTAAACATCGTTATGGTCAGACACAAACAACACAAAGTATTCAAGAGTTCATTCAACCTCATGTCCTAATGAGTCCTAAACAAGCTTATAGTGCTCAGCATGAAATGGTAGACTTTAATGCATCTCTTGGAAGAATTAGTGCAGAAATGATCATGGCTTATCCTCCAGGGATTCCTATCTTATCTTATGGAGAAGAGATTACGTCCGATGTCTTAGAGTACATTGCCTTTGGACGATTGAATGAACAATTTTTAATGGGATCTCATGATTCCAGCTTAAAGACCCTTAAGGTCGTGAAGGAGGACTAATGGAACTTTGGTACACCGAGCAACAAACAGATGATGTGCGTTTCTCAATTAAAATAAAACAGCATCTATTCTCAGCAAAGAGTGATTTCCAACAAGTAGATGTCTTTGATTCAGTGGAGTTTGGTCGTTTCTTAACCTTAGATGGTCTAATGATGGTCACTGAAAAAGATGAATTCATTTATCATGACATGATTGTTCATGTCCCTATGGCAACTAATCCTCATATCAAAAAGGTATGTGTTATTGGAGCTGGTGATGGTGGAACAGTACGTGAATTACTTCGCTATCCTCATATAGAATCGATTGATATGGTTGAGATTGATCCTATGGTTGTAGAAGTGAGTTTAGCTTATCTTCCACAAACAGCTAGCCAACTTCATCATGAGAAAGTAAACTTATTCTTTGAAGATGGTTTAAAATTCATCCGCTCTAAAGAAAATGAGTATGACTTAATTATCGTAGACTCCACAGATCCATTTGGACCAGGAGAGGGTTTATTTACGAAAGAGTTTTATTCGAACTGCTATCGTGCGCTTAATGCTCAAGGAATCTTAGTGAATCAACATGAATCACCATACTATCCAGCCTTTGAGCGTAATATGCGTCGTGCTCATCAAAGAATTTCTGAAGTGTTTGAAGTAGCTAAGGTTTATCAAGCACATATTCCTACATATCCTAGTGGTCATTGGTTATTTGGATATGCTTCTAAGGGGATTGAACCTTTAAATGAAGATATTCATTCATGGAGTAACTATGGCTTAAATACTCGCTACTATAACCCACAACTTCATATCGGCTGTTTTGCGCTTCCTACGTACGTGATTGAGTCCTTGAAGGAGGATTATCATGATTAATACTAAAGATGTGTTTATGGCTTGTGAGGCTTCCTATGAAGAAGCAAGCATTGTCATGTTTGGGGTTGATTTTGATGGGACGTGTTCCTTTAGACCAGGAACTCGCTTTGGACCAGGTGCACTACGTCGTGCTTCTTATGGGGTTGAAACTTTCTCATGGTCAACACAGAAAGATTTAGAAGACTATAAAATCTTTGATCGTGGTGATTTAGGATGTCCAATGGGGGACAATGTAACTACCCAAGCGATGATTAAAGAGACAACAAAAACAATTCTCAATGATGGTAAGTTTCCACTTATGATTGGAGGAGAACATTCAATTTCTTATCCAAGTATTGAAGCGGCTTATGAGAAGTATCCAGACTTAATGGTGATTCAGTTGGATGCTCATGCAGATTTGCGTGAGTCTTATATGAACAATCCACTTTCCCATGCAAGTGTCATGAATCGTACTGTGAATCTTCTTGGGTCAAAGCGTCTCATTCAATGGGGTATACGCTCAGGCACAAAAGAGGAATATGCTTTTGCACAAGAGAAGACAATTCTACTTCCTGCCTCAGTACAAGCATTAAAAGTAGTCGCTTCATCATTAGGATCAACACCAATCTATCTTACAATTGATGTGGATGTTATTGATCCTAGTTTACTTCCCGGAACAGGGACTCCAGAACCTGGTGGAATTAGTTATAGTATGTATGAAGAAGTTTTAGAAGTATTAAGTTCACTGAATATTGTTGGTGCAGATGTGGTTGAACTGTCCCCAGATTATGATCATCATGGGGTAAGTAGTGTAGTAGTTGCTAAAATGGTGCGTCAATTATTGATGTTGATAGGAGAAAAACAATGAGCAAGAAAATTTACTTTACGTCTGAATCAGTGACTGAAGGTCATCCTGATAAAATTTGTGATCAAGTATCCGATGCGGTTCTTGATGCTATCTTAAAAGAAGATCCAACTGCACGTGTTGCGTGTGAAACGGCGATTACTACAGGGCTTGTCTTAGTTATGGGTGAGATTACTACATCGACCTATGTTGATATTCCAAAAATCGTGCGTCAAACTATTTTAAACATTGGTTATGATCGTGCTAAATATGGTTTTGATGCACAAACATGTGGTGTTATTACTTCGATTGATGAGCAGTCCCCGGATATTGCACAAGGGGTTGATCGTGCATATGATGCACAAAGTGATTATGATCATGGTGCAGGGGATCAAGGGATGATGTTTGGCTATGCATGTGATGAAACACCAGAACTTATGC
>DITO01000246.1 GCA_002422065.1 Erysipelotrichaceae bacterium UBA6182 | reverse complement strand
AAGTGCGTAAGCACTTTTTTCCTTACATGAAATAATGATTTATGAGTTTATACTTCTTAAATTTATGAATAAGGAGTGTGAGTAAGAAGCTTAATATGACTGTAATTATAAAGGCAAGTAATCCATAGTTGCGAAATTGTGTAATATCACCAGCAGTGAGGATTGCTTGCACAAACACATAGACTCCGATATGAATATAAAAGAGAGTGGTGGCTATTTCTTTGTACTTTTGAGTATTAAACGACACCGTGATATGAAGAGTTAACAGAAAAGTTATGATTGCAAGGGGAAGGCTGGTAAATGTCATATTATAGTCTTTTGCCCAACCTGCATTTCTTAATAATAGAACTTCAACGAAAGATAGAATTAAGAAGAAGATTAAGACGAAAGAAAGTGTTGTCTTTTTAAATCTTGGTTGATATTGCTTGATTATTAGACCAATAACTAAATAGATAGGTGCAAAGAACACCCCGTTGCGAGTAGTTCGAATAAATTGAAACAATACACTCTTAAAAGAACTTAACACTGGAACAGTAATTGACCAACCATAATAGCTATCACCTAACACACCAAGTATAAACAGAAGACTACAAACAAGCACTACAAATTTTGTGTTCATTAATGTCATTAGCTTTGTGACGATAAGTAAACCAATGATGGTTGCGATTAAATACCATAAATGAATAAAAGATCCTTCAAAGAATATATTTCGAGTTAAGTTAATCCACCAACTTGTGGAGTCTGTTGAGTATATTACTTCTGCAATAATGAGTGGGGAATAGATTAATGTCCAAAATATATAGAGGGAAGCAAGTCTTTTTAATGTCTTATACAAACGTGTCTCACTGATTTTACCGTTCTCACTAATTAGGTATCCTGTGCTTAGTATAAAGAAAGGAACAGCAATTCGAGTAAATCCATGAATGCTTATAAAGTGAAGTATGGGATTAATTGTTTTAAAAGGTGAGAAATGAACAATCATGACAAAAAATGCCATAACTAACTTCATAATGTTTAGAAATTTGGTGTCATAACTTCTCATGCTTAGATTATGAATTAAAGACATCGTCGTGTCAAAAGATATGGAATAAAAAAAGCTTTGTAACTCTTAGTTACTGAGTTTAAATGATTTTCTTTGTTTCTTATATTCGTTTTCAGAGTAAAATTGGCCTGTAAAAGTAGTATCATTCTCTTTGATCATTGTAAAGACTCAATCAATAACATTAACTAATACGCTTTAATTAGCTCATCGTTTTTTAGCAGAATCTTTTTTAGTCATCTTGTTCACAACACAGAATATGGTCACCTATGCATAGTAAGAGACTGGAATAGCATCATCTACATTTAACACTAGGGCATTATCACATATAATTATATGGAAGTTTTCTTTAAAATGATTTATTAATGTTTTGAAAGCATTAGATTGTAATGATACATATTTATCATTCTATGTGTTGACATAAATGTATGTTTTGTTATTATTTTATCAAAGACAACAAGTCTTTACTCTTGTGATTTAGAGTAACATGGGGGAGAACATGAAAAAATCATTGATATTTTTCTTGATTACAGCTTTGTTAGTAACTGTGAATTTTCTAAGTCTTGAAAGAATTAACGTTCTTGCTGTTGATGAACAAGTAAGCATTGTGCTTAATGATTCAGAGCTATCCTTTGATTACATTGAACAATTTAATGAATATGGGCTTGCTGTTATCACAAAACTTGTAGATGGAGAATACAAAGTAGGTTTAATAAACAATAATGGAGAGATTGTTATTGAACCTCAATACTATGGTATCTATGATTACAACAAAGATTGGTATTATGCTATTCGCTTTGAAGATGGACATTTTGGTTATCCAGAACAGTATTTTGGATTAATTTCAAGACGAGACGGAAGTATATTGTTACCAATCGAATACGCTAATACAAAATACTTTTTTGGACATGATTTATTTTTAGCGACTCGAGTGGAGTTTATTGAAAATATTGAAGAAGGCTACTTTGACATCCGTGAGTATTCAAAGTTACTAAAATCAGTTGATGGCAATATTGTCGAAGCTCCTTTACCTTTAGGTATTGATCCAAGTCAAATTCGCTACATCCATGAAACAATCATTAGCCATGATGTTAAGATGTTGTTTGCAGAATATTATTATGGAAATACTCAACTTGCCATTTCTTGGTTTACAGATAGAAGTGGGGTTATTTTAAATAACACCGCTTATATTGGTTTAACTGATTTCGTTGTAATTGATGGTGTTAAATACTTCCCATACAACGCGAAGTTTTCATCCTTTGATCAACAAGAATCAGGAGGCATTCTACGTGTTGGTGAGCAAAATGGGCTCTTCATAGAAGATGTGATTGATTATGAAGGAACTGACTTTGCTAACTACTCAATTAGTCAAGCAACAATTGAATATAATCGAAATTCAATTGTGGTACTTGATTCATTAACTCAGGGTAGAAAGTATTATAATCTTAAATCAAATGAAGTATCAGATACATCGCCTGAGTATGATCCAGGACCGTACGAAATTATCATTGATGAGAATTATAAATACAGTTTAAAAATCAGTGAAGAAGAGATCTATTCTAACTATGACTCAATATTTTACGTAGAAGACTTGCGTATGTATATCTTTCATACTGACTTCCAACATGAAAATGAAGAGGGTATTTACTATACATATACTTCAAAATTCTATCAAATAGATCAGGGAGTACTTTCTGAAGAACTAGATCAGTTTTCATATGGTGATTTAATGAGAAGGGGTTCGGTTGTTGTAAGTGTTAAATCTGAAGATGAAGTTGGGAAACTTGGGGTTGTAGATATGTTGGGTCAGTATTTGCTTGATCCAATCCATAGTTTTATTTCAGAATTTAGTCCTCAAGGTTTTGCCAAGGTTTGCATTGAAGGTACATATCAATGTGGACTTGTGGATCTTAGCTACAATATAGTTATTGCAGCAGAGTATGAACTTGCTCAATTTGAATATGATACTCCTTGGGGAAATGCTTATGACGTACCTCTATTTAGTAAGGATGGATTTGTCAAAATCCAAAAGATGAGTGAAGGGTCGTGGGGTACTGTTTATAATGGTATCGCAAGCAAAGATGAAATTGTACTTGATCCAATCTATTATGAAGCATATTACAAAGATAATTTGTTTTATACTCAACTCGATAATATTTACACGATCTTTAATGAAGATCGTTCAATCAATCATGAAATTCTTCCGTTTGCTCCTGATTTCTATTATACAAGTGTTGATTTTGTTAATCAGGAATACTTTATTATTTCAGGTTATAGTAATGATTTTGCCAAGGGAGTTATGGATATAAATAAGAATATTGTGATTCCATTTGAATACTTCGATATTAAATATGATGGAGAATTCTTCTACCTTACAAAATATGATTATTCTACGGGGAGTTATTTAAATGCAGTCATGAGTAAATCATATGAGTTTGTTGTAAATTTTGACTCTGGATATGACACCGTATCCGAATATGTTGGTGATTATGCAGTGGCATCAATTTCTTCAGAAGATGATATGGTTACATTGATGACATCGTTTGAATCTTTAAATGTTACTTCATCATTAGTTTCGCTTGACATTATTAATCGCAGTGGAATTAAGGTAGGTGATTTTGCAGGTCAATACGAATCTATTCAACTTCTTTCTGAACATGAAGGATATGTGCTTGTATTAGTTAAAAAAGATGGAGTGTATTACACGGGACGATTAGTAAGAAGTACTGTCGTTGATCCAGAAGATCCTGTTGATCCAGAAGACCCTGTTAATATATTTGAAGATATGGCAAACATGGGGGATCTTCTTCAATATCTTAAGGATAATGGAATTCCTGTTACTACAGAATGGATAAAAGCTGCTTTAATGTATTTCCATTATGAAGCTGGAAAAGTAATTCCACCAGGATTTTATGTTGTTAAAGGATTAGTCTACTTTGATGATGAAGTAGTCATGACAATGAAAGAATATCAGTTTATCCTTAAAGAATTAAGAACTGAATAGTTTAATAGTTTTTGACA
>DITO01000114.1 GCA_002422065.1 Erysipelotrichaceae bacterium UBA6182 | reverse complement strand
ATGATTACTTATTTTTTAGGTATGATTTCAGAATTGCGGCGTAGTTGATTAAATCCATCAAAGTATCTTCGATAGCTTCATCTTTCACCTGAGCTTCTTTATCCATTAAAGTTGATATTCTACTAATCTTATCCATCATACGAACCATAATTCCTTTCTCAACAGGTACTCTAGCGATAGTTGAATTTCTAAAGTTTGCATAAGGATCATCGGTAGATCCTCCGTAATCTGAATTTTTAGCAATAGCTGTTTCCATGCACTTCTTGAAAGTAGCATCCATATCTTCCAGAAGAATGTTTGGTTTTGAATCCATGACTCGAATTTTAATTGGTTGGTGAACCAAAGATAAATAAAAAAGCCGATCTATTAAAACCGGCTTTACTTTTGTGAAACTTAATCTATTTAAAAGTTTTCAATTCTTGAGGCAAGAATACTTAGATAAGCCTTCATAACCATACTTTGATTTTTCAATCTTGATTTTTCATCCTCAGAAAGTGTTGCAAACAAAGGAAGATCGAAGAATGATGATAAAGCATTTGATTTTTTCAACAACTCGTTGTATTCATCTACAACTCTTTCTTGATGCGGAGCACGATTTACAGCTTCAATTTCGAGGGGAGCTTTTTCCAAAAGGTATGCCTTTTCGAATACAGATCTAGGGCTCCAGGAAATGTAGCCATCATGATCCGGATGATTTTGATTAGGTGTTACAAGGTCTTGTTCATATTCAACAAGAAATCCTTTTGCATTAGGATCTTCGTTTTCTGGTAATGTCCATCCGCGATAAACATTGTACTCACCAAGAGTCATTTCCTTGGCCTTGATACTCTTTACTCCAATGTAATAATTCATCTTATTTAAAAGTTGGTTTCTAATTCTCAAATATAATCAATACATACGGAAGTTGCAAAACATTAATCTGTATAATCAAACCGGGTTTCTAAAATCAAAAGCGCGATTTTCATATCCTCTTTGCTCTCACTTTGTAATAGCCTATGTAACTTCACTTGGTCCTCCTTAGGAATAGATGAATTACCAACAACAAACAACTGTCTTCGTTTTCTTACAGCATAGATTACTTTATCGTTTTCCGGATAAGCCTGTTCAAATAAACGGGAAGAAGTAAGCCCGGGGGGAATAACCTTTTCATATCGATATATCCCTGAAGCAGGATTAGATATATAACCAGCTTTTACAAAATGTGATCGGAATTGGTCCATGTATGAAATGTAACTATTACCAGCTACCATAGAAGTCCAAAACATAAGATCTTTGCGAGTAATAGATTCTCCCAATTCCAATGCATTAATTTTCTCTTTGAGTGCTTGAAAATAAGTAGCCCTTTTCATGTAACAAAGATAAGCAAAAAACCCAACCATTAAATGATCAGGTCTCAGGTTCCAATAAAAGGGGCAGTGGGATTGAGAAGAGTACTTTTATCAGAACACCTATGCCACAAATATATAGTTCATATTAATCCAAGGGGTAACTCTGTTGAGTTAGTTGGCAGAAATAATTCAAAAAAAATTATACCCCCTCTCGCGGAATTGAATAAAATATTATGTGCGGGTCGATATGCTATCCTCCCCTAGCCTACCCCCACCCTTGAAGAGAAAGGGTCCTACCCCCGGGGTCAAAAATAAAGTCGGATCTGTGTGTGGGAAAATGTTGGAAAAAGTTTGAACAGGGGGGAGGGGGTCTGACTCTCTTCCTGTGAACATCCATGCAAGGACACACTGGACACACAGGGTCACAACACTACTACCAAAGGAGAGCTTGATCACAGTGCTGAGATGTCTTACTATTTACCGGTATTATAGAACTTACTATCGCCCACCTCTGACCTATACTTCACTGTCGTGACATTAACATTTAAAACTCCGTAGTTATGAAGAATGAATTGAAACACAATGCATCAGTGGGTATGTTCTCACTGGTGGTATATGCCGTGATTATTGTTGTACTTGTAATAGCGCATTTATAATGAAGAAGTTCATGGAGATTGTAAGGAAGTGGCGGGATGCTCCAGACCTTACAGATGAAGAAAAGATTGCGTTCATCAGGGCAGAACTTGAAGCACTTGATGCAACGCATGACATATTGGAGGTGATGGTTGTTCACCTCAACTGATAATGAATCTGATGAGCGGATGATCGCATACCGCAATAAGGCAAGGGAATTATGGAAAAGATATAAGGGCTTCACAGCCCTGTCTTTTTACTGTACATGAAGCACACACTACCTCTGACCTATACCAAACTCTATCGAGTTTTTCATAGTAGTGGTTTTACACAGTCTCTGTTTCCTTGTGGTTATGGAGACTGTGTTTTTATTATGGTGATTTTTTACTATCATCCAAACCCGCTCTGACCTAGACTTCACTATCGTGAGACACCCAAGGTTGTAGAGCCTTCGGCAGTTTCAGGGAATCGATTGGACTTCGCCCTTCAGAATAGGAAGTCCTCTGTTTATTTACTGCTAACACATTCGATATGAATTCTGCAGAACAATTTTTGAAAGCGAAGAAAAAAGAGGCTATGTCTTCGCTAGGTTTATCAACACAACCACAGTTCAACCAATGGTTGAAAAATGCATCTGAAGAAGATGTTGCCTCACTTGCTACAAATCTTGGCTTTGTTGCGAGTTCTACTTCTGATGAAGTAACTGAAAGTGCTCCTTCTTTATCCCTTGAGGGTATGGACACCGAGACTTTCACTGCCAAGGACGGCACTGCCATCGCAATTGCTAGATTACCTATTACTCGCACAGCCGCTGTTACCAACGGTCCGAGCAAAGGTCAAATCTTGGTAGTATGCGAACTTGCAGGTATCGGTGAAGTGATTGTTCGTAACAGCGGACACATTGTAGCATTGGTACGCGAGGGTATTGACATGGTTGGGTACAAGTTGCCTATCGCATTGTCAGGTGCTAATCCACTTACTCGCCGTAAAGCAGACTTCAATGGAGTTGCTCAATTCGACGGTCGTGTTGTGGAAAGTGCAGATGAAAACCTTATCGGGTTTGCTAATGCACAAAGAGAGGAAGCACGCTCATTCGCATTGCTTACTCCAGAGGCGCAGAAACTTCAGATTGCACAGAAGACAGAGAAATCTGTAGCAGAGCATCAGAAGAAAACCGCAGCCCTAATGGGTAGTGCACTTGCGGCATTCAAGAAATAAAGCATCAGCCCCTTCGGGGGCTTTGCTTTTGCATAACCTGTCGCCCACTCTCAGAGATTACAGTTCCCATACACGGACCGTAACATCCAGATATCACAGTTACCATTGTAGGCTACACCAAGCCAATTACCAGTAACTATCAACTCTGAGATGAGGCCACGGGATCCCTATTTACTATCATCAACCTCAACCCCTGCACTCAGGAGAAATCATCTGACACAGATCCTCGCATACTGTCACTCAGTTAATGGGAACAAGGAGCAGCACCCCTCACGCATTACAAGCCCAACTTCTATGCACTAGAGATACCAGCAATAGCAGCCTGTGATCTAGGAGGGTTAATCTATTACTTCAAGTAGATGTATGTAACTAATTGAATTTCAAGTTACTATCCACCCCTACTTAATGCACTACTTTAGGTACTCGTCATGCCTTTAGCCTTCAATCAATTGTTTAATCGAGCTATCCTACGGGTCTGGCTCTCAACACATTAGTTATGACTACTTCAGAAACTATAACAGCGATAGTTACTCTCACATTAAATGAGTTCTATCACTTCAAAGAATTAGCCCAACAATACTGTAAGAAGTTTGTAATTGAAGATACTTCTCCATCTGGAGTAACTATCAGCAGTGAAGAAACCTTCTTAAATGAGTTTGGTTATATCGATCTCACGGTGTAAGAGAGAGAAAATATGCAGTAAAAGGATTGTTGATACCTCTTCAGTCCTTTTATTGTATGTTTTAGCATTCCAATAATACTTTTCAGTGTTTATGGGATACTCACCCCGAGAATTTCGATACTTATTTACTGTTAGAAATACAATAATGCAGTAGTTTTGTGTGCATTGATTGAATAGTGAGGGACCAACACCCCCTCTTTTACTATCATCACAACCACCTCTCAAATCTCTTCTTTATTCAATTTTAATATAACTACACTATGGCACACAGAGCTATATTCGAAACAAAGCCTGGTGTTAAGTTCTTAATTACACCTGACTTCATCAAAGGTCTTGATTTAAGATTCACAGTCTATTTATCTGAAAACAAGAAAGAACTACTTTATGATCAAAACCCACCGCTTACACTATTTCTACAATACAGAGACAACGGCATTACCATTACAAAAGAGTACTGGGATTACAAAAACAAACTGTTTATTACACATCCTGTTCCTAGTAGTATAGAATCAGCAAGACAATCTCTTCTTTCTATTATTCATCTACTTGATCTTATAGAACATAAAAGGTTATACTGGTATAAATTCTAACAGCCGTTTTCACCAAATCCTATTACAATGGCTCACAAACTCTTTCAACCAAAACCTTCAGTAAAGTTTCTCATTACAACTGAACCTTGTAAAAACCTGACTTTAATCTTTCAAAGCTATATCTCATTAGTAGACAACTCATTTGTGGTATTCTTTGAACCCGATAAAGACTATTACTCTGCCACCGAAATTGCTAATAAATATTTCCCGCATGACCCATTGAGATATGCTGACTACAATGCAGAATATCTATTTCCAGCAGTAAGTGCTGATGCAACCCCAATGGAAATTAAATTCACATATCACCAATGTGTTCAATCAATTTGTGATCGCCTCGATTTTCACCATCCTCATTTATACTGGTACTTAATCAGCTAATCTTTTACTATCATGACA
>DITO01000200.1 GCA_002422065.1 Erysipelotrichaceae bacterium UBA6182 | reverse complement strand
CCATTGATGATTATCTCGGTAAAGTCCTAAAGAACGCAGACAAGGGCATTTTTGGCGATTATGCAGCCGTTGAAGGCATACAGCTATCATTTAATAAAAAAGTCTTGAACAATGATCGTGAAGATATGCCTGAAATCATCCAAGGTTATAATGTATTAAAAGGCAAAGAAATCAATCCTGAACAACTATCACGCAAAGATGCGATGGAACTTTTGAAGTACTCGATGGACAATGGATTGAAGTATGACAAAGTTGAATACGTTGAAGATGGCGAAACGCTTGTGATGAGTGAAAATGTGTTCTCAATTCCGTTTGATCAAGTTAAGGACAAGAACATTGATGTTGAACTTTTATCCACTGTGCGTTGGAATTATGGAAATACAATGTACCTTTTGGATACATACAACACAGAATGGGCAGATAATAATCTTACGGATGATGAATACAGAAATGAAAATAAATTAAAAAATGAAATGGATTTAGTATTGAATCTTGGGATAAATTTAAGCGAAGAACATAAAACTGAAATTAAAAAATACTTTGATTATTTGGCTGATTATGCAAAAGGGCTTCAAGTCGCAGATTACGATTCAACCATAATTGCATTATCGAAAAAACAACTAGAATTTATGGATGGAAGCAAGGTTAAGAAAAACGGAAAACACAAGGGTGTTTATGCCGAGTATGTTCCTTCGAAAAACTATACAGGATTATATGAATTTTCCGGGTTTCCTAGTGGGAACAATAGAGTCGTTTATTTATTAAGCATTAAAAATCCTGCGTTTGACGACATTATTGAGTATTCATATATTTTTGATTACTTAGATGAAAAGCTAGAGAATGGATCAATTAAGCAAAATGACTATGATGTTTTGAAAGAAGCGATGGAAGTCATTGATTGGGGTTTAACAACGATTGAGCAATTTGAAAACATTTACGAATATCTTGGCGAAGAAAAGTTCGAATCTTTCCTTAAGTCTTTCCAAAACGTAACTGGACATGATGGTATCATTGGAAATAAATACTACGCATTCAATGAAAGCCAATATACTCAAGCAACAAATAGAAAAAGTCGTATTTCTCAATCAAAGACTGTCTATGCGGACTTTGAATCAAGCGTTGGCTCAATAGCTTATAAAAAAGATGGGCTTGATGTTCAAGTTTTGTTTTTAGATTCCAACAATATTCCAATAAGAAGCGCATATACCTTCACAGAACAAGAGTTGTTTGATCAGTTTGGAAACAATGTTGCGAATAAGATAATATCAACGGCAGAAAATTCATTGAGAATAATCGAAGGAAGCAAACTTGGGTTCAATAAAAAAGTTGATTTCGGAAGGCGAAAAGAAGAATCGATTACCAACGAAGTTTCTTTTGAAGAAGCCGATGCCGTTCTAAAAAGAATATATAATCTATCTGGTCAAACTGATATTTCATTTACAAAATGGGTAAATTCAAACGATTCTGAATATATCGCTAAACTTGGAATGAATATGAGTTCTATTGTCTTGAAATACTACACAACAGGCGTTCATCCAATTTCAAAGTTTGATTTGAAAAATATTATAAATTTATACAAAGATGGAAAGCTAAAAACGCTTTGGCATTTAACGTACCCAATCAAAAAAATTGAAGTTGATGAATCTTTGACATCTGTAAAATTCGAAGAAATATATGGACCTTATACTGTCGAAGATGTTGAAAATGTGTTTGATAGGGCTTCTACTGAAAAAGGCGATAACGAGTTCATAAATGAACAAATTGATAATGCTAGAGCGAAAGCGTTGATTTATTTGCACAACAAAAAAGCGATGGATGCTTTAGGTGTACCGCAAGAATCTATTCAAAATTGGCTAAACGAATGGACTGAAAATTATCCAAAAGAAGCCTATGCACTTTCTTTGAAATTGAACGAAGGAGTAAGTGAATCGAATCGATGGACAGGGCTTGAAAACGCTTCTTTAGTAGCTAAGAAAACAGTTGATGAATACGATTTAATGAAGATATTCAATAGTGTAAATGGAAAGGCACATCCAAATAGTGCTTCTTATGTGACAAGCACAATTATGGCATTGGACACACACATTGATTACACAAAGCTAAGTCTTGAATTTCAAGATGGAACGCTTTTGGGCAGAGAAAGCGTTATGGGTTACTATAGCCCAAATAGCAAAGAGATTTACATCAAAGATAAGTCATTAGATACAGTTGCTCATGAAATGGGGCATTACATCGATAATCTTTGGGGCATTGAGTTTGGGCTTGGAGAAACCGATTATTTATCGGATTATAAGAAAGACCTAGACGTAGATCGTCATTACTCAAAAGAACAAATTAAGTTTATTGAAAACTTCGATATGTTCATTCAAGAAATTACAGATGCTCAAGATGTTAGAAGTGAATACACTCAAGAAGCGAACGAAACCTTTGCCCGTTTTGTTTCTGCCTTTGTGACTTGGGTAAATAAGAAAGCCGACCCTAGTGTAAAATTATTTGATCAAGAAGAAAAGAGTTACTTTTTGGATTCGTTCAAAGAATCCCACTTCAAAAAGTTCGTAAAGTTGCTTCAACAAAAATCCGCTTTAGATAGTGTATATTCTGAATCCGATATTGCCATTCAAGCAGACACAAAGGGAAATTACCCAACAAAAGCACAACACACTTTCTTGAAGGGTTCAGTTGTTAGAAATTCGCTTGGCAAACCACAACGTGTTTATAGCAAAAACAACACTTTGACAATGACGGGAACATTTGCAGATTTTTTAAGTGAAAATGCGTTCTCGGAAAGAGAAACCGATAATGCTTATGAAAGTTATTTAAATATAAAAACAACAGTAAACAATTATTCGTTTTATAAACCAAGTGTCGAAAGATTCATAAGAACGCTTTCAGATATGGATGATACCTTATTCACTGAAATGCAAATAGAACAATATGCAGATGAATATTCACTAAACGCAGATAGTACATTGGATGCGTTCGAAAAAATAATTGAAGTTGAAAAGCTAGAGCTTGGAACTGTTTTAGAAGCGTTGGATTCTATGGGAATCGATGGAATTGAGTTTGTCGATGAAAGAAGAAATGTAAACTACGTTCCATTAAGTGCAGATCAGATCATGAATGTGAATAAGCCAGACAATAAGAATACAAACATCCAATACTCAATCGAACTCG
>DITO01000054.1 GCA_002422065.1 Erysipelotrichaceae bacterium UBA6182 | reverse complement strand
AATAATTGTGCAGTAAATAATACGATATTAACAGACATCAGAAAGAAGATTCGATGCCCAGATGCTTCTATTGTAGGCGAAAATCCTAGAATGATTGCACTGGCTAAACCAGACATAAGAATTAGACTATTAAATAACTTTTTACGGAAATCAACTTCAATTAACGCAAAGTAATTTAGAATGATCGAAACAAGATAAATGAATCCCATTAGTGTTGGTATCAGATGAATAAATTGCGTTAAATTGTAGACATCAAAATATCGGAAATTATAAAGGACATAGTGAAGGTCGTTACAAACAGTACAATATGGATTGTAACGAATATAAAGTTCGAACAGTACCTTAAATACAATCAGAGTGAATTGGATAAGGGAGAAAGCAAAAAGCCGCTTAGATTGCTTGAAACTCACAAATAGTAAAACTGTCGAAACGACTAGCAAATGATATCTCAATCCATTAAACAACACATTAAATGCAAATTGGATTCCAATCATTAGTTTGTCATAGAGATCCAACATCTTGAATGCTGGATTCAAACCAAGGATTTCAATATTGAGTCGAGTAAAATTGCCTGGTGCCAACATGAGTATTGCAAATCCAACACCTATTGCCACAATGACGATTAACTCATTCTTCTCAAATTTCCGATCCCTTGTAAAATCATATAGAATCATAAGTCCATAGAAGATCAATAAGACCAAAGAGCTCTGTTCATTGTTCGTAGCCAAAACTAGTGCTAGAAAAATCATCAATCCACCCATCAATGAAACTTTTCTTACTCTCTTCTCTAAAAGATAAAGCAAATAAACCATCATACTGATCGGCCAAAGATAATTAAGTGACCCTGCTATCCACATTGCCCCACTATTTAAGACTGCTTCAGGCATTAAAATAAACAATGAGAACAAAATAGCTTTGAAGAAGACAGCTTTGGAACTAAGCTTTGAAGCATAGCGGACAAGTACTGTAAACATAAAACTATTTAGAATTCGCCATACAATCAANNACTTGATAGAGTTCATTGAGCCATACAAGAAACGATCGTCCATTCAAGATATTCTGATAGACAAAATCATCACCCGGACTGAGTTCGACCTTTCTCAAAAGCAAATAGAAAAGTCCAAAAACAAGGATATCCAAAAAGTAATCCAAAGTTATCAACCATTTCGACTTATTCATTATCAATCACCTTGGCACTCCAGATGATGTTAGAAACATCATCTACTTTCACCAATAGACCCAAACGCAACTTGCCCTTTGGCAATTGATTTTCTTTAACGGTACTGTAAAAACCAGACTTTCCTAAATCAACACCTTCAACAATAACGTCACTACGATAAAGTGGGCTGGTGTATAGAGCATAAACATCATCCTTACTTTGTAAGACGACTAAAGTGTCCACCCAATAAGCGGTCCCAGAACCACTGATATAATTCATGTATTCTTCAAAGTTATCTGGATGAAACGCATATCCCTTTATGACCCACGCACCATTATCTTCAACGACATCCATTTCGTATTGAATCGTTTTGTCTAAAATCAAGCGATCAATGTTCAATAAATTCGGTGAATATTTTGCTTCAATCACAAAAAAGACAAGCATACTTGTGATAAAAACGATTGAGATCATGATTAAGAAAATATGTTTCTCAACAAATTTCATCTTACACAACACCTTTCAAAAACGGTATCTTGCGAATCACAAAAGTTGTCATTACGCTCAAACCATAAACAAGGAGTGTTAGAAGTGGTAGTAAAATCAAATAGGAAACATTGACATCCATTAAACCCAGTTGACCTACCACACTTACAAAAACAAGATGTGAAATAAAAACACCAAAATTATGTTCACCTAAGAAACGTATCCATCCATTAATTTTTTCATTCGGTTTAAAATTCTCGAGTACATCTTTAAGCATGACAAACATCGCTATTGAACTGAACAGAATATTGGGACGAAGGTAACCAAAAAAACCATCATAAACCGCTTTACTATCCAGAATAAAGATCCATGTCATCACAAAAGTAAAAACAAATGAAGCCACACCTAAAACATAAATAATTGTCTTTAACAATTTGCTCAGAGTATATGATTTGATGTAGTGTCCCAGTACGAAATAAACCACATAACCCACGGTAAAATTGAAGTTCAAGTAAAGTAGATAGAGTTCGATGGTATCAATGACGACTACTTCTTTTAATGATTTCAGGATAATGAAAATAATGGCGATTAGAATAAAAGCTTCTTCAAGTTTACGATCCTTGATGATCGCATTGACAAATGGGATGATCAAATACAAGCCTACCAACATAATTAAATACCAAAAATGAACTGGGCCTTGGATGGTGCGATAAATGAATTGTTTAATCAGCTCGAAACCAGAATACAAAGTTATCTCAGGCAGAATCGAAATAATAGCATAGATCATTGACCACACGACATAAACCACAAGAATCCTTAAAATGTACTTTTTAAAGAGTTGAGCGTAAGTATAATGCTTTTGATCACCAAGAAGCATCGCCCCTGAAATCATGACAAACATGGGGACCGAAACACGTGCCAAAGCATTCAAGATATTCAGTACCATTAAGTTGGGATCAGAAATGTCTAAAACATACCATTTGATGGACATCAAGTGAATCAATATCACCATCAAGGCACTGACGATCTTGATGATATCGAGATAGAGTATTCGTTTATCGTTTTTCATGTTTGCTTCTCCATTTTTTGATTATGTTCAATCCCATCAGTGTGAATCCACTCAAACTCAACACTACACCTAGCTTAAAATAAGGTGGAGTATAGACCATTCTTATGCTGTATGTCCCCGGATCAAGTTTGAACGCCAGGAGTCCATCGTTGGCAAGAAAAGTATCAATTTTTTCCCCGTTTGCTTGAACGCTCCACCCTGCATCATATGCCATGGACATTATAACATTTGCACCTTCAGCTTTTATCGTGATTTCCGCATCGATTTGATCACCCTTAACGCGATAGTAATCAAATGATTCATAATTATTCAAATCCGTATACATTGAATCTAACAAAGAATTGGAAGCAAAGTAAACATTGCTTGGTACGATTTCATTTTTGTTGTATAAACCTCGGCAATAAGCGTACGCACCATCAAACACATTGTCATCTTTTAAGTAGACATACCCAATCTCGCTCAAGTTCGTAATCTGGTTCAATGTTCCGTTGAGATAATAATCAATCTGGCACTGAGTATTGACATTTGTCTTGCTGTAATCGATAATCCAATATCCCGCATCCACATTTGTAAAGTCAATGTATTCATCCAAAAGTCCAACTTTGATCAACTCAGGTTCATAAAGTGCCTTAGCTCCAACATCCCCACCCGGTAATGATACATGACTGTACATCCAAAAATCTTGCAAAGACTTGTCTAAATCACTCCATTTCGATGAATCAATTGTTTTGTATATTACGTAACCCAAACGACTTGGATAATCACTGACATAAACATCTTTTTCATTGAGTGTGTATTCGTAACGATATCCAAAATCATCAAGTTTAGTATCTTTATCCGTTACAACATATTTATTACCCAAGAAGTGTTTAAAAACAAATTTCGAAGCTCGATACCCAACATTCCAATTATCGGCAAAGCGACCATCTAATAAGTCACGCGTCGCATGATTGTACAGACTGGAATAAAACGTGAAACTTCGATAATCATGAAGTAAAGGATCATTTCCCATTGCATTTTGAACGTCAATTCGATAATACTCCCCGGGTGCATCTACCTTTAATTGATCAAAGAGTTCATCAAATCGATCATAATCATAATCCTTGAATGCCTCTGGACTCATGTATCGAGGTACAGGTCCAACGTGCATACGGATGTTTGTCATTGCGATCATTTCGATGACTAACAAACCAAACAACAAATACGATCGCTTCTTCCATTGAGTAAATCCAAAACCATACAATACAATCACAACGAAAAGTAGACTGACATACACTAAATAGAATTGTTGGTGTTCAGAGTAAACGAAGTCCCTTTTTAAGGATATAAAGGCTATCGTAGACAAAGCAAATAATTATACCAATGTAAACAGGTAAACCCACTTCGGCTTTGTTTGATTCTCCAAGAAATAACCTAATCCCATCAACATAAAGATCATGATCATGAAATGCCAACGTATATGTTGGTTCCCATTCATCAATACATTGGCTGCTGGGATGAAACTTAATACAAGTAACGTGATCAAAAAAAACAAATATGTTCTTTTTTCTTTAAACCGAATGAGCACCAGATTTAGGACACCCAATACGGTTAGACTCGATGTGAACACATAGAACACAGAACCATAATTTGGGATATCACGAGACATGAATAAGTTGGTGTTGTAATCGCTCATAACTGGTGAAAAGAACGAACTTATAAAATTATAAATACGTAAAGGATTCAAATCAAAGCGAAAACCTTCAAGGATGTTACTTTCAATTCTTGGTGTGGATAAGAAAACTTGAATTGAAGGAACGAATGCAAAAGAAATGAGCAGGAGTCCCAGGGTGTAATATGACAGAAGGTTAACAAAGCGACCTACCAATATCTTAAAATCTCGATTTTCCAAGGTAAGAAAACGATAAATGTGATAAATAAGTAGAAATATCGAAAACATATACAAGAAATACAGACTATAAAAGCTCACAAGGGCAATAACAATTGAAAACCAAAGCTGTTTACGCCCTTCAAGTGATTCCTCACTAAGAAAAAGTAGAAGGGGTAAATACATGTAAGCGTCGAGGTAAAATGTAAAAATAACAAAATTCAATGCCCACCCAGAGAACGTATAGAGCAACGCAAGGCTTATCCGTGTTTGTTCGGTTTTAAATAGTTTTGAGAACCAAAGATATGCAAATACACCGGTCAAGAAAAAACGGAGTGCATCCGCCAATAAGAAATAATGTTTAAGAAAATTCGATGGGAAAAGTAAACCTAAATAGAGAAATGGTGATCCTAATGCATTGATCAGATTAGCGATATTATTTGTCCCCAAGCCCATCGAATGGTTCCAGAAAGAAAATGTTCCGTTTTGAATCTGTTGATGAAAATGTAAAAAATAGGGATAAACGATTTCAATCGCATCACCATAGTAAAGCAATATCGCATCATTGTATAAAAGAGGAAGTGCGAACGTTCCAACAATGACAAGTATCAATAAGATCATCATTCTTTTCATAATTCAAAACTCATTTTAACACAATCCATACGCTTCCTCATTTGAGTTCATACCCAAAAGTTGGATCTAAATCATAATCCAAGAGATTCACATCTTTACGAATATAGATATTTGTATCTCGGAGTTGGTAATATTCCTGATATACCACTTCATTGATATCAGCTGCATAATTATCCCAAATATCAGAATCATCGAGAATTATGTTCCACTTGTCCATGGTAATGATTTTTGGCCGATTCTTAAGAATGTCTTCCGCCACACTGACATAGATGTCTTTGTACGGCATTTGATTGTACTTAGCTTGTATGGAAAGATAGATGAAATGCGCACTGGCTGGTAAACGTTCTGCCAACAAATATTCTCGACTTTGAAAAGACAATGCCAATACCTTTTCGTCTGGTGTTGTAATTTTTTGTGCGATCCGACTGAACTCACTGTAATCAGGCAATGCGTAAAAGAAATTATCTTCTTCTATGGGTTGGTAAAGGACAATGAAACACAAAATACTGAATATGATTAGATGAAACTGTTTAAACAGATCGGCAAAAGTGACTTCAACATCCGCAACAAACAAGACCATCGAAAGCCCAATTAAACAGTAAAGATAAATCAAACCGCTCAAACTCAGCAGATCACCTCCACGCATCACCAAGCTCATCATGGCCGGGATGAGCAGAAAGGGTCGAAGATAGTCCTCTGGTTTGGAATTATTGAAAATTTTCGAAACACCTATAAAGATTAAGATTATGCTTAGAAAGTGAACGATATTTTGAGTGTAATAATCAAAGATGGTCTTGATGAATGCACTCAATCCCGCACCACTGTAGAGTACTTTAGCATTTAGATAGAAGTGATAAGCGATGTATCCATCCCAAGATCCAAATAAAAGCAAAAATCCAACATTAAACATAACACCCATGACTAAGCCGATCAAACTATCTTTCCAATCTTTAAGCCTAAATGTGCTTAATGCGATGAGTCCAACCATTGGAATGTTGGTGATGGCTAGAAATGGAATACTATATAAGATTCCGTTCATCAAGATGAGTTTGAATCGTGATAATTGAATTCCAAAATAAACAGGTAAAGCATATTGAACCAATACAACAACAAATAACAAGCCACTTAGGACTTGATACAAATAAGTATGTCCAAAGTATCGGGGTAGAAATAAAACCATAACGCTCGCCGCAAAAATGCTTGCGAACGTACGTTGCAAACGATCTTTGAAAATGGGACTGAAGTATATGGCGATCCAACTTAACCATTGAAGAACGATGATGGGAACACGATAAGCATCGATGTAATAATTACCCAATTTACTGACGATAAAACCAGGCAGAAAAGTTAATGGTCCATGATTGTTATAGATTTCAGTATAGAGCCGATATCCAGCAGCCATCATTTTAGTTACGACAATCGTCTCAGACTCATCGCCCCATTCAACCAAGTGCATCATCTGTGATTGGTATCGAAGCAAGAGTATGCCTGCAACGATTAACAAACCATAGCTGATGGCGTTGTTGATGTGTCGTTGATGTTTGTTGGGTTTTAGCCAAAACTGCTTAAGTTTATCAATCATGTCGTTTCACCTAAGGAAATGATACTTTATTACGCTTTTAATTAAAATATCATTTTGTTCATGATAAACTTTAATTGAACATTTTTAGGAGAAAATACATTGAAGAAAGTGATAATAATTGGGGCGGGACCAGCGGGTTTAACTGCGGGATATGAGTTACTCAAACAATCAAAAGATTATGAAGTTATTATTTTGGAAGAAAGCGATCAAGTGGGTGGCATTTCACGGACTGTGAATCATCGTGGGAATCGCATGGATATTGGAGGGCATCGTTTTTTTTCTAAGGATCAACGAGTCATGCAATGGTGGACCAACATCTTGCCTTTACAGGGTTCACCTTCCTTAGATGATAAGCAATTGAATCGAAAGTATAAGATTTTCGCAGGAGGTCCAGATCCAGAGAACGTAGATCGCGTCTTCTTGAATCGAAATCGTATTTCAAGAATCTATTATATTGGAAAATTCTTTGATTATCCCATCAGCATGAAAATGCAGACAATTTTGAACTTAGGTTTCGTTCGTACCCTAATCTCTGGTTTCAGTTATCTTTATTCAACAATCTTTAAGAAGCCTGATTCCAACTTAGAGAATTTTTATATCAATCGTTTTGGTAAGAAATTGTACCAACTGTTTTTTGAAGGGTATACTGAGAAGGTTTGGGGTCGTCATCCGCGTGAAATCTCAGCAGATTGGGGAGCACAAAGGGTTAAAGGATTATCCATTGTCGCCATCATCAAAGACATCTTCTCGAAATTGATTCCAC
>DITO01000218.1 GCA_002422065.1 Erysipelotrichaceae bacterium UBA6182 | reverse complement strand
TCGCAACCCATTTCTGTGCTTTAACACCAGCACAAATACATAAGTCATAGGATTTTCCTGCAATATCCTGGATGTTTTTTGAATTATAGCAATCTGTGAAATCATACTGCAATGCAAGGTTTGACCCTACAAAGCCAGTGTAGCCAATTAACGCAGTTTTCATTACTTCCCTTTTAGCCCACTTTCAATTTGTTTGGAGATAATGTAATTAGGACGATGTTTAGATTCTAGGTAAGTTTGACCAACATAATCTGCGATTACGGATAAAATTAAAAACTGTATCCATATCATCCAAGCCCAAAAATATTGGATAGAAATTGTATCGTTGATATAAGCAAATAGTGTTAATCCGAATAGTACAATACCGTATATAAATGTAAAACTACCCACAAACTTCAAAGGTCGATCGCTTGCAGAAAGTATGTTATGTTTTGCAAGCTTTAGTTTGTTTTTTATATTATATTTTGTTTTTCCAGCTGCGCGATCAATGTCTTCGTATCCGATATGCGTCGTCTTGAAACCTACCCATGACCATAATGACTTGATGTATCGATTCTGTTCGGAAAAAAGCAACAGTGTGTTCACTACTTGACGTGTCATCATACGATACTCTCGTTCATTCAATGGCACTTTCACATCGCTGAAGAAATTGAAAGTACGATAGTAGGCTTCAGAAAATAGTCTTGTCGCCAAACCTTGACTCTTGCGTGATGTACGATAAGTTCCCACCTGATCATAAGCTTCTTCTTCGATAAGACGAATCATCTCAGGTAATAACGATGGAGGATCTTGTAGATCCGCATCCATTACAACGATCAAGTCCCCCTTTGCGTGTGCTAAACCCGCTTTTAAAACACCCTCTTTACCAAAGTTTCGTGAAAGGCTTAGACCACCAACCTTCTTATCTTCATTGGAAAGCCTCTCAATGATTTCGAATGTACGATCTTTACTCCCATCACTGATAAAAAGAATCTCATAATCGCGATTCAGTTTCTGCATCTCAAACACAAGTGCGTGATATGTCATTTCAAGGACTGCTTCTTCATTGTAACAAGGGATGATTATAGATAAGGAATTCATAGAACCTCCTATTAACCTTTTAATATTTTAGCATAGAAAGTGTTTTGCTGCTTTAAGCATCAAGTTCTTTTTAAAATGACTATGTTATAATAAGCTCGTTAATAAAGGAAAATTCATTAATATGAAAAATTTATATCTTGTTGTCCCTTGTTATAATGAGGAAGAAGTTCTACCTGAGACCACGAAACGATTGATAATCAAGTATGCAAACTTGATCGAGTCAAAGAGAATTAGTCCTTTGAGCCGAATTGTATATGTAAATGATGGTTCTAAAGATAAAACTTGGTCAATCATCGAAGAAATCGTAAACTCAAATGAGTACTTCCATGGCCTTAAACTATCTCGAAACAAAGGTCATCAAAATGCTCTTTTGGCTGGTTTAATGTACGCAAAAACAAAAGCAGATATCGTCATTTCCATGGACGCTGATCTACAGGATGACATAGATGCGATCGATCGCTTCATTGATGCGAATGACAAAGGCTTCGATGTTGTTTATGGCGTCCGTTCTGCTCGAAAGACGGATACGTTCTTTAAAAAGACAAGTGCAGAAATGTTCTATAAACTTATGAAAATACTTGGTGCCGATATCGTTTATAATCATGCGGATTATCGCTTGATGAGCAGACGTGCTTTAGATGGCTTAAGTGAGTTTGATGAAGCCAATCTCTTCTTGAGAGGAATTGTCCCTCTGATCGGTTATCCTTCCACGATTGTTGAATATGAACGCAATGAACGTTTCTTGGGTGAATCGAAGTATCCTCTTAAAAAGATGTTAAATTTCGCATTTGATGGGATCACATCCTTCAGTGTAAAGCCTATTCGAATGATTTCGGTTGTTGGCTTCTTTGTTTTCTCAGTCAGTATTCTGATTATGATGTATTTCTTTTACGCTTACTTTGCTGGCAAAACCGTAGCTGGCTGGGCTACAACCGTTATTTCAATCTGGGCTTTAGGTGGCTTGCAATTATTAGCCATAGGAATCATCGGTGAGTATATTGCAAAGACTTATATTGAAACTAAACAGAGACCCAAGTATATTATTGAGTCCATTATTGGAAACTGAACGTTTATATCTATCTAATGAAAAAGAACTAGTGATTAAATTATATCTCACCAGTTCTTTTTTATTTAACATTTACAATTATCTACTTAGATTCCCTTTTGATTCTTAACTCAAGAAATAGAACAACAGCAATGAACATCGTTATAAACAGAGTTGAAATATAAAGACCAATTTTGAAACCTTTAGGTGTAAAGTAAAATTTAATCTCTCCACCTCCTTCTGGGATAGCGAATGATACAAAACCTCCATTTGTCTTAAATGTCTCAACGCTTGTTCCATTAAATGTGACATCCCAACCTTCATCATAAGGAATATTTGAAACTATGAACTCGGACGCTAAATTATCTGCATACGCAATTAGCATATTCGGGTATTTCTGAGCTGATTTAACTTCAAATCCAGTTACAACATCATTAATTAAAAGCTTTACAGCTTCCTTATCTTTATCGTGTACGATTACATGAGTATTGATTAAACTCGCATCACGATTGAGTTGATATTCATCATATGTAATTATATTATTGTACGATTTGAACACTCCACGATAGTTCAAATTCTCATAAACCTCTAAATAATTGTATACACCTAAATACTTAAAATTTTGATGTGGTAACTCCTCTGAACTGCGAACCAAAGCATACTTGGTACCAATAAAATCTAGTACATCTGGATCCTTGATCTCTATAAACCAGTTGTAAAAATTTTGATTGTCTATCAACATAAAGAGATCATTATTCGACGTTTGATAAGTTGTATCATATGTTTTTGAATCCATAAAATCATATACAAGATTCATATTCAAGCTGAATACCCAATAAACAGAATCATATGGAACGTAGACCCGATAGAATTCTTCCTCAGTGTCGAGCGTTAGTAAATATTCCTGCAGGTCACGATTCCCACCCAATACAGATTCAACTTTATGGATGGTTTCCCAATCAAAGTTTCTGGTCGATGGTCTATTAAATGCAATATACATTGTGGTGCTAGATTCGACAAGCAAGAGCAGTATAATCGCGAATGATGGGACAATTTTATTTTTAAACTCGATGTTTAGTAGTAACATGAACCCAGAATAGAACAATATATATAAGCAGTATATAAGTAATTGATTGTAATCTATTGGTAAATCAGGATGATATACCCATCGATAGATGAAGTACATCGAGATTATTGTTATTGAAATTAGACCAAATGTATTATACATAAGTTTTTTATTGATTCGTTTTGGATCTTCAATAAAAGGTAAAGTTGTCATAATAATGTAAAAAACAATTATAAATTGCCAACGCAAGCTTGGTTCGCTGAATCCATGTAGGATAGAGCCACCAATTGGGAGAATCAAAAAAGTAAATATTCCAGCAAACAACCATTTATACTTTTTATATTGTCGCTCTTTACTAAAAAAAATCTGTGGTAATAGCAATGCAAAAATTGAACCTGTCCAAATATAACTTTCTAAATTATAATAATTCGACGAAAAAACATTACCTAAAGAAGTCTGCATTGGAATTAAGTAACTCATAAAAATATTGAAATAATTCGTCAATTCAGGATAGAACCAAAAATTATATGTATTTGAACCAATACGAGGATTCTCAATAATCGCATAAAAAGAAGGTAGAATTATAAAGAGAGTCATTCCAAACCCAATTAAATAATAGAAAACAAAGGAATAGAATTCTTTGAGTGATTCCCTTAAGGGCATTTCTTTTTCCATCATACGTATGATGAAATAAACAACGCTAAATATAGTGGTCGTATAGAAAAGATAATAATTAGAAATAATTAAAAGCGAGGTCATTACAATAAAAAAATATGGCCTTTTCTTATCGATGATTCGCTCTATTCCGACTAAATAGAGTGGGAAAAGCGCATAGAATGTCATAAAAAAAGCTTGTTCAGTAAACCGGATTAGGTATGATGAGAAAGCAAATCCTAACGAACCAATTATCTTTTGTTTATTACTCATCCCTCGATAGGACAAATAATAATAGAAAGTTGTAGCTGAAACGACAAATTTAAGTATTGTAATATACAATATTTGATTATATGGATGCGTCTTTAACATTAGTGAGATATACGCAAAAACATCACCTAATAATTGAATTGATTTTGACGCCCAAAAATTATTACCTAAGAAGAAGTTCCATGACCAAAAAGGGAGTGTTCTATAATCAATTGAGTTCTTTAGTATTCTCTCGAACTCCGAAAGGAATTGCCTATATTGTGCTCTCATATCAAAATAAGGAATAAAAGGCCACTCCTGGTTTATATACGGGAATAAACCAATATACAAAATTATCAATGAGAGAATAGTTACAATTAATAATAAACCTATCTTCTTTTTCATCTCAGTTCCACCCTCCACTTGATAATGCCACTAATACGATTCTTTCCAATAAAAAGTAATTGTTTCGTTAAGCTCAAGATGATGAAAAATCTTAAATGCATCCATATGAAAGGTATCACCAATTTCGATATCCCCTGCATGAATAGAATATATTGGATAACGTGGTAGCCATATACCATCTTTATACTGATCGGAATAGAGTTGATAATCTGCCAAAATAGCATTTCTTTCAGTTGTAATTTGTTTAACTAATTTGAATTTGTAAACCAAACCATTAACAAAGTATAAACTCAGACCTAAAAATAAGATTGAAGTCATCAATATCATTCGACTTGATAACTTTATGCGTTCAACAAGTAACATCACCAAAAGGCTTAGGTAAAAAAATGGATAAATAATTAATCGATAACCAATAACGGGAGACATAAGCAGAGATGCACTGGCAAAAATCGCAATAATTAAAAAGAAAGTCAGCTTAAATTCTTTCTTTTGGAAGTCTAACAGCAAAATATTAAATGTGATACTAATTGCAAATATGATCCAAAAAATGATGTTATAGAGCGAATATCCATCCGCTAACAAATCTAAAATGCCCAGACTTGGAAAACTCAGCAGAATTCGCTGCGAGAATAAAGTTACTATTGCTAAAACGTAAATCATTGAGAATACTAAATTGAATATTTTCTTAAGTTTTTGAAAATTGATTAACATTAGTGCTAGTGATACACATGCTATCAAGATTCTATTCTGATAGAAAGTATAATAAAGTACATTAGGGAGCGTTTGAGTAAGTTTGCCGAAGAAGCCAAGTGCCTGCCATTCCGGCATTCGATCTAGTCGAATAGATGAGCCAGGACTATTGAACCAAATAATATATGAGATGATCATTATAGCGATATTCAATATGAGTAAAAGATTGATTCGCTTATCACGTATATAATTGGCAAGTAAAAGTACAAATGTTCCAACCATGGACGCAATCGCAATATTCTCCATTCCAAGGGGTAGATAAAATGCACATCCCAATGAAACTAGATAGATATTTAACGAAGGACTATCGTTTCCATCTTCAAAAAGCTTAAAATTCAATCCCAGATAAACAAAAGAAAGCATCAATGGAATTCCATAATAAACAGATCCAGTGATCCAGGTCATGACTTCCATTCGAATGTTATCTTTCATCGTAAGCACTAAAAAAACGAACAGAATGCTTACTAAGAATTTCTTGGTTGGTTTAATCATTAGAATCATCGTTAAATAAATTATCATATAGAAGGAAGCATTTAAGATTTCCCATAATGGTTTGTGAATAATTAATGTATGGATTGAAAATAGAGTCATTAACCGACCTTCCCAACCATAGTACATTCCAATAGCGGAATCAATGATTCCATCATTCATGACATTATTATGAAAAGCCCAATCATCTCCTGCAAGTGTTGTACTTTTTGAAACATAAAGAACCCACCCAAAGATGAGTAAACTGAATGCGATTGTAATCCAATTCTCTGATAAGTACTTTTTAATTTGATTCATGCGAACTCCTCTTTAATAATAATGCCACAAACCAGAATACTCGATATTTCAGCAACATGAAGATAAATCGTGATTTGATCGGGAAGCGAGATATGCTCTCATCTCGATACCAAGTTGGATGATAATAATCCAACTGTTCTAAGTTCAGTTTAAAGAAGTTCTTGCGATCTAAGAAATCACCATTTTGCTTGATGCGCAAAGTAGTGAGATGCAATCCATGTTCAATATACATGGAATCTATCACTCGCTTTAGCTCATGTTTATCCTTCGTTTCGTCTTTCAAAACGATGTAAACATTATTGATTGCTTCATAGATATGGAACATTCTTTGATTGTTCTTATGAACGATTGAACCTTCACGTTGTAAGTAGAAATACAAGGGTTCATGAACCAGAGCGATATGATTCGCATGAAAAAGCAAAATAGGGACGATGAATAAATCTTCATACAGTTTGCCGATTGGAAATCGGATATTATCGAATAGAACACGTCTAAACAACTTATTGCAAGCACTGTTGTTGATTTTCAGTAATGTTAAATTATCTTTGGCTGAACCTATGTCAAAGTTCCCAGCAGAGGCGACCACTTGACGACCATTTTCATAAACATAGAGCATATCACAAGCCACAATATCCGCTTGGGTTTGAATCTGTTTTCCCATCAATTTCTCAAGTAGTTGAACATCGACATAGTCATCCGAATCGATGAACATGAGATATTCACCCCGGGCGTGTTCAATACCGAAATTTCGGGCGTCACTTAAACCACCATTGATTTTTTTGAAATACTTTACGTTTATGTATTGATTTGCGTAAGACTCGGCGATTTCACCGGATTTATCGGTCGAACCATCATCAATCAATAAAATCTCAAAATCTGAGTAACTTTGATGGATAAGGGAATCTAGGCATTTAACAATGTAGTTTTCCACATTGTAGATTGGTACGATGGCACTTACTTTAATAGGCATTTCCATAGACATTATTCTAACACATAAGCACCTTATTAAAAATTGTGTCTGTTCAATATCTTGTGTCAGCTTTACATTTTATTGAGAACGTTTAAAATTAGAGATAGTAAACTTGAAAGTGAGTATCGTATGAAATTATCCATCATTGTCCCCTGCTATAACGAAGAGCAAACAATTTTTCCTTTTTTCGAGGTCACAAGTAAATATGTCGCATCGATCAATGCAGATTGTGAGTTTATATTTGTCAATGATGGATCAAAAGACAAGACGCTTCAAAAAATCATTGAACTCAAAAAATCGTTTTCTGATTTTGAGATTAGTATATTAGATTTCAGTCGAAATTTCGGTAAAGAAGCAGGAATTCTTGCAGGATTTAAAGAAAGTAAGGGCGACTACATCGTTACAATGGATGCGGACCTTCAAGATCCACCACACTTGTTATTGCCCATGTTGGAAATCTTGGAAGCTGGTGAATACGATAGTGTCGCAACTTATCGAGTCGATCGCAAAGGTGAACCTCCGATCAGAAGTTTCTTTGCTCGTAAATTCTATCAACTCATCAATCGAATCAGCGATGTGAACATTGTTGATGGGGCTCGTGATTATCGTATGATGACGCGGGATATGGTTGAAAGTGTATTGTCACTGACGGAATATCATCGATTCTCAAAAGGAATCTTCGCTTGGGTAGGGTATCGAACTCATTATTTAGAGTTTGAGAATGTTGAGCGGATTGCGGGTGAAACGAAATGGAATTTCTTTAAGCTCGTTTCATATGCCATTGAAGGAATTGTGGCCTTCACAACAATTCCTTTGCGCATCTCAATCATATTTGGCTTCTTGTTTTCAACGTTGGCGTTTCTCTACATGGTATTTGTCATCGTAAAGGCCTTGCTTTATGGGGATCCTGTCCAAGGCTATCCATCGATGATGGTCATCATTTTATTCTTAGGAGGGATTCAACTACTATCGTTGGGTGTTTTGGGTGAGTATCTTGCTAAGACATACATGGAAGTGAAACATCGTCCTTCTTATATCGTTAAATCACGTTATTAATACATCACTTCGAAGACTTCGAGTTGAAGAAGTGTATTCACTCTCAATGTGGCGAAAATTATGATTGTAAAGCACAGTAACCAAAAAAGGTATCTGTGTTTTTTTGTATCCAATCGTGCTAATAATTGTGCAGTAAATAATACGATATTAACAGACATCAGAAAGAAGATTCGATGCCCAGATGCTTCTATTGTAGGCGAAAATCCTAGAATGATTGCACTGGCTAAACCAGACATAAGAATTAGACTATTAAATAACTTTTTACGGAAATCAACTTCAATTAACGCAAAGTAATTTAGAATGATCGAAACAAGATAAATAAATCCCAATAGTGTTGGTATCAGATGAATAAATTGCGTTAAATTGTAGATATCAAAATATCGGAAATTATAAAGGACATAGTGAAGGTCGTTACAAGCAGTACAATATGGATTGTAACGAATATAAAGGTCGAATAGGACCTTAAAAACAATCAAAGTAAATTGGATAAGGGAGAAAGCAAATAGGCGCTTAGATTGCTTAAAACTCACAAATAGTAAAACTGTCG
>DITO01000107.1 GCA_002422065.1 Erysipelotrichaceae bacterium UBA6182 | reverse complement strand
AAAGTATTTGTGGCAGGAGACTATGATGCAGATGGTATTTGTTCAACGGCAATGATGGTCTCAATATGTAAATCATTAGACTTGAATGTAGGATACTATATTCCTCATCGTATTAATGAAGGCTATGGCTTAAAACCTGAGATTGTTAAGCAAGCAATTGAGAAAGGTTATGACTTATTTATCTGTGTTGATAATGGAGTGAGTGCTTATGATGCATTGAAACTCTTAAAAGAAAACAATAAGAAAGTGATTATTATTGATCATCATACGATGACCGAAAAGCTTGATGTGGAAGCACTACTTCATCCTCACATCCTTGATCAAGTCTATGATTCGATGTGTACGAGTGGATTAGTATGGTGTCTTGCATCATATTTAAATCTTGATTCTCCTTTTATGATTCAACTCGCTGGTTGTGCTACACTCGCAGACATGATGCCATTACACCATGTTAATCGTCATTTAGTTGTTAAAGCAATCGAGTCTATGAATCATGTGATGATCACCCCTCTAGCACTTCTGATTAAAAAGCAAAGTGTGAATGAGGAAGATTTAGGTTTTCAACTTATTCCAAAGATTAATGCCATTGGGCGTATGTCGGATGTGGCCAATGCAAATACCATGGTTGCATACTTAAGTTCAACTGATATTACCTCCATGGTGAAGTATGCATCCATGGTTGAAGAAGTGAATGAACAACGTAAATCACTCACCAAATCGATGTCAATAGAAGCTTTATCCCTCATTGAAGATTCACAACCTTTTCATTTCGTCGTTTCAGAATCATTTCACGAAGGAATTGTCGGTTTAATTGCAAATCAATTACTACGTTCTCAAAAGACTAATGTCTTTGTCGGTGTTAAGAAAGAAAATACAATTAAAGGCTCAATGAGATCTCATAATGTGCATCTAGTTAACTTGTTTAAACCTTATGAACATCTACTGTTACACTTTGGAGGTCATGCGAAAGCAGCGGGTCTTGAAGTACATATAGATCATTTCGAAACACTTCAAAAGCATATCCTTGAAGAATTGAAGAATCATGACTTTAGCTTACAAGAATCACCAAGCTTAGTGATTGATCCATCAACGATTACTTTAGAAGGTGTTGTTGAGTTTGAATCATTACGTCCATTTGGAATGGGATGGGAAAAACCAATTATAAAAATTGAGAATGCGAAGATAAAATCAATCACTATATTGAAAGGTGGTATGAGCAAAGCCACTTTGCAAACTTCATTTAGTACTCTAGAAGTCTTTGCCTTTGATCCAAGTTTTGCTCAGTGCTTAGTAGGAGACTGTATTGATGTGGAAGGAACACTGGGTATAAATACATACATGGGTTCAAAATCAATTCAACTCACATTAACCGCGTTTAATACGTGTCAAGAAGTATCGATTAGTGTATAATACTACTATCCTGGAGGAAGTTATGAACTTAAAAAATTATATTGCAGAGATACAAGATTTTCCGCTTGAAGGAATTTTATTCCGTGATATCACGCCTTTAATGGCTGATGGTGAAGCATTTAAGTATGCAACAGATGAAATGACTGCATTTGCGAGAGAAGTACATGCTGAGATTATTGTAGGGCCTGAATCACGTGGATTTATCTTTGGATGTCCTGTGGCTGTGGCATTAAAGACTGGATTTGTTCCAGTACGTAAACCTGGTAAATTGCCTCGTGAAACAGTGAGTTTCAAATATGACTTAGAATATGGTAGTAATGAACTTCATATTCACTCAGATGCGATTAAACCTGGACAAAAGGTTCTTATTGTAGATGATCTATTAGCTACAGGTGGAACCGTAGAAGCAACCATCAAACTTATTCAACAACTAGGTGGTGAAGTCGTCGGTTGTGCATTTCTTATTGAGTTAGCAGATTTACATGGCCGTGACAAACTTTCAGGAGTACCTATCTTTACATCGTTAACCTATTAACATTGGTTCAGTGAGGAGCTATGCACGAGCGTGTCATTCAACTACAAGATGCCTTAAGGCATCAAATATCACTATACCTAGTGAATGACCAAGACATTGCCTTAATTAATAAGGCAATGGCTTTTGCTATTGAAAAACATGATGGCCAAATGCGAAAAAGTGGTGAACCTTATGTGACTCACGTCATAGAAGTTGCATTATTACTCGCTCAACTTCGTGTTGGACCATCAACCATTTGTGCAGGGCTACTTCATGACACTCTTGAAGATTGTGGTGTTAGTAAAGATGAAATCAAGAAGTTATTTTCTGCGGATATCGCAACCATCGTTGAGTCAGTCACAAAGATTGGTAATTTATCCTTTAAAGATGAAAAGGAATATTTAGCCGTAAATCATCGAAAGATATTTATTGCGATGGCCAAAGATATTCGAGTTATTCTAGTAAAACTAGTGGATCGTTTACACAATATGAGAACTTTAGGTTTTCAAAGTGAAGAGAAACAAAAGAAGATTGCTGCTGAAACACTCGATGTTTATGCACCTATTGCCCATCGTTTAGGGATTTCTGAAATTAAAAATGAACTTGAAGATTTAAGTTTTCACTACTTATATCCTGAGAAATATTATAATGTCGCAAACCTTGTTGAGACACGTAAAGCAGAGCGTGACCAACAAGTCACCGACATGATTAATGATATTTCTAATCTTTTAAATGAACATGGTCTTAATCATCGTATCTTTGGGCGTTCAAAACATCTTTACTCCATTCATAAGAAGATGACAGTGAAAAATAAACGCTTTGATGAAATATTAGACTTATTAGCTATTCGTATCATCACAAGTGATAATGTCAATCCTTATGAAGTTTTAGGGTATATTCATGCCACGTATCGTCCTATTCCAGGGCGACTTAAAGATTATATTGCCATGCCTAAAATGAACATGTATCAATCACTACATACGACGATTGTGGGTGATGGAGGTCATATTTTTGAAGTGCAAATTCGTACTGAAAGTATGGATGCGATTGCTGAACGTGGGGTTGCAGCTCATTGGCGTTATAAAGAAGGCGCAACAAGAGATAAAGACCAAAAAGAGATTGAAGAGCGTTTAACATGGTTTAAAGACTTTGGGCTATTATCAACGGATGTTGATGATGATGACAATGCTCAAGAATACATGGAAGCTGTTCAAAAAGATATCTTTGAAGCTAATGTTTATGTCATGACACCAAAAGGGAGAGTCATTGACTTACCTAATGGTTCAACACCCATCGATTTTGCCTATCGAATTCATACAGATGTAGGTCACTCGACGATTGGTGCAATTATTAATGGAGTTTTACTTCCAATTAATACTCAACTTAAAACAGGGGACGTAGTTCAAATACGAACCACAAAACAATCTAATGGACCAAGTGAAGATTGGTTGAAGTTTGTTAAGACATCCCATGCTCGTGTTAAAATCCGTAATTTCTTACAAAAGAAAGAAGAAGTTGAGCGTAAGGCAACGATTGTTAAAGGGGAGCAAATATTCAAGGATGAAGTTAAAAAACGTGGTCTTGAAAATTCTGAGTTAGTAACACGGGCTAAAGTAGAAAGTGTTCTACATCAGTTTAATCTTAAAACCATGGATGAATGTTATTATGCATTAGCAGCACGCTCTCTAACAACCGCTGCACTTTTTGAAAAACTTGTCGTTCAACATAAGAATATCTTAGACTTAGGATTTGGACGCTTATTTAAAGCTGCACCTCCTAAGAAAACAATCTCTAAATCTGGCATCAAAGTCTCTGGTGTGGATTCAATGATGATATCACTCTCACAATGTTGTAAACCTGTGTATGGTGATGAAATTATTGGATACATTACTAAAGGGCAAGGCGTTAAAGTCCATCGTATTGATTGTCCAAATATTGTAAAAGAAAAGAATCGTCTTATTGATGTTATGTGGGATGAAGCTTTTGATAAAGGTAAATATGAAGTTGAACTTTCAATTCTAGCGAATGATCGTAGTTATTTACTTACGGATATCGTTACGATTGTTTCTCAATATAAAGCTTCAATTCAATCAGTCAATTCGGTTGTCAATGAAGATAAAGTGACCGCAACAACCACAATTAAGGTGAATGTTGATGATTCCGATCATCTTCAAGTCTTAATGGTGAATTTACGTAAAGTCAATTCAGTCATTCGTGTTGAGCGAATTACACGATAATCTTGATGTTTTAAGTTGAGTTGAGTATAATATAGACAATTCTAATGAGAGTGAGAATGATGGATGTTGGGTTAAGAGACAAGTGGGTTGGTGAAACACTTGCGAAGACTCCATCATGGACACACTTGAAGAGCACATTTGAAACTTAGTAGAACGTGTCGGGTCCACCCGTTATCAGGTGTAAGTTGCATTCGCAGGAATGAACTAAGGTGGTACCGCGCACAAGCGTCCTTAGAGGATGCTTTTTTTTATTTTAAAGGAGAAACAACGATGACAAACTTTCAATCGCCACGAGGCACCCAAGACATCTTTTATGAAGAGAATAAAAAATGGGAGTTCCTTGAACAACTTATTAAAGACTTTGCGAGTGTATACCATTTAAAACTTATGAGAACACCAGTGTTTGAACATACTGAAGTGTTTAAGCGTGGTAATGATTCTAGTGATGTGGTGAATAAAGAAATGTATACCTTTGAAGATAAAGGGGGAAGATCTTTAACACTACGTCCTGAAGGAACCGCAGGTCTTATGCGTGCTTATGTTGAACACAAGCTGTATGCAGATCCTGAAATCGTTTCTAAGTTTTATTATGTTGGTCCTAATTTTCGTTATGAACGTCCTCAAAAAGGACGTATGAGAATCCATCACCAGTTTGGTGTGGAATATCTTGGGGCTAAAAATCCTTTAATGGATGCGGAAGTCATCTATCTTGGGGTAAGTTTCATTAATCAATTGGGTTTAACACAGTGTAAGGTATTAATTAATACCCTTGGAGATGAAGCATCACGTCTTGCTTATCGTGAAGTCTTAAAAGATCATTTTAAGGAGCATGTGAGTGAGTTATGTGTTGATTGTCAACGTAGATATGAGCAAAATCCTTTAAGAATTCTTGATTGCAAAGTTGATACAGAGCATCCTTCACTCATAAGTGCTCCACTTCTTCAAAGTGTCTTAACTGATGAATCTAAAGCTTACTTTAAAGCAGTTTGTGATCAACTTACAAACTTAGGGATTGAATGGGAGGTGAGTGATCGCTTAGTGCGAGGACTTGACTACTATTCTGAAACTGTATTTGAAGTGGTTTCTACCAGTGAAAACATGGGTTCACAAAGTACTATTTTTGGAGGTGGTCGCTATGATCATCTTGTGGAATACTTTAATGGACCTTCACGATCTGGTGTTGGCTTTGGAATGGGGATTGAAAGACTGCTTGTTGCCTGCGAAGCTGAAGGCGTTGAGTTTGATGTCAGTGATGATGTGGATGTCTATGTCCTTAGCTTGAGTGATGCTCAAACTCAAGTTCAACAAGTTGCATTATGGCTGCGTTCTCAAGGATTTAAAGTGGAATATGATTTAGCTAATCGTAGTAAAAATAGTTTATTTAAAGCTGTCGAGCGCTCTAAAGCGCGAGTTCTAGTGTTCGTCACCCAAGAAGGATTTGAAACATCCACAGTCAATGTAAAACAAGCAGGATCAACAAATTCTAAAGATGTTTCAATTGAAGGACTTATTGAGCATGTTGATCATTTATTATCACACGGTCACGAACATTGTGACCATTAGGAGAAACCATTATGAACATGAAACCATATCATCATCACAACCTTAATGCATCGATGATTGATCAAACTATTACTGCAGTAGGCTGGGTTGCGAAACGTCGCAATTTTGGACAGCTTGTGTTTATTGACTTGCGTGATAAAACAGGTATTTTACAGGTTGTTATAAATGAAGATTTAGCACCAACGATTAAGGAAGTTCGTAGTGAATTTATCTTATCAGTAACAGGTGTTATTAAAGCACGCAAAGATATTAATCCTAATATTCCTACAGGAGATATTGAACTCATTGCATCATCAGTTGTGGTCGTATCCACTGCACAAACAACGCCAATGATTGTGGCTGATGACACGGATGCACTAGAAGACACACGGATGCAATATCGCTATCTCGACTTAAGACGTCCGGTAATGCAAGAAAAACTCATTATGCGCTCTAAAATTGTACGTGCGATGAGAAACTATCTTGATGACAATGGCTTTATTGATGTGGAAACTCCAATGCTAACAAAATCAACGCCTGAAGGATCACGTGAGTACTTAGTACCATCACGTGTTCATGAAGGGGAGTTCTATGCTTTAGCACAATCTCCTCAAATCTTTAAGCAGTTATTAATGATTGCAGGATTTGAGCGTTACTATCAAGTAGCACGATGCTTCAGAGATGAAGATTTACGTGCTGACCGCCAACTTGACTTTACTCAAGTCGATATTGAAGCAAGCTTTATGGATGAAGAAGAACTTTTCATTCATATTGAAGGGGTCATGAGTCAAGTGTTTAAAGATGCCTTAAAACAAGAACTTAAAACGCCATTTAGACGTATGAGCTTCTTTGAAGCTTTAGACAAGTATGGTAGTGATAAACCTGACTTACGCTTTGATTGGGCATTGAAAACCCTAGACTCAGTTTTTGAGGCAACTCAGTTTGGTTTGTTTGCGCAAGGGGAGACTAAGAAGAGCATTAAAGCCCTTGTGGTTCCTCAAGGAGCATCGCTTACTCGTAAAGAAGTGGATGAACATACCGCTCTTGTGAAGAAGTATGGAGCATCTCATCTTGTTCATTTTAAATATAGTGAAGGTCAACTTAGTGGTAGTGCAGTGAAACTCATGCGTGAGGATGAAATTGCATCACTTATTGAAGTATGTCAACTTAAAGAAGGGGATGGCGTATTGTGTTTAATGGACGAGTGGGAAAAAGCATGTACTGCTCTTGGTGCACTTCGTTTAGCTCTAGGATTAAAAGCGCATACCTTTGATCCTCATCACTTTGAATTTGTATGGATTGTAGACTTTCCAATGTTTGAAGCAGATTCTGAAACTGGAGGGATAGTCGCAAGACATCATCCATTCACTCGTCCTCAAGATGCTTACATGGATACTTTTATCTCAAAACCACTTGAAGCATTAGCCAATGCCTATGACTTAGTTTGCAATGGATATGAAGTTGCAGGGGGATCACAGCGTATATATTCCTCTAAGATGCAAAGTGATGTATTTGAACTAATAGGATTTACACCTAAGCAAATCAATGATCGTTTTGGTTTCTTTGTGGATGCTTTTAATTATGGTACACCACCTCATGGTGGGATTGCTTTTGGTCTAGATCGTCTTGTGATGGTGCTTACCAATGCTTCAAGTATTCGTGATGTCATCGCGTTTCCTAAGAATGCATCAGCACGTTGCCCACTCACCAGTGCTCCAAGTGGAGTGAGTGAGAAACAGCTCAATGAGTTACATTTACTAATCCAATCAAAATAATACAGAAATTTGCATTTTATGGTATAATATTAATGCCCAAAAGGTTATACTATTTCCAACACTAAATGATAAGGGATGCCTTGTTGATCGTGGGAGTGAAAGCTCGCACTTGTGTGAGAATCCTAAACACGTTCACGGACGACCCACCTGAGACATCAGGGAATATCACTCCTTTTGGGTTCTACCCTGAGAGCTTCAGGGTTTTTTTAATGAAAGAAGGTTTACTTATGACATCTATTATTAACATCGCGGTGATTGCACACGTTGACGCAGGGAAAAGTACTCTCGTTGACGCGTTACTTAAGTATGGTCATGCGCTTACCAAACATCAGCTTACTGAAACTCAAGTCATGGATAGCAATGATCTTGAACGTGAACGTGG
>DITO01000079.1 GCA_002422065.1 Erysipelotrichaceae bacterium UBA6182 | reverse complement strand
TATGTGAAAACAGAATTTTCAGTGTCCCTAAGAACACTTCCAACAAAGGAACATTCAGACACATTCGTCAGTTTGTTCTTCTGTTTCAGTTCCATTATCGAGTTACCTCTAGGAACGAACAAGGAATAGTTAGTTTTAAAGAGCGGTTTCGGTTATTAGAGTTCCAATTTATATTGATTCGGAACCTTTGTCAACCAAATTTTTAGTCTAGGAATTAAAAGTTATTAGTTAACCTCTTGTTCCTCATGAATATTTTTATATACCGATTCGGTACCTTTGTCAAATAAAAAAGCCCAGAATTTTCATCCTGGGCTGCTTTGATATAGAATTTATAAAAGATGATTCCTATGTCAAAGCAGCCTTATTCCTCTACCTATACGCGCAAGCGGGCGAACAGAATTATTATCCTGTGTCCATTGAGCCAATGTGGAGGGTTGATGTAAAGAAGTCATTTTTCTCTCTATTAATTATGTAATTTTATTTATAACGCGTTTTCATTGATTTCATATAAAAATCAAACTTTTTCGACATTTTCAGAATAAAGTTTCTTTCCACTCGCATTTGAGTAGGACCTGCGATAATTTTATAAGTCATTTGAATGTACTCGCAAATTTTTCAACTAGAGGTACCGCATCTTTGAATGCTTCTTTTTCCCACCAACGATCCATATAAGGAATATCTTTACGATTGTCTAAAAACCAACCTAGGTTTTCTTTCATATATTGCTTTACATGGATCATTTCATGTGCAATTGTCGTGAAAATTTCACCGATATTGCGATCAGTTTCTTTGACAAGAATAATAAATTCGCTATCAGATTCATCCATACAAAGACCATTAAGATTATCATCTTCATCGTAGGAAGCAATAGTAAGCTTAAGAGGTTCAATATCCAATTCTTTACAGATAAAATTAACAAATTTTTCAACGAGAGAATCGTGTTTCATAAAAGTTATGATGTGAGTCATCTTAAAGATCTTCTGTTACAAGTTCATAAATTCTATCAGAACGATAGGCCAAAATTTCATTTTCATCGTCTTCTTTTGTATGAAAAACTACATGATTTGGTGTCCATGTAATCTTCCAGAATGGAATTGATTCGATGTATTGCTTTGCTATAATAGTAGCAGTTGCAGGTTCATCTCGAACCAAAGTTATATTTGCAATTTTCATAGACGTTCTCCTTTCACATATCTAAAATAATATCACGTTTCTATATGGATGTAAACAACCAATTATAAATATTACCATGTACATATATGCTATAGGAACAGATACTAGACAGAAAATAGGTCTAAGCAAAGATCCAAAATCTCGTCTACTACAACTTCAAACTGGAAATGCAGAAAAGTTGTATTTGCATCATTCTATAGAAGTATCATCTGATAGAGTTAAAATGCTAGAAAAATTCTTGCATAAAGATATCGGATATAAAAGATTAAAAGGTGAATGGTTTGATATGACAAAAGAAGAGGTTGTGAATTACCTTATATTTGCAGAAATAAGTTGGGTTCACGATCCTCTTCTTAAGTTCAAAGTTTAACTGTACTTTTCAATAACTGCCTTCATTTCAGCAATTAACTTATCTACTGGAACTTCTCGCTTTACTGCTTGATCCAGAGAACCATAGTGTTGTTCCAAGCAGTTCATCAGAAGATCCTTAATCGCTTCTTCATCTGGTGAATGCCGAAGAGTAGACTTTGTATAAAGTTCTTCAAGATGTTTTTCTTTTGCATCGAACCAACTACGAAGTTTTTCTTCACTCCAATCACCACGACGAACTGCTTTCAAAATTTCAGCATTTCGTTCAATGTCCAGGTCATGTTCCATAAGAATTTGTTCACCCTCAAGGGCAAGTCGAATCACGTGATAAGCAAACTTGGTATCCGTACCTTTTACCGTAGTTTCTTTTTCACGTTTTGATAACCCTTGGAACCACGAATCGAGTGCCAGAAGTTCTTCATCAGACAGATTTTCAAGAGTAGTCATAATATATCCTCAAGATGTTTGAGTTCTTTTTCAGTTATCAGAAAGAAACGCAAGTGATTCTGTTCTGCATATTCTTTATATGTTTCTATTTTATACGGTGTATTGCCTTTGTCAACAAAAACTGATGGCTTGACTTCTATTATTGCGTTTCCATCTTCATGTTCTACAAAGAAATCTACTTTTGTATGTCGTGTAAGGCCTTCTGCGTCTGTATAAGGTATCGCAAATGGTTCTGTTTGAAATTTTCTTACTTTGGTGTTGTTTTCGAGATGCTCACATACAATTCTTTCCCAAGATGATCTATAAAACAATCGTTTGTCTGCTTTAGTTGATTCGAACCATCCTGCTTTATGATTTTTGTGATAAGAGGCTGAATCTCTAGGGTTTAGTAATTGCGCCTTTGAAAATGTTTCTCTTATTTGATTCCTTTCTTCTTTACTGTAGGAATCCCATCTTTTCTTAGTTCTTCTGCTGAGTTCTTCCCTAATAGAAGGATCATTTTCTATACTGATTCTAAGTGGGTTCTTGTCTCCTCTAAAATCAGCATGATTTTCAGACATCTTTTTCTTAGTTGCGTCACTGTGTTTCCAGCCAGCAGTGTTTACCCATGTTATACCGTTTTCAGCTTTGTACTTACTCGCACAAGAATTAGAGCAAAAAGTAGTCCAACCATTATCTATACTGATGAACGAGTTTCTTTTTTCTTTACAATATATACACAGTTTTTCGGATATATCGTCTGTGAAGAAACGATATAAGGTTTCTTCTATTCTTGAACTGACTTTTGAATATGCAGACAGATCAATCTGTGATATAGACAAGCGCGCATCAAGAACACGTTTTTGACATAGTGTCAAAAACCTTCCAGACTTTTTGTTTCTCCAAACATAGATCTTATTTTCTACTAGTAGTTCTACTCGTTCTTTTATCATTATGCCTGCTCCTTTCCTTTATTTATACTAAGGAGTAGGCATAATCACAGATTTTATGTTAAATTTCGCTTATTTTTTTCTTCAATAAGGAACTGTAGATCGCTCGGATTGATTTTTGATAGAATATCTTTGATATTCTTTGGCGTCTTCTTTTCAGTTTCCATAGCAGTAGCTCTATTACCTAACTTGCTTAAAGAGGCATAAGCATAACCGCGGAACTTATGGTAAGAGTTCTTTGTTAAAAATAGTTTGCGATTATCACGAACAATTTGAGCAACTGCAGAACAATAAAGTACACATCGTTGTGGCGTGAATAAAATATCAACCATATTCGGGTTGTTTTCCATTGCAAGCTGAAAGAACTTCACAATTGAATAGATGCTGAAATCATATTCCTGACGAGCTTCTTTATCCATGATGTGATGTTCTTGCCATACTTCAAACCGTTTATGTTGAAATCCAAAACCAGGAATTTCGCCGCGAAGATGCGGAAAAATATCATCCTTAGGTGGCATACAGAAACCCACAACATCCATATCAGATGTATCAGATGAACAAGCATAACTTACAGAGCCTGTCATAACTTCATAATGGATATTCTGTGGAAGCCATTTCGGAGGGCTGATAAGACCCTTTTGTTTCATAAGTTGAACACGTGAAGACATGATATAGTTCTTTCATTTTTGTTTCTATTTAAGCTGACAATTCAAACAAATCGTTCAGATATTGTTCTTTAGTTGTAGTCTTAGACCAGAACTGCAGTTGTTTTTGTGCTTCCTTAATTTCTTTTTCAAGCTGTTTTACCATTTCAACAGTAAGACTCATAATGTTAAGACGAAGAAGACGATCAATGTCATCTTGAATTGCTTCAGTATTTTCTAGAATTTGAGAACCAACTTCATCTTTTTTCTTGCCTTTAAACTTAATTTTATCGTCAAGTACAGCTTGAATAAATTGCATTTTGACTTTCAACCACCGAGCATCTTCAGTAAACTCGGATTTACGAAGATCAATTCGCTTTTGAAGAATAGTCATACGGTAGTCACAGAAATCGCGTACCAAATCACGTTCATCTGTATATTCTTTTAGCTTACCGCGATGATCAATAACAGTCAAATTTTCGGCATAAGGTTTAGCCAGTTTAAATTCGCGGATAATTTTTTCATCATCCCATGATGCTGATGTATTGAGTTTTAGTTTTACTTCAAAACGAAAACCAGTTTTATCACAAAGATCATCATATCCAACAATATCACCCTTTTCCTCAAGTTTATCAAGAACCTGAACATAACCTTCTCGATCATATCCATAAGGTACTTCAGTGATTAAAAGAACAGTTTTACCTTTGCGTTCAAATATACCATTACAGAAATACCTCATTTCTTCTGGGTTATAAGTAACAGTACCAGTAAAATCTGGAAATTGTATGCGAACTTTTTGGTTGATGTTGCGAGTTTCGATGTATTCTTTACATGCACGAACCAAATCAACTGGATCCCTGGGGAGGATATTAGTAGCAAAACCAGTGGCAATACCCTTCACGCCATTAGCTAAAACAAGAGGGATGGCAGGAACGTAAAATGCCGGTGGTTCATGTTCAGGATCGTCGTGGATAGGAGAAAGATCAATGTCCATAATATACTTGCTAAAGTTTTTGTGCAAACGAGTATATGTATATCGCGGAGCGGCAGCAGCTTGAACCAATCGAGTTCCAAAAGAACCACGACCTTCAACTAGACAAATATTATTAGCCCAATCAGCTGCCATCAATTGGCCAGCGCCTGCCGCTGAACTTTCACCATGATTATAGCCGTAGTCTGAAACAACACCAGATACGGCACTGACCTTTTTAAAATCAGTTTTACTATTCTTAATAGAAGAATATACGTAGAAGCGCTGAACGGGCTTCATCCCATCTATCATATTAGGTATAGCACGAGACTCTACTGTATACATGGCAAAATCAAGCCACTCAGTTTTCGCAACTTTGGAAATAGGGTATTCACGAATCATGGGAGACATTTCCTTTTCTTTTGATTCAATACTATCATCACTGAAAAAATCTGTCAACTCACTCATTTTCACGGAATCCCTTTATAAATGTTTTAATAGTAAAATTACACAATAGATAAACTAGAGTAGAAAAGGCATAAAGTACTACAGCCACAATAAAAGCAGTTTGTATTGACATTGAAGGCAATAAAATAACTGCAATACCTAAGCAAAATGCAACCATAAGAAGTTCGGATAGAATGGAAACGATAGTGTCTTTCATTTTGTCATGATTTCCTTTCGTAGAGATACATCATTACCAAACATGACTTGAAAATAATTCGCATCATCGACCGTAACAGTATCGAGAACCGGATCATTGATAACACGATCATATTCCCGTTCGGTCAATGATCCCAGTCCTTTGATATAACGATGTGTATAACCTTTACAGTCTGCCTTAAATTCATTTGCTTCATCATACGTAAAGAACCATTTGACATCTTTACCGTTTGTAGAAATCATAATTGGCGACCGAGTGATATGAATACGCTTCTCTGTCAGAAGTCGAGGCCAAAACTTGTAGAAAAAAGCAACAATCAAAGGTGAAATATGTCCAGCACCGTCATGGTCAGCATCGGTCAGAGTTGCGACACCACGATATGTCATATCATCAACA
>DITO01000196.1 GCA_002422065.1 Erysipelotrichaceae bacterium UBA6182 | reverse complement strand
TCCGCTCCATCAATCCAGATACCCTCATCAACTTGAATGCACGTTTGAATGAAACCGCAAAGCATTGCGCACAAGCGATGGAAGCCCGTGTTGAAATAGACGATCGTACAGGATACATGCCTTTGATTCAATCAAGGGAGCTCAATGACTTACTTCTGCCGCATATCAAATCTGTCGTTGATGAACAAAACATCATCGATCATCAGAAATCTTTTGCGGCGGGTGATATGGGGGACTTATCCCTTTTCAAACCAACCATTCAGCTGGGCTTCTCTGGCTGTAAAGGTTTGGTTCATGGTATGGACTTTAGGATGGATAATCCAGATGAAGCTTTGCTTCATCCCGTGTATGTCTTATTAAATGCTTTAAGTGACATTTATCGTGATCCAAGCACCTTTAATGCTATAGTCAATGCTTATCCCATCAAGATGACTTGTGAAGAATATAAATCTTTACACAATTTATAGTACATAAAGTCGTAATTATATCTTTATCTATATGAATTCATTATACTTTTATTGTATAATTAACCTATGAACTATATTTATTTGAATAAAGAGCTTAGAATGCCACTCTATAAACAGATTCACCAAAGCATTCGAACCGCCATCTTAAATGGTGAACTCGAAAACAACGCTGCATTACCCTACGAAGAGGAGATTGCTGAATTTTACAACGTTAGCAGGATCGCAGTCCGGATGGCTTATGAAGCCTTGGCCAATGAAGGTCTAATCGTTCGCATCAAGCGTCGTGGAACCTTTGTGTCAAAGCGTCCCATCTTGACCTACAACGATCATGAAGTTGCTTACCTGAAGCGGATGTTAGAAAGTAAGGGTTATACCTATAGTCAAAGGAATCTTTTGGTTGAGACAATCCAAGCCGACAACAATCAGTATCCGGATGTCTTGAAGACTTACGGTAAAGCTGTCTTGCGGATCACCCAGTCGATTCAAATCAATCACATGCCTTTCGCTTTAGTAGAGTATTTCATTCCTCAAATCGTGAATTTGTATCAAGCTGAGACCATCATCAACAGCGATGATAGTTTGATGGCGATTGATAAGATCTTGCAGTTGAAGATTGCGAAGATCGATGCCTTGTATCGTGGTGAAAAAGTTAGAGATATTTACGCCAAGTCCTTGGGTTTGACGCAAGATGTGTCGGTCTTCCATTATTTCATCAGTTATAAAGATAAAGAGAATAATCTAAAACTTTTCAGTTCCGTTGTCTTTAATGGTAGTACCAATATTTTAGAGAAAACAATGAGGATTGCATCATGATTGAGAGATACATTCAGATTGATAAGCGACGAAATCAAAGCATCCAGGACCAACTTAAACTTGAACTGTATTCTGTAATCATGGTTCGTACTTTGCCAGAGGATTACGTCATGCCAAGCATCAAAGATTTAGCGAAGAGTTTGGATGTGCGGCAGGAGGATGTCCAATATGCATACGATTCATTGGTCGAAGAGAAATTCCTTATTCTCGAACCGAAAGGCTATCGGATTCGACAAAGCATCTTGCCAGTAAATCATGGCATATCCCTTAAAGCTTTGATCGATGGCATCGTGAGTATTGGTCTTACGCCCATTATTCAGGATATCGATCAAAACATTGTCGAGCTCAAAGAGCTAAAAAGAATCGATCATCGTTTTGATGAAGATGACAAGTTGGTGAAGTTCTCACGTTTGTATTTGGGGAATGAGCATAAGATTGCTTATTTGGACAATGCTTTATCCATTAAGTATTTTCCTGGAATGGAAGCAATTAATTATACGAATTTCCAGATTTACCCGTATATATTTGAGCATTATCCTGGTACCTATGACATCAAGCGTCAGTTCACGATCGAGTCGATGAGCAAAGAAATTGCCTACATCTTGAATCAAGTCGAGGGTTGCCCAGCGATTCATATCCTATCTCAAATTTACAATGATAAGGGTTCTCAAGTCGAGCATTCTAACATTTGGGTCAGTTCACATTTCTTTAAGTTTCAAGTCAGTACGGATTTTAGTTTATAATTTCGCTTAATCGCTTTGCACAATTAGCTCCTTTCTCATGAGGAGCTTTTAATTATTTTTGGTGTTATTCGGCAAATGAGAACTTATACTGAAACCTTCCAAGATAGTTGAACATGTTCCAAAAAGATGATTTGCTTTTGATCAAAACTAGCTCAAGAATTGTCCATTATGAGTCAAAAATCTCACGAAATTGTTCCAGAATCGCATGTTCTATGAGAATTTTAGAAATCAATCTTTATAAATATCAGGATGAAACGATGTTATTTACCAAAGTCCTTATTTGCCGAATAATACCTTATTTTTTTGTCCACAATCGGTCTCATTCCTAATTTTACACTAGCTTTAATATCATCATTAGTCATCTGAATAAAATATTGAATGTCACTTATGACGTTTCTATTTAACTGGTCATGTATTTCAATCAACAGCATTTCGTGTACAATTTTCAGGACATCATTTAGGTGTTTACGATTATTCGATGACTTTATATCAACGCCATTCTTTCTCAGCTCAATTAATTCGAGATATGCCTTGATTTTTAGAATCACTGTGAATTCTAAACTAAGCACAGAGATACCTCTAACTACAACTCTATTTTCTCGAATCAAATGATAGTAATCATCAAACACTATTGCGGACAGACTCCTTATATTTTATCGATATGGATCGGTGTGATATGAAGCCTTAATTGTCAATTAAGTTCAAAGGATTTTCGTCCTAAAAGCTCAATAGCCCTAGGAAAGTGTGCTCCATTAGGTGTCTCGAAGTTGATAATAATGATGTTCACTTGATGCTTGCACTTCTGTTACATAATCATTTTCACTTAGATAGTTTCAAAGTTTTGTATAAAAATTCGCTTTCATGTCTTCGATGATAAGAACAATGCCTAAATCGTGATTGTGTCGAAACTGAACGCCTTTTTCTAGATAATGGAGGGTACATGCATACCCTCCAATGATTACAATTTGATCTAGATGATCCTCAAAGTATTCTACAAATCGATCGAATCCATTAACCATCCATGTCTCCTTGCAAGTTCATCGAGTTCAATTTCAATTCGTATGTCTTTATCCTCTTTAAAGAGACAGAGTAAAGAGAAATCATCGATGATTGAATTTCCATGAATAGAAGGTTCATATGACCAAAGTTCAAGTTCATGGTATTTATTCATATGCAAGCTGAATCCATCTTCCTGATAATCCATATTCAACTTATCAAAATCACGTATATGGATCGCAAATCGCTTTATTCCATCATCTTGCATTTGGGTTTGAATACAAATATATAAAATGGATTGCCCATTGATAAAAGATATTTGATCTTTAACTAGGACCTTGATTCGATAATTACTAATTTGACGCATATACAGAATCACTGGATGAATCTTTTTTGATTGAATTATCTGTATCTGTTTCATGAGTGAATCTATATTGTTTGATTCTAAATTAGGTTCGATTAAGATGCAACTATTATCCAATAAAATGAGTTCATAAAAACGGTAGGATTCTTGAAAGTTGATTGGCAGATATAAAACTTTTTTTGATTGAAGCAGACACATAAAAGTTTGAATGTAAGTAGTTAAGTAAATGTTCAAGCATATCTAACTCCATATATTAAAAGGAGCACAGGATTGATTGTAATCTTTAAGCTGTTTCATCCAAATTGCTCTAGTGCGTCACCGTATTTTTAGTTACACCTTCAGGCGCGTCTGGATTATAGCCCCGTTCAAGAGAACAGAAAAAAGCTAGAAATTGAGACAACACTAGATTGATAAACATTGACTGTGTTGCGTCGAATTTAGCATTGATGTAAATCGACGGATAATTGGAGGAAAGCTCGCGATCATTCGTGA
>DITO01000221.1 GCA_002422065.1 Erysipelotrichaceae bacterium UBA6182 | reverse complement strand
CTTGTGTCTTACCTGTACCAGGAGGCCCTTGCAGCAAGAAAACACCGTTACTAGCAACAGCTCTTTTTACAGCTTCTTTTTGTTTGTCGTTTAGTTTTTCTAGAAACCAGTTCCACTCACGATTTTGATGTATGTTTGGATTCAAATCTTCTGGTGAAAAGAGGAAAGTTGACAAATATGGATTTTTTACATTACCTTCAAAAAATGATTCAAGAGCATTTCTTTGTCGGTCAATTTTGGCTTGTTCAGCTCGATTATTATAAATTAGATAACTATATTTCTTATTGTAAAGCGCACTAATCACCCCAGATTGATTTTCTGGATCAGTTTTAAAATAGAGAGAAAACCGAACAATTGTATCATCATGAATACGCTTTTCTATCAATACTTTTAATTCGTCCTCAAGTTCTTGTTTCTTAGTAATCTTATCTTTTCTGATTGTGTCCTGGTAATTTGTCTCTAACTGCTTTTTCGTTTGGTTAGAATACTCACTTAGGCTTTTCTTAAGTTCGCTTTGTAGTTCATTTTCTCTTGTTTGAATTAATCTTTCGTTTCGATCAACATACATTTGTCTAAGATCTATATTCTGGTGAGCGTTTTTGATTTTGTTATCAAACGCTTCTTTATATTCATTAATTTGCTTCTTAAGTATTTCTTGTTTATCTTTATTCTTCTCGTTTTTTAGTCTTTGGTTAATAGTGTTAATCTGTTGGTCAAAATCTTTTTTAAGCTGCTTTTTTATATTTTCAATAGCATTGTTGTATTTTTGCTTAATTGAAAGGTCATTCATCTCCTTGATATCATCATTAAGCTTGCGATTAATCGAATCGCTGTACTGACTTAGTTCTCTATTTAAAGCTCTAACTAATTCTTGTTCTTTGATTTTCAAAGCTGCAGATGTTTCTTTTTCAATTTTTTGTTGATATAAAGTGTCTATTGCAGCAAGTTGATCCTTGATCATTTTTGCATATTTTTGTTCAAGGTCTATACAAATTGGCTCTATTTCACTCTTGATAATTTTAAATCTTTGTTCCAGTTGAAAGCTATTCTTAAGTTGATCATTAAACTTTTCTTTTCTGGGTGGAATGTCTGATAACGCTAAATTATCACGTGCAAAAGATCGAATGCTCGTTTCGATTTTGTTAGTTTTACGATTTCCTTTCTCGATTGACTCTTCTAAAAACCTCAGACGATTGTATTCAATATCTACTCTGATCAAATGAAAGTGTTCAGTATCATCAAGTTCTTTTTCTAAAACGATGAGTTCACCATTTGAAAACTCATTATGTGAATCTAAAAGATGTGCATCATATAATTCCGAATTTTTCTGATATCTTCTTCTATTGATTGAGAAAGCCTCTTTATACTCTACATTCGAAATTGTAAAATGTCTTTGGGTTTGAGTTTGTAGGTAGTATTCTCTAAACTTCAAATACTCATCCCATGTTTGATAGAACTTGGTGACTGAGTCAAAATTTCTCACTGGATAACTTGTTTGAATTAGGTTAAGTATTGTGTTTGGTGAAAAATAAGTTTCATTGTAGTCGACGTGTTGTATAGACCATGTGTTTCTTTGAAATGCAGAACAAGAGTAAGAGTTCATGATCAAAGTTTCACCATGTTTCGTAAAACCTTCATCAATGAGTTCTATCCCTTTTACAGACAGCATTTTAAGTTTCCCACCTTCTATGATGTCTCCAATCAAGATAACACTCATGTTGTTTGGTAGTCTTTTAGAGAACTCATTTCCATCGGCTCTAAGAACTACATTCCTTAAAAAATTAGCGGTTGCACCTTTTACGACTTCTCTTTTGTAGTTCGGACATGAAATGTAATATCGCTTAAGTAATCCTGAAGGGAATGCATTCTCAATAAAAGACCTGATATCACTGAATCTCATATTCAAAGGCAACCTGTTGTTGATGAGATCATACTGTTCCAACAAAGGTGTACTGTATATATTTTTGTTTTTGAAGTTGTTGTTCTCTTTTTTTTCTAAACTCGAATAAAAATCTAAAAAAATAACCGGCACAAATGTTCACCTACTTCCTTAAGGCATTTTTAGAAAATACTGCATAAACTTGCAGATAATCTAAAAAGTTCTTAATCTCTAAGGAGTTCATCTCGCGGGTAATTTCAGAAATCTTATCGATGATCACTCTTTTAGTAATGTCATCTAAATGTTCTAATTTCGTGGTAATTGCTGTAATATTTCGACATGATTCTAATTGTGCATTTGCTTCATAAAGTCTTTTTTGGAGAGTTTCAATAGCAACAGTGTCTTGAGAAGCTTTTTCTTCTTTATCTTGAAAAATACTATCTATTCTTTCTGTGTATTTGACCAATACGTTTTTATCATTTTCATCCAAAAGACGAGATAGCTCATTAATGTTTTCTTTTCCAAACAAATAAAAAATCTTGTATTGCTTGTCATTCGGAATTTGATCAAAGGTATCGAAATTACGATAATTATATATCGTTGCTTTACTGACTTCTAGATATCTTGCTAAATCATTGACCTTAATAGAAAATTTTGTTACAAGACGTTCAAATAGTTTTGATTGAATCATTATGGACACCTCTTTTTATTAATTATACCTCCATTATACTATTTGATTATTTTAGAATCAATAGTCTTGTCTAAATTTTACTAATAATTTTATAAACCTCCATATTTTGATATTTTTATACTATATTAGACATTATTTGTTTGTTTTATGTTGATGATACTACTTTGAATTTATACATATTTCGTTTTTGCTTCATTGTTATTATGAAATTTAAATGTGATACTCTTATCCCTATGCACCACTGCGCTTTTAACTAATAACATCCATATAGGCTCATTCCATTCCGATATTTTATCATCGACATGCTTTAAGTTGGATATAAAGGCTTTCAAATTGAGTGCTTGGACTTTCTTATTATCTCTTGCTTTGCTGAGTTCATTATGCTTTTCTTGAGTTCGTTCATAGCGATTTGTAAGTTCTCCATACTTCTTGTTGTAATCATCTTGAGTCATACTAGATTTCGAGTTTTCTTTAATCAACTTGTTTAAGAGTTCTGAAATAACAAGCAACTCATCATTTAGATTCTCAATCTCATTATCTATCTGAGTAGTATCAGTTAATAATGCAATCACCTCTTGTGAATCCTGAATGATTCTCTTTTTGTCCTTCATGGTCAAATTATAAGCTTCGATGAACTTGAGCTTGATGTCTTCTTCCATGATATGTGGTGTACGGCACGTTTCTTTGCCTTTGTCAAACTTGCGGTTACATTGATAAACGAACCTGGAGTACTTACTGTTGGAATGCCACTTCTTTTTGCCGTAGAAACCACCACAATCCTCACAGATGAGTTTGGATGCGAATACATCCGATGATGAATACTTAGCTCCCAGTTCATCTCTTCTTGCTAATTCAATTTGTACTTGTTCCCACATGTCACGATCAATAATGGCTGCGTGATTATTTTCAACATAATACTGAGGAATTTGACCAGTGTTTTTTATGAGTGTGTGGTCAAGGTAATTGTTAGTGAACTTCTTTTGTAAAAGAGCGTCACCTTTGTACTTCTCGTTTGTTAAGATTGAGTTCACTGTGTTCTTAGTCCATTTAGTTGATTTGCCAGTAGGTGTTTTGATATTGAGTGATGTTAAGTGGTTAGCTATACCTGAAGATGTTTTACCCTCAACCAGAAACATTCGATAAATCATTCTTACAATCACCGCTTCATCTTCAGCAATCACAATTTTACCGTTTTCTTTTTTATATCCTAGAAAGTGTTTGTATGCGAATGATACCTTGCCTTGTTGAAAACTTACTCGTTTACCCCATGTCACGTTTTGACTGATCGATCGTGATTCTTCTTGTGCAATGGAAGCCATAATCGTTAGGATTAACTCACTCTTTGGGTCGAGTGTCCATAGGTTTTCCTTTTCAAAGAACACTTCAATGCCATTATCTTTGAGCTTTCGAACGAATGATATGGTGTCAATGGTATTGCGTGCAAAACGAGATATCGATTTAGTAATGATTAGATCAATTTTACCTGCAAGTGCATCTGATATCATATTATTGAACTCAATTCTTCTTTTGGTATTAGTGCCAGTGATTCCTTCATCAGCATAAACGTTGACATACTCCCAATCAGGTCGTTCTTGAATGAACTTTTTATAGTAGTTGACCTGTGCTTCATAACTCGTATATTGTTCATCGGTGTTGGTGGAAACTCGAGCATATGCAGCAACTTGTCTTAATTTAGTTGATCCATTAGGTAACTGTGTATGCTGGTTCTTTGTCGATGGGATAACTGTAACCTTAGCCATTTTGAGCACTTCCTTTCCATTGATTTAATGCTTTGATTCGAGCTTTTTCTCTCATTTCAGGAGTCCAACTATCACTTCTTGAACTTTTCCAAATAAACAGAGCTTGAGACTTATCTTTCATATTGAATACAAGCTTTTGTTCTGGTAAAACTTCGATCGATTCAACTTTCGATTTAAAGTATTTTTCATCGAACTCTTTTCGTTTTAAGATATGATTTGCTGCTTCAATCATTTTGTCTTGGGGTACTTGCTTGCCTCCACAACCATCTGGACCTCGTTTATTGGCATGCGAGCATTTCCAGATTTCATTGTGTGGTGTTATTTTATGGACATACCTCCAGCCACATAATCCACATCGAATCATTCCAGAAAAAACATAGTCTTTTTGTAATGGTTTCGATTGAACCTGATTCAAGCGTTGTTGTCTGATTTTCTGTACTTGATCAAACAGCTCTTTCGACACAATGGGTTCATGATTTTCTTTAACGATATACTGATTTAATTCACCTGTGTTGACTCTTCGTCTTTTGGTTAAATGGTTTTCTCGATAGGTCTTTTGAAGAATGAGATCTCCAGTGTAGTTGTAGTTTTTAAGGATTGATTTGATGGTCGACCAGTACCACTTCGTCCTAGACTTGGGCAGTATTCCTCTCTCCTCAAGTATCTTGCAGATCTGTTCATCGCCATGTCCATCAATATAGAGTTGATAAATCAGCCTGACAATTTCAGCTTCTTCTGGAACTAGAATCAATTGTTTGTTTACAAGCTTATAACCCAAGCAAGGTTTACTACCCCATATGATCCCTTGCTCGAAGTCTTTTTTGATGCGCCATTTCATGTTTTCTGAAGCACTTCTTGATTCTTCTTGAGCAAATGTGGCTAGGAATGTCAGAATCATTTCTCCTTCACCACTTAAGGTGTGGATATTCTGTTCTTCAAAAAATACATCAACATTAAGTGCCTTTAGCTCTCGAATGGTCTCTAATAAGGTGACAGTGTTTCTAGCAAATCTGGAAATTGATTTCGTAATGATCATATCGATCTTTCCAGCTCTACAATCATTTAACAGTTGTTGAAACTCTGCTCTTGAGTCTTTAGTTCCTGTCATTGCCTCATCCGCATAAACACCTGCGAAATGCCATGCATTATTTTCTTTAATTAGTTTTTTGTAGTAACTGACTTGTGTTGCTAGTGATTGTAACATCGCATCCTTACTAACCGATACCCTAGCATAAGCAGCAACTCTACTTCTCTTTTCTAACTTGGGTAACGTGCTTATATTGATAACTATTTTCTTCATCTTTGACCTCCTCGGCAGGTAGTATATCTATCACTCTGTTTCGGGGTATAGTCAAGTCAATAAGGCGATAAAGATTACCTTTTTTGATACAATATTTGTCTGCTAAATATGATTCCGCTTTTATGAAATCAGGTTTAGTTAGAAGCCCTTCTTCCAACATTAATTTCATTGGTGTAATCGATAAAAAATACTTTTCCAAGTTACTGCGCTCCATGATTCACAGCTCCTTTACTATTCTTGGATTTTATATAACAATCATGGCTGCAATACACTCTTCTGTTGTTTCCATAAGATGTGAACTCTTGATTGCACCATTTACATACATGCGTATAAAACGCCTTTTTGTCAACTTCTTTTTGGTNNATCTGCATCGATCGGAACAAAATCTCTTTCTCTTTTTACCTTTGATGGATTTGATTTTGATACCGCACTGTTCACAATGACCTTCAAGTAAATCCTCATCACTCATTTTGTTTACTGCATACCTGACGACACTCAATGTGAGATTTAATGTTTTCGCTATTCTCTTATATCCATACCCTTCACTTCTCAACTCTCTGATTCTGGTTTTCATTTCTGTTTTCATGGTTTAATACCTCCTATATCTAAGTCCGCAAAAATCGTGTAAAAGTTCGGGTTTTTGAAAAAGAATATTTTCTCCTTCAATGGTTAATGGCGAGGTATCACCCATTTTGCCGGTATTTCCCCAACGATTTGCTTATTTTGTTTGAACAAGTATGAATTCGAGGTATAGAGAAAAAGCCTATGAATCAAATCGTTGAGACATTATAAATCAAAAAACACCCATCCAACTGAAATAATGGAATGAGTGTGTGATTGAAATGGATGAGGTTAAGTTGTATAGGTTGTAATGGTAATT
>DITO01000240.1 GCA_002422065.1 Erysipelotrichaceae bacterium UBA6182 | reverse complement strand
CCAATTTTTCATATGGAAGCAGGAAATCGTTGTTTTGATCAAAGAGTGCCAGAAGAGACGAATCGGAAGATTGTTGATCATATTGCAGATATTAATTTGACGTACAGTGATATTGCACGTGAATACTTACTACGCGAGGGAATCTCAGCGGATCGAATAATAAAAACTGGTAGCCCAATGTATGAAGTCCTTAAGAATAAAGAAAGTGACATTGAAAATTCGCAGATTCTAAATCATTTAATGCTCGAGAAGGGAAAGTATTTTGTTGTATCGGCTCATCGTGAGGAAAATATCAATTCTGAGGATAACTTTTTATCTTTAGTAGAGACATTAAATAACATCGCAGTGAAATATCAGCAAACAATAATATTTAGTGCGCATCCTAGAACGAGAAAGATGATTGAAAGCAAAGGAGTAAGATTTGATAATCTAATCCAAATAATGAAACCACTTGGATTTAATGATTACATCAAGCTTCAAAAAAACTCCAGAGCAGTTTTAAGTGATAGTGGTACCATTAGTGAAGAGGCATCGATCTTAGGTTTTAAAGCGTTGAATATTCGTGAGGCGCATGAACGACCAGAGGCAATGGAGGAGGCTTCAGTAATGATGGTTGGACTGAAATCAGAGAGGATATTACAAGCGCTTGATGTTTTAGAGTCTCAAAATGAAAATACGCTTTTTGAAGTTAATGACTATAGTAAGCCCAATGTATCGGATAAGGTTCTTAGATTAATAATATCTTATACGGATTATGTAAATAGAGTGGTTTGGAAAAAATAAATGCGCGTAAAAGTTCTTATTCTGACCGAGTATTTCTATCCAAGTAAGCGGGGTGGTGGACCAGTACAATCTATTATTAATCTTATCGATAATTTATCTGAATATGTCGACTTTTATGTTATAACCTCAATTTTTGACTTGGGTGTGAACGAGCCCTATAACGATTTGGTGTCTGATCAATGGGTCAGTTTAGAGAAATGTAAGATATATTATACAGACATTAATAACCTAACAATAAGAAGACTAAAGAAGATTATTGGTAGTGAGAAATTTGATGTTGCTTATGTGAATTTCTTCTTTAGTCTAAATCTGATTTGGTTAGTCTTGATTTATAAACTTAAAATATCAAAAATAGAGAAAATAATTATTGCACCAAGAGGACAGTTTTCAAAAGGCGCACTTTTTCTTAAGAATAAGCTAAAATTAATGTTTTTGTTCATATTTAAAGTCATAAGTTTTCATACTGAAATATTTTGGCATTCAACTTCAAAAACAGAATCCGAGGATGTTTATAGAACATTAGGTCGTAATATTACATTGTTTGAGATCGAGAATTTTACTGAAAATTATAAAGATATTCAACATCGAAGTATTCATAAAGATAGTGGCAGTGTAGAGTTTGTTTTTGTTTCGCGGATACATCCAAAAAAGAACCTACTAAAAGCGATTGAATATCTCAAAGAGATTGACGGAAATATTGTATTTGATATCTATGGTCCAATCGAAGATAAAATATATTGGAAGCGCTGTGAGGCATCAATTCTAAAAATGCCAAGTAATATAAAAGTGAGCTATAAAGGTTTAGTTGATCACGAAAATGTAATCAATACTTTCATGAAATATCATTTCTTTTTATTTCCTACACTTGGTGAAAACTTTGGCCATGTTATTTCTGAAGCATTAATAGCCGGCTGTCCTGTAATACTTAGTGATCAAACTCCTTGGTTAGGACTTAATGATATCAACGCAGGCTGGGATATAAATCTAGAAGAAGACAAAAAATTCATTGAAGTCATAAGAGAATGTGTAGAGATGAATGATCCAGTATATCAAGGTAAGTCACTTAGTGCTTTTAATTTAGCATTTCAATCATCAAAGAATAATGAGAATATAAAACATTATATTTCGATGTTCTCATAATCTAGTCAAAATAAGGAGATATATGAAAATTTTATTTATAATATCGTCATTAGGATTAGGTGGAGAACAACGTGTAGCAAGTATTTTAACTGACGAATTAATAAAAAGAGGGAATGATATTGAAATTCTTGCTTTTGCAAGTTCTAAAAGTTCGTTTAAAATAAACGAAAAGATAAAAGTTATTCTTTCGAAGAATGAGAACAAGAAGTTTAAGTTAATACGTAGAGTTTTTGAAATCCGTGACATGATTAATTTAAATAGCTACGATATAGTTTTAAGCTTCGCTGTTATACCAAGTGTTTTAAGCGGCTTTGCGGTTATTTTTAAGCACATTCCACTAATCGTTTGTGAAAGGAATGATCCTAATATTTATCCTCTATCGTGGAAAATTGTTAGAGCGATTAGCTATTTGTTTGCTAAAGGTGCTGTATTTCAAACTGAGGACGCAAGTCAATATTTTCCAAAGTTTTACTTTAGATTTCGAACCGTAATACAGAACCCTTTGGATAGTTCAAAAATTCCAGTTTTAGAGTCAATAGAACGGGGGAATTACATCGTAAATACTTCAAGATTTGTTAAGGCAAAAAACCACAAATTGATTGTGGATGCTTTTTTCAAGATTCATAATGAGTATCCAGATTTACGTCTAGTTTTTTACGGAGATGGACCTTTAAAAGAGTTGCTTGTAAGTTACGTAGACAATAAAGGTTTAAATGATAAAGTTCAATTCTACCCAGCTTCATCGGATGTACTGAACAAGATTAAAAATGCACGTATTTTTGTGCTATCTTCAAATCATGAAGGATTTCCGAATGCACTTGCTGAAGCAATGGCAATGGGAATTCCTTCAATTTCCACAGATTGTAGAATCGGTGGACCAAAGTCAATGATTAAGAGTGGAGAAAATGGTATATTAATACCTGTCAACGATGTGGATTTAATGGCAGACGCTATAGCAACACTTATGGATGATGATGATATGTTTATTAAGTTATCAGAGAATGGGAAGAAGATCATCCGTAATCTAGATATTAAAACAATCGGTGATAGGTGGGTAAAGTTTATCTTGTTAATACTTTCTAATCAAAATAAAGAGGTTTTATGAAAAAAATACTACTACATGGTGCATTTTATGGATCAAATTATGGAGATGTATTGTTTTGTGAGATATTTTCGAAAGTTATATCATTAAATCACACTGTTCTTTATGGAAGTACTGGGAAATATATTAAAAAACGTCTTAAGCTCCAAAATTTAAGTTCTGAGTTTATTGATTTTTTTAGAAGTGATGCTGTGGTTTTTGCTCCTGGTGGTTATTTTGGAGAACCAAATTCGACTGGTTTGGCGTTGAACGTATGGCGAATTAGAATGTTTTTTAGACATGCATATCTAGGTGTCATATGCAGAGCTCTAAAGAAACCTTATGCAATCATAGGCTTGGGAGTAGGTCCAATTAATTTTAGTTTTGGAAAGAAAATAATTAGATATATTTTTGAAGGGTCTAGAATGACTACTGTTAGAGATAATGAGTCATTACTCTATTTAGAATCTATGGGAGTAAATACAAACGACATTGAAGTTACAGTTGATTCGATATTCGGTTTAAAAGATGAACTTATTGATAATAAGGGTATTGAATATATTCGTAGTTTATCAATAAACGGAAAGATTTTAGTTTTGCACGTTTCTTCTGGAGGAGATAATGCAATGCAAATAGTTAAAGCAGTGAATCGATTTTTAATACTCCATAAAGACTACACCTTAGTAGTTTGCACAGATTTCATGGTGACAAAGATGAATCCTTTTCTTTCTAGAATTTTCAAGGAATTAGAAGGTACAAATTACAAAGTGTTAGATTATAAACCAGAGAATCTTACTGCACTTCTAAACTACTCTACTATAGTTATTACATCTAAACTACATGTAGGAATTGTTGCAGCGTCATTTAAAAAATCTGTAGTTTCATTTCCTGTACACAATAAAACTAAACGCTTTTATGATCAAATTAATCAATCTGATCGATGTTTGGAAATGAAGTTAGTAACAGAAGATATAGCACTTGATATGCTCGAAGAGTTTGAAAATAAAAGAATTGACTTTGATGTAGAATTAGTACATAAGTCAAAACTGAATTTTAAGAAATTGAATGACTTTCTAGAGAGTCTAGAGTAGATAAATGAGTCGATTTCATTTGATTAACAAAATACTAACAAATAAGGTAGTAAACGCCACAGGATGGTACACTTTCTCGGAATTCTTTGTGAAGGGGTTAGCTTTTTTGACACTACCAATTTTTACAAGATTGCTTACAATTGATGAGTTTGGAATAGTTTCAGTTTACGGATCGGTTGTTAGCATTTCTACTGTGATTTTGGGATTTAGTTTACCAATTAGTATCGCTAGAGCGAAAATCGATTTTAAGACTGATTTTAGTGGATTTGTGTTCAATATTTTGATTTTAAACTATGTTCTATTTTTGTTTCTCTTTTTACCTATTTATATTTTTAGAGTATCAATAAGTAGATTTTCAGGGCTAGAAGTATCATTAATAGTCATAATGTTGTTTCACGGTTTTGCTTTGTCAATTTTAAAATTATACTCAACGAAACTAAAATACGAGTACAAATATCGTATAGTTTCTTTGTTGAACGTCATTGTTGCAATATCAAGTGTTTTTTTCTCATTAATTCTAATGCAAACGATATATATTGAGAACCGCTCCTTTGGGAAAATAATTGGTCAAGCTGGAATTGTTATACTTGTTGGTGTGATAATAACATTTATAATGTTTAAATCTAAGAAATCTGTTAACCTTAAATATTGGAAGTATGCTGCTACTTTATCTTTTCCATTTATATTTCATGAACTTTCCGGGATTATAAACTCACTATTTGATAGAATCATGATAAATACCTATTTAGGTAGTTTCGATGCAGGGATATATAGTTTTTCTTACAATATTGGGCTGATAGTAAGTGTTTTGCTAGTAGCTTCTAGTCAAGCAATTAATCCTTGGTTTTTTGAAAAAATGTCAGAAGAAAAAACTTATGATGTAATATATTATTCAAAAATCTATAGAGATATGTTCACACTATTCTACATCATTCTTCTTTTTATTAGTCCTGAAATTGTCAAGGTAATTGCACCTGAGCAATATTGGGAGGGGATTATTTTGATTCCATGGATATTCTTAGCTTATTATTTCCAATTCTTAGCGACTTTCGAAACTAGAGTTGAACATTTTCATAAAAACACGAAATTAATTTCACTTGGTACAGCATTAACAGCTATTTTAAATATTGCATTAAATTCAATATTTATTCCAATCTATGGTTATACTGCTGCAGCAGTAACAACTGTAATATCTTTTATTGCTCTTTTTTTAATTCACGCTTTTATTACTTCAAAAATACTTAGAGTAAAAGTATATAATTACCATTTTTATTTATATTCAGTTCTAATTGTAATGTTAGCTACAGTTTTGCATAATTCACTTATCAATCAGGTAATTATCAGATACATCATAACAATTTGTGTAACTTTAGCTTACTTTTTATATATGTTAACTAAAGCTAAAAAGTTGAAATTATTCTAGATATTACATCTGGTACAACCTAAAATACTAAATCATATAACGAGTGGATCTAAAAGAATGTTTGTAAATGTTTAATGCGAATTTGAATATCAAATTAATCTTACTTTACGCTATTTCTTTAATAACTTGAGTTAGTGAGGCATCCAAATTACTTCTTCAAATTGATTTTTCTTTTTTGCATACTTACAATAACAAGTGATAACAATACATTGACCATGTAATAAGCAGATTTCCAAGTATGAATCGATGAAGTTCCACCTTGACGTTCATTCATCAGAACCGGAACTTCTTTTACTTTGTATTCTTGTTTTAACAAGAGCGTTACGGACTCTGGTTCTGGGAATTCAATGGGATATGACTCAGCGAAAGCTTGGATGACCTTGCGATTGGCTGCTCTGAACCCAGATGTGGGATCGGTGATGGTGTGTCCAGTCAAGATTTTAATCGTGATTGAGATGAGACGGATACCGATGCGTCGAAGTCGTGATGAGATGAAGCCTTCACGCTTACCGTCCACAAAACGTGAGCCAATAATGAAATCATGGGTGTTAGCTAGGATATCCTTAATGATATCGTGGACAAACTCGATGTTGTGTTGCCCATCCCCATCAAATTGAATGGCAATATCATAATTGTTGTGAAGTGCATACTTATAACCCGTTTGAACCGCTCCACCAATCCCTAAGTTCATGGGCAGGGTTGCGATCGGTATGGAGTGTGCTTTACAGAGTTTTTCAGTATCATCTTTGGAGCCATCGTTGATGACGATCACATCCCACGCTGGATTGTAGCTGTGAATAGATTGAACGGTCTTTACGATTGACTTTTCTTCATTGTATGCAGGGATGATGAACAGTACTTTAGTCATGATTACGATCAATCCTTTCGCGAATCAATGCGATTTCCTGGGTTAAAAGACGAATGTTCTCTTTTTGTCGTGATACGATAACCGTTAAATTAAGTGAAAGGAAAATAAGGATACCGATCAGGACTGCAAAGATCATGTTGGAGAGGACTTCAAAACCCAGCCATGACTGAATCGTTGATAAAAAATTCGGAATCAATGCACTTAATAAAAAACCGGCGATGGATATAATCCAAATCAGCGAGTACTTGATCGTGAACAGATTTTTATGAACCAAGTATACGACAAGAAATAACATCAAGCCGCTGAATAAAATAATCTGCATGATGAGTTTTATCGGTAACATCGTCATTCTTCCTTTCTAGATAGATCGCTAAAGTATTGAACCAATTGATGTATCAAAATTTCTTTGTTGAAATTCTTTTGATAATAATTGTAGCCATTTTCAGCCCATTGCGCTAATTGCTGTGGATTCTTTTGAGACTTTTGGATATTGGATATAAAACCTTCCAAATCATCACTGCTTGTGACAAGGCCACATTGTGCTGTTTCGATGACATTTCTAACCTCACCATTGATAGCCCCAAGAATTGGTCGCTTCGCTGCCATATAAGACTGTACTTTTGCGGGCAGTGTTTGATTCATAACGGGATTGTCCACCATTGTGATGAGAAACGCATCCGCAAGTGCATAAAACTTAGGCATTTCTTCAACGGGATGATGCCCATAGAAGCTGATGTTGGAGAGTTGATTCTGATTCGCGCTTTTTCTACACGTTTCAAGACTTAAACCATCGCCAACAATATGGAAATGAAATTCAGGCGAAGCTTTAAGTTTGTTTGCGGCTTCCACAATCATCTCAACATTCTGAGCAGGTCCAATATTACCAGCGAAGAGTAAGTCGAAATGTGAATTCTCGATGTGTGGAATGCTTTGATAGAGATTTTCTGCATAGGATGGCCAATAGATTAAGCCTTTATCGGTGCTATTGATCTTCAATACGTTTTGGAAGTAGGACTTGAATGATTGTGAACTTAATAGAATCGTATCGGCTTGATTGTAGATCCAACGACTGAAATGATAGAAAAAACGATAAGCGAGTCCATTTTCATTGAAAGGTCCAGCTGTCAAACTGATTGGCCATTGGTCCAAGCAATAGAGGATTAAAGGTGTTTTGTTTTTTAACTTATAGGCAATAGCCGGCAAGACCATAGAGACTGGGCTGGTCTGAAAAGAGAACACGACATCGAATTTTTCTTTTAGGAAGAATGCTTTTAGACTTGCGTTAATCGCAAAACTGAGATAGTTCAAGCCCATTCTGAGTAAACTGTTCCCTCGACCAATGATGCTTGTTCTAAGGATGTGGACGGATTGATAGATTTCATCTCTTTTTTTATGATTGCGATAGCCTTCCGCAATGATGCCACTCGGGTAATTGGGTAAACCTGTCAAGACCGTAACGGAATGACCCAATGTGGCAAGCTCTATTGCGATATCATTGATGCGAAAGGTTTCTGGGTAGAAATGTTGACTTACAATGAGGATCTTCATGGTTGTATCCCATGATAGAAGCTGTGTATCGAAGAAATGACCTTATCGATCTCATCATCACGTAGGGAATAATACATTGGCAGCCTCAAAATACGTGCGCTTTCACGACTTGTATGAACATCTTCACCATGAAAGCGACCATGAATCAAGCCGGCATGTGAGGAATGTAAAGGGATATAATGGAATACAGCTTGAATATCATGTTTACGCAAGTGTTCAATCAAATGTGATCGTTCTTGTTCATCTTTGGTTTTGATATAGAAGATATGGGCATTGTGTTCACAATCACGAGGGACAACGGGTAAATCAATGAATGCTCGTTGCTCAAGCTCTCTAAGACCGCTGTAATAACGATTCCATAGAGCCAATCGACGTGCTGTGACTTCATGAGCCTGTTCCAGTTGTCCAAAAAGATAGCTTGCACTTAATTCGCTCGGCATGTAGGAAGAACCTAAACGCACCCAAGAATACGCACTGACTTTCCCTTTTAGGAAACCTTGTCGATCGGTACCACTATCTTTTAAGTTATCAGCTTCATCGTTGAAAGCATTATCTTGAATGTATAAAGCGCCACCTTCACCCATGGTGAAATTCTTTGTTTCATGGAAACTGATGGTTCCAAAGTCACCCAAAGTGCCAAGTGCTTTACCTTTATAATTGGCCATAAAGCCCTGTGCGGCATCTTCGATGACATAGAGATTGTATTTCTTTGCGATGCTCAATATGGTATCCATTTCACAGGATACGCCTGCATAATGCATGACCATGATGGCTCTTGTCTTATCTGTGATTGCATCTTCAATCAAACGTTCATCAATGTTCATGGTTTCCTTGCGAATATCTACAAACACCAAATTAACGCCTTCCTTGGCGAGGGATGAGGCTGTGGTTGGGAAGGTATAGGAGGGAAGGATGACTTCATCTCCAGCTTTGAACTCACATAGGATCGCAGCCATATCCAATGCTGTAGAACATGACGTCGTTAAAACAACCTTCTGACAATTGAAGTTTGTTTCCATCCATTCACAACACGCTTTTGAATACTGTCCATCTCCACCGATGCGATTGGTTTCAATTGCATTCAAAACATGGTCTTTTTCAGTTCCCAAACGTAAGGGTACATTAAATCGAATCATTCTTGCCTCCACTAAAAAAAGATGAGGTTTTCATCTATAACTTCTGTTTGATAATAAAGTTTGGTCTATGTTTGACTTCCATGTAGGTTTTTGATAGATACTCACCAACGACACCGATGCTCAAGAGTTGAATGCCTCCTAAGAAAAGGATGATAACCATCATGGAAGGATAACCTTGCACGGGATCCCCAAACAATGCGGCTTTGACAAAGACATAGATCATATAAAGAAACGCAAACAAGGACACGATCATACCAAACATCATGGATACTCTTAATGGTACGGTTGTGAAAGCGACGATGCCTTCGATTGCATACTTGAATAGCTTCCAGAAGCTCCATTTGGTTTCACCAGCAACACGTTCCACATTCTCAAAAGAGAGATACTTCGTTTTGAAGCCAACCCAAACAAAAATACCTTTAGAGAAGCGATGATATTCAGAAAGAGAAAGGATCGCATCGACCATATTTCGATTCATCAGTCGATAATCCCGAGCTCCATCCACAATCTCCACATCACTGATGCGATTGATGAGTTTGTAAAAGCTACGTGCAAAGAAGCTACGGATTTTTGGTTCGCCCTGGCGATCGACACGATAGGTCGCGACACTGTCATAACCTTCGTTTACTAAGGTTTCCAGCATTTCTGGGAGTAGGTGTGGTGGATCTTGTAAGTCGGCATCCATGATTACAACATAGTCTCCATCCGCTTCTTTGAGACCAGCCAATATGGCAGCTTCTTTGCCGAAATTACGACTGAAGTCAAGAATGGTCAAAGGGACACCAAGCTTTGATTTTTGCTCACTCAAAACGTTGAGCGTATCGTCTTTTGAACCATCATTGACACAGATAAACTCCAAGTCATACGGCAGTTTCTGCGTATGCTTAAGGGTTTCTTGAAAGAATAAGGGAATTGATTTTTCTTCGTTGTAGCACGGAATGATTATTGATAATTTCATATTAATGAAATTATAACATAAACAATGTAAAGGGTAATCAAGCTTTCCAAGCTCTCGCAACGATTTGTTTTTAAAATACAAGGTCAATCGCTTATAATATAAGAAGTAAAATCTTAGGAGGCTTATCATGAAGGTTGTCATCTTAGCAGGAGGGTTCGGAACCCGTATTTCCGAGGAAAGCCATCTAAAACCTAAACCCATGATTGAAATCGGTGATAAACCGATTTTATGGCACATTATGAAACATTATTCGCAATATGGTTTCAATGAATTTGTCATCTGTTTAGGGTATAAGGGATTTGTCATCAAAGAATATTTTGCGAACTATTATTTACATCAAACGGATATCACATTTGATTTTAGTTCTAAAAATCAAATCACCCAACATGCGAATTCAGCAGAACCTTGGAAAGTCACACTCGTGGATACAGGATTGAATACCATGACAGGTGGACGTTTGAAACGCGTTCGTGAATATCTTGGGAATGAAACATTTATGTTGACGTACGGAGATGGTGTCTCAAACATCGATTTAGATGCTTTATTGGACTTTCACAAGGGACATAAGGGTTTAGCGACCATGAGTATCATTCAACCTGCTGGTCGCTTTGGTGTTGTGGATCTGGATGATAATCAAAAGGTACTTGGGTTTAGAGAAAAAGCACAACGGGATAGTGGATGGATCAATGGTGGGTTCATGGTTTTGGAACCTGAATTCATCGATTTGATCGATGGGGACGCTACAGTTTTGGAACGTTTCCCTATGGAAGAAGCTGCTCGTAATGGTGAACTGCATGCCTACCGACATGAGGGTTTCTGGCAATGTATGGATACATTGCGGGATAAGAACTACTTAGATGAGCTTTGGCTCACCAATGTGGCTCCTTGGAAGGTGTGGTAAACATGGATTTGTCTTTTTATAAAAACAAAACAATCTTGATTACTGGTCATACGGGGTTCAAGGGGACTTGGTTATCACGTATCCTTATTGATCAGGGTGCTAAGGTTATTGGTTATGCACTTGAACCTGAAGGGGAAGCTTCATTTTTTGCGTTGTCTAATAATGCAGCCAATATGACATCGATAATTGGGGATATCCTTGACCTAAATCATCTAAAATCTGTATTTGAAACATACAAGCCTGATATCATATTTCATATGGCTGCACAAGCCCTTGTGAGACTTAGTTATGTGAATCCTGTCGAAACCTATAATGTGAATGTTATGGGAACGGTTAACATCATGGAATGTTTGCGAACATGTCCTACCGTAAAATCTTTCGTTAATGTGACGACGGACAAGGTGTATTTCAATCAAGAGATTAATTATGGTTATAAAGAAGATGATCGTTTAGATGGTTTTGATCCTTACTCAAACAGTAAATCGTGCAGTGAACTTGTGACTGGTTCCTATCGAAATGCATTCTTTAAGGATGGTGATATCGCGATTTCTACAGCACGAAGCGGTAATGTCATCGGTGGCGGAGATTTTGCCAAGGATCGCATTATTCCGGATTGTTATCGTTCTGCTAAAGAGCATAAGCCAATCATCGTAAGAAATCCAAATTCTACACGTCCATATCAGCATGTTCTTGAAACCCTTCGTGCTTACTTAATGATTGCGCAGAGACAATGGGAAGATAAGACTTTGGCTGGTGCCTACAACATTGGCCCCAATGATCAAGATACCTTAATGACCGGTAAGCTAGTGGAAATTTTTTGTGATGCATGGGGAGAAGGAAGTTCATGGCTTGTTCAAGCAGAATCAAATCCTGTTCATGAAGCGCGCTTGCTCCAACTTGATCACACCAAGATAACAAACACTTTAGGCTGGGAACCCATTTGGGATGCAAAAGAAGCTGTCATTCAAAGTGTTGAATGGTATAAAGCATTTATTGACAATCAAGATATTCAAGAGCTTCTAAATAAGCAAATTCGAGCGTACTTTAAATTATGTTGAAAAGAGCAATTGTAACCGGTGGGAACGGATTTATTGGTTCACATCTTGTGAAAAATCTTTTAAATAATGGATATGATGTCACTGTTATTTTGAGAGATCAAGCATCCAATACGGATCGACTTAAAGATTTAGGCATTAACATTGTATATTGTGATAATAAGCAAATTACAACCTTGCCTGAACGCGTTGAAAATAAGGTTTTTGATTTATTCTTTCATTTTGCATGGGAAGGGGTTTCCGGAGATGCTCGAAAAGACATTAATGTTCAATTTGATAATATTCGAAGCACGGTTGATGCAGTCGTAAGCGCAAAAGCATTGGGTTGTCAGCGTTTCATTGGGGCTGGAAGCATCATGGAAGATGAAAGCTTATACTTGTGTGAAACAGCAGGTAAACCGTTACCTGCACAGTATTTGTATGGCTCCGCTAAACTCAGCGCGCATATGTTGAGCAAGACAAAGGCAAGTGAAGTGGGAATTGATTTCTTGTGGACCAAAATAACAAACACATATGGACCTGGAGAGATATCGCCACGTTTCATCAACACGACCATTCGCAAGATATTGAACGCTGAGCGACTTGAGTTCACAGCGGGTACACAGAACTATGATTTTGTTTATATTGATGATGTGGCTGAAGCATTTCGTTTAGTTGCGGAAAATGGAAAGAATAATACAAGTTATGTTGTTGGAAGTGGAAACGCGCGACCATTGCGTAAGTATGTCGAGCTGCTACATGATACGCTTGAAACAAATCAGGAGCTACACTTTGGGGATATTCCTTTTCAGGGTGTTAATTTAGATTTATCGTGTTTTGATCCGAGTAGTTTATTTTTAGATACAGGGTATCGTCCAAAGATTAAATTTGAAGAAGGGATCCAACGTACGTTCGAATGGATTAGGGGGGTTAAAAATGCAGAGATTTAATTTTATCCGAACAGATTTTGAGGGTGTGCTATTAATCAAGCCATTTGTTTCAGAAGATGATCGTGGCGCATTTATAAAAGATTATTCAGACGAGGTATTCAAACTAAATGGCTTGGATTATCCTTTGAAAGAAGTGTTTTACACGGAATCCAAGAAAGGCGTCATACGCGCAATCCATTTTCAGTCCAACCATGAGCAACCTAAGTTGGTTCGATGCATTTCGGGACGTATCTATGATGTGGTCGTAGATTTGCGACCTGAATCATCGACATTTGGGGAATGGCAAGCTTTTGAATTGAGTGGAAAGAATCGCAATCAATTATTGATTCCTGAGCATTTTGGTCATGGATATCTGGTGTTGGAAGATTCAATCGTCTCGTACAAATGTGCTGAAAAATTTTATCCTGAAGACGATGATGGGATTCGATGGAATGATGAGACTTTGGCAATCGAATGGCCATTGAATGAAGTCGGTGAGGTTATTTTATCGGATCGAGACAAAGTCCTTCAGAGTTTTGAAGATTTTAAAGAGAAGGTTCGATTATGAAATCAATAAATGTTGTTATACCAACATTCAACGAAGAAGAGAATGTGAATCAAGTTTATGCTCAGGTTATAGCGGAGTTGGATAAGTATCGTGATCGTTATGATGTAGGAATCATGTTTATTGATAATGACTCCACAGATGCAACGCGTGCACTCATTGTAAAACTTGCTCAAGAAGATAAGCGTGTTAAAGCGATTTTCAATGCAATGAATTTCGGATTTGTGAAATCGCAATTTTACGGTTTGATTTCAGCACCAGGGGATGCAGTGATATTAATGGCAGCTGATTTACAAGATCCACCAGCGACGATTCCACTTCTTATTTCCGAATGGGAGAAAGGTTCTAAAGTCGTTACTGGTATTGTGAAGAAAAGTAAAGAAAATATCTTGATGTTTTTCGTGCGGAAATTATACTACAAAGTGATTCATCGTTTATCCGATGTCAATCAAATTGAACATTTCAATGGTTATGCTTTATATTCTCGAGAGTTCATTGAGGTCATTAGAGAAATTAAAGATCCTCAGCCCTATCTTAGAGGTATGGTTGCGGAGCTTGGGTTTAAAAGAACAAGCATTTATTATGAGCAGGCTAAGCGTCTTAGAGGAGAAACTAAATTCAATTTCTTCAAGCTTTATGATTTAGCCATGTTAGGTATTACTTCCTATTCAAAATCCGTAATGCGGATTGCGACGATGTTGGGCTTTGGTTTAGCCATCGTAAGTTTTTTGATTGGTTTATACACAGTCGTTATGAAATTGATTAATTGGGACACGTATCCAGTTGGAACAGCTGCCATGGTTGTTGGGGTGTTTGTGTTGGGATCGATTCAACTCTTCTTCATTGGAATGTTAGGAGAGTATATATTAAATATTAATGCACGAATTCTAAATCGACCCTTGGTCGTAGAAGAACGACGGATAAATTTCTAGTATGAAGAAAACCTTATTGACTGTATTTGGGATTGTGGCGATTGCATACTTTAGTCCTCTAGTATTCAATCAGAGTCTTTTAGTGTACTGGGGCGATGAGTTGGAACAGTTGATTCCACACATGCGACAGTTTGTTCTTTGGATTCAAAACTGGGATTTCAATTTCTGGAATCCTTCCATTGGCTTGGGAAGCAATACGTTTGTCGGTTTTTTTATTTCACTGGGTTCGCCATTCACTTGGATCGCAGCTTTGTTTCCAATAGAATGGTTGCCTTATCTGTTTATTTATTTTGATATGATTCGCTTTATGGTGACAGCGTACTTTGCATATCGTTGGTTGAGTCAAATCGTAGAAGATGAGAATGCCCGTATGGTTGGAACACTGATCATTACGTTCTCAGGTTATATGATGTGTTGGATTCACTATGGTCCGTTTATTGATCCATTCATGGGATTTGCCATGATTTTGTATTTTGCAGAGAAAATGTTAAAGGATTCAAATAAGTTGTTGTTTGCTTTATCTATTGCCTTTACTTTCTTATTGAATCCTTATTATTTCTACATGTTTGCTTGGTTTTTAATTGCTTATTTAGCTTTTCGAGTGTGGACAGAGAACAAAGATTGGAAACACTTTTTTAATCGAGTTGTTTATTATGCATCGTACTTCCTTTTAGGGATTGGATTGATCGCGGTCATTGTGATTCCTGTCGTGTTGATACTAAGAACAACACCAAGGGTAAGTACCTTGGTTCCTCTTGATTTTTTGCCTACATTTGACATACGCACGATTTATGCGATCATCACTTCATTTTTCTCACCTGTAATGAATGATTTTGATTATAATCTCTTTTATTCTTATTTTTCTACACCGCCTCAAATGAGCCAACCGTATATTTTTTCTTTTGTTATTTTTGTTTTTCTACTTTATCCTTTTACAAGAATACGCTTTGAAAATAAATACAGATGGGTATTCTTTGTCACAGTGTTCTATTTAATGATGTTTATTCCTGGGTTCTATAAGATTCTAAACGGAAATACAGATTCACGATGGATGTTCATTATCGTTTTGGTAAATGCAATTGTTGCAGCTAAAACCATCAATCACCTCAATCAATTAAAATGGTTTGATTGGTTCATCAATTTGGGAATCCTATGCTTACTGATTGGTTCATTCTATATGATTTCTGGTAGAAATCTGTTGTATACATTGCAAAATCAAATGTCCTTGAAACAACATTTGGTTTATTTTGTTGGGATTGTTTTTGCTTATTCTATTGTCTTTAATCTGAAAAGTAAAAAGAACCAAACCATTGCGTTGATTCTTGTTCTCATGATTGAAGGTGTATATGTGTTGAATAGAAGAATGACAATCAACGGTTCACAAAACTATATCAATTCGGATTACCAAATCAATGATCTTTTCTATAATCCATCCATTGATGTGATTAAGGAAATGGATAAAGGTTTTTATCGCATTGATGTGCAAGATGGTATCACTACAAATCCTGCTACCCTTAATTATCCTGGCTTCTTGATGTATATGAGTGTATACAATCATGATTCGCAGGCTTATTATGACAATCGATTCATGCCCTTTAGAAAGCTTGAGTATGCACCTTCAAAAACATTAGCCAAAACAATTTTAGGATCAAAATACTGGGTCCCTCACGATGGAACATTGCCATTTGGATATACATGGTTTAATGATAAATTCGCAATCAATCAAGTTGATGTCGGATTGGGTTTTGCTTCAAGTCAGAGAATCTATGAAGCATCCTTGATTAGTGAGAGTACATTTATTCAAGACTTAGCGATGTTCAGTGGTGTCATCGACGTAAATGGTACTTCTACGTTTACCGGATTTATGCCTACACAAATTATCAATGACGGTAAGAATGAAAGTTATGATATCTCAAGTTTGGATGATGGTTATTTTTTAATTGATTACAGTCGAGCGAACCCATTTGGAACGTGTACGATTGATTTTACTGAAGATGGAAATGTTGTAAATCGTGTCGTAACGACTGAGTATGGTTATACATCTGCACCAATGTTTCGAGATGCCAAAAAGGTCTATTTCTATTGTTCAAACATGTATTATCTTGAGGAACATCTTCCTGTCGATGTATATTTCATTACTGAAGAGGATGTAGAAGTTCTTTATAAACAACTGAATAGCTTTGACTTCTTTGAAAATGTTGAGAATAGTACGGACACCATCAAGGCTGACTTACAAGTAAGAAATGATGAATCCGTTGTGTTCACAAATCTACCGTATGATAAAGGGTGGAAAGTTTTCGTGGATGGAGAAGAAGTGTTGACCAGACCTGTGAATATAGCCTTTGTAGGTTTTGATGTTTCGAGTGGTGCACATCAAGTTGAGTTCCGATATACACCTCCTGGACTTTTACTTGGATCAAGTATAAGTGGCTTAAGTCTATTAATTATTCTTGTGTTAGCCTACAATGAGAAAAAGAAGAGAAAAGCATGATCGCAATTCTAGTTTACACCTTATTATTTTCTATCACTTTTTATAATCTTGGATTGATTTTGAACCATAAGTTCAATTTCAATTTGAATCCATGGTTGTTTTTTCCTTTGGGCTTATCTGCTTGGTTTGGAGTTATACAATTTTTAATCTATCCTGTCGTTTGGTTGAAGATACCAACAATGGTTTTCTTTGTAATCTTAGGTCTAATGATTATCTTGATCAATATCCTGGGCTTACTTTCGAAAGATAGACCACGTTTCAACAAAAGTGATGCTGTATACTATTCAGGAATGATTTTCTTTGTGATAATCATGGTTTATTTTGCAGCACAGAGAACATTAGGTCAAAATAGTTTCGATACAAATTTCTACTTAAGTATGGTCGTTCAAGGTGCTTCATCTAGAACATTTAGTTTTGTGGAATATGGTACAGGATTAGTAAAGGATATTGTTAATACGCAATATGACTTTCAATCATTCTATGCCTTTGGTTCTTTTATTCTTGCATCATTCGAACCAGTGATTCGATTGATGAATCCAGGTTACTTCACGATATCAACAAACGTATTCATATGGACGATAAGTATTCTATTTTACACGTTTGAGTATAGTCTCATATTTGGTATGGCTAGAGATATTAAGGTGTTAAAGAATCCCGTTTTTGCATTTATTGTCTTATTGTTTCTTGGATACAATGGATTCATTTATTACAATCAGGTTTTTGCTTTTTTTGGAAACACCTATCGTACTTGGATTCTTGCATTCTTAATGATGGAGATTTATAAATCAATCACAAGCAAATCAAATAAAGCTGTACTTATGCTTCTACTATCCTCTGCACTCATTTCTGTTAGTTCTACTGGGTTCTTTTTGGGAATAATTGTGTTGACGCCTTACGTAATGTTTCAATTTAAAACAGAGCTTTCTCATAGAAGACTAATTGAAAATATTGGTATAATCATATTCCCTACATTACTTTTCACATTATTTTATCTAGGAACAAATAATTCTACTATTTTTGTAAGCTTATTAATTGTATTTTTATTACTCTTTGTATTTTTATATGCTTTGTATCGAAGTAAGAGTAGTAAAGTTGCGCCAATTGTTTCATTTGTTCGCTATTTTATTCTTTTTGGGATACCAATTTTAATGCTTAGCTATTCCACATCTACTTATCTTCAGGGTTCAAATCTACCAGTTGATTTCTTTTTTGACCATCGTGCCTATGACATGGTCTGGTATTACTTTAATACTGAATCTGTTGTACACATCTTTATTAATATTGTTTATTTTATTAGTTTGCTTGGATATTTATTTTTTATTAATGGAAGATACCGTTTATATATTATTGGCTTATTAATTCTGTTCATTAATCCAATCAGTTCACTCTTTGTAACGAGATTTCTTGCAAGTGTTGTTTATTATCGAAGTTTTGAAGTCATCTTTAATCCATTTACGGTATTGCTTTTTTCAACATCAGTAATTTCGCTTGTTAAACCGAAATGGATTAGTGGAATTATTTCAGTAACATTACTTCTCGGCTTTTTACCAAGTGCTATTCAACACAGTCAATTGTATTACCACAACTCTTTCTTACCATCAGAGCACTATAGTTCACTCTATCGAGTTGAATCATCACAGATTGAGACACTTAGTGTTTTGAAGACAAAAATAGCACTGGAAGCATATGCACCAGCGCGTGTTGTTTCTCAAATTGAAATGGTTCGAGGGTTTGTGCCTAATGTAGTAACCCCAATATCCAATGAAATGATTCGAAGCATCAACCGATATACCATCAATGCAGAAAAATCAAAATTGCTGACCATTTTTATGAATCGAGACTTTATTGGGCAAGAAATATTTGATGTGGTTCCAGATTATGCTAATACATGTCACTATTTAATTGATGAGCGAATTGATTTTGTCGTCGTTAGTAAGAACCAATTTTATATTGACGAAAAGGGTATCATCATTCCTTTGTATTTTAAGGTCAGGGATTGTGCAACACCTGTATTCGAAAATACAGACTATTTTATCTATCAATTCTATTGGTGATTAATTGAATTCATAAAGAAATGGATGATCTGGATACAGGTTTCGATAAAGATTCCTGTATTTTTCTTTGATTGAATCAGGAATATCTTCAATTCGCTTAAACACGATTACATTAATCTCACCATTGTTTAACTTGTAGTCACGAATTGAAGAATAATAGGGTTGTAGATCTGGATCATTCAACATACCGTTTGCGAGTTCACCAATTACATGCTGAAAGGGTGCTCCATTATGGTACTGAATGGGATCTGCCACAACGATGTATGTATAAATAAAGAAGTCTTTAGGAACTCCATCTCGAGTATCCAATTGTTTTGTGGCTTCAATCGTCGGCAATGGGTTCAATTGGTCAGGCAACAATGCGTTTCTAAGCATATCGTCGTTGATATTGCCTGAACCAGCCAAAACATAGATGTATTCATAAGCTTGAGTCATTCTCTGCAGGTCTTCCACTATTGTCCTTGTTACATCCACATTCGCACTTCTACGAGGGGGAACGTTTAGTGAAGAAGAAAGAACTTGGAATCTTGATCGTAGGAATATACTCAATTGTGTGTCTTGTCTTAAGAAGACAATAAAGAAATTGCTCATTATAAGTATGCTTAAAATCAATACTATAATTGGTTTTGATGGTCTTGATTGAATCATTGAAAATAGCGATATGACTCCAAAAAGCACCAACAACTGACCAAATACATTGATAATGTAATAATGATGTGATCCAAATATCTGAACTTGGTAAAAAGTAACGATTACAAATACAATCGTACCAAACGCAAATAAAGCGTGCTCACGGATGATTTTATTCGATAACCCGAACATTATACCAAATAGTAACAAACCGGCCTGGAAAGGGCTGTAATAGTTTATTAACCAAGGGATTGCTTCGCCTAGGCCAGTATAAACGGATTGATACGCAAATTTATAATCATATTGTGTGAATGTACTAATGAGTGGTCTGAATCCAATTAATAAAATAAGTATAGAACTCATACCACTGATAAAGAGATTGATTAAGAGCAAAAGAAATTTCTTTGATGTTAATGTTTTACTAATAAGATGATGAGCTATATATGAAAGTGGAGTAATCATAAAGAACGCCAAGACATAGTATGCAAACCAGCGTCGAATAAAAACAAGGAAAACCATAATAATACCAATCAAGATGAACCGTAGTGGATCGATTTTTTCATCATTATTCTTTGTCATGAGTATGCTAACAATGATAATCCACAGGAGACCTGCAGAACCGACATATCCAAGGATTAAGGGCAAATAATTCCCTGTAAAAAAAAGAATACAAACTCCAATTGAGATTTTCGCAGTGATGCCATCTATTCTTAAAGAGTTTAGATAACCAAGAACCCAAACATAAAGCAATATTTGGGATGGAACTAGAAAAGTATTGACCATTGCTAACACAAAACGTGGGTATGTTTCACCGATAAGCAAGATATGTGGGATAAGGAATAGTTGAGGAAATGAAGAATACTCTTCAAACAATAAAGTCTTGTATACGTACGGTATCAGTTGGTTCACATTATTTCTAAAAAAGTTCATGACTTCAAGTTGACGTCGCCAAAAACCTGAAAAATCCCAATAGTAAATGAATTGCTCTTGACTCATATGCCAAATCGTATATGCATTAATAAATATTATAAAAAATATAGCGAAAATCAATATAGATTTCCAATTTGATTTTATTATCATTTTGAAATTACTTTGTGTTGCAAGATAAAAAATAATTCCAATAATCAATAGTGGATAGAATATGAACAACATAATTTGAATTATATTCATTGAGTAGCCCTCATTTGCTCATTAACAGAATATTTGACTTGCGATTTGTATCATTATAGCCTAAGTAACATTAGTCTAGCCACTCAAATCGCATCCTAAAGACACGATAATTCCCAACTTCGACTACTTTCTCCGCACAATATCCTAGACCATTCTCAACATCCCAGTTGTATTGGGCATTCAGAATTACAAAATCAGTATTGAAGTGTTTTGTTATTTTGCATGTTTCACTAAATGGCTGCTCGAATTCGGCTTTGATATAGCCATCTTTGATTAGAAATATTTGATTAAGTATTGAACGTGAATCATTCTTACTAAATAGATCCGCTTGATTATCGATTCGAGTTCGATTTAAAATCGAAACATCTAAATCCGTTAATAAGTGAGTACCATATATTTGTGTAACGATTCGAATTTGTCTATACATCTGTTCCTTTTCAATATAGTTTTTAAGTTGGTTTAAAACCTCTACCTCTTGTTTATTCACGTGATAAATTGGGTCAATTTGTCCAGAGAAATCCAAGTATGTCCAAACATTACTACTTATAACACCAAGAGTTAATACAATTAGCATTATCGTGCGAGAAACAGTTTGAGACCAACCTTTCGGTAAATGATCTATAACAACACTGTAACATACGAAAATTGTAATCGGGTTGAACAAAATATCATAAATTCTAAAATATGCTAGATTCGTAAAGTTGCTAATTACAAAACGAGCTACAAATGGATTAAAAAAAGTCACAAGTAACACGAAAAGTAAATAGGTGATTGGCCACTGATAGTTTTGTGTCTTTTGACGGAAAGTAAGTATGATTGCTGTAATTAATACAATCCAAAAACCAATATTTACAAGACTTAACAGTGCAAACTGCGAACTTGAAAAATCAAAACGTAAATAATGGACTAACATCTCATATTCAGGATTGGTGAAGAAATTAATCCAAGGTTTATATGTATTAAAAATATTTGGAAAGAATCCAGATAAAACACAAAAAGAAATAGGAACTAGAAATAGTACATAGGGTTGAACTTTGCTCCAAATTCTATCTGCAATATTAAAGGATTTCGTAATTTCTAAAATTAACATAAGAACATGATAAATAAGAACTATTGGCCAGAAATTTGGTCTGAATAAAATTGACCATATACTGAAAGCTGGGCTCATAAACCAGATATTTTTTAAAATATTATTATCATGTGCATATGTTAGAACATGCAAGAATGCATAAAGTAAAAAGAAACTTAAAAATATTCCTGTAGATGAAAAGTTGACTAATAGAATAAATAGAAAAATCAAATTTATAATATACTTAATATCACGTTTCTCAATATACTTAATAAAAGTGAAAAGAATCCAAATAACGGTGACACGACGAAATGTATTTCCATAACTCGGATATGCGATGTTCCAAAAGAGGAGAGTAGAATAAACTAGAATCGAAACGAGTAAAATCTTATCAATTTTCCTAATACTCTTAACGAAATAGTTCCAAATATTCTGATAAGTATAAGCTAACCAAGTGAATAGTACTGTTGATGTCAATAAAGTAATGAATCCTAAAGGAAGCAATGTGGGAATCAAAGGCAAATTAGAAATCTTAACATATGCGCTGTTAAGAAGTGAAAGAGCCCAATAATAAGCTTGATAATCATATTGTGTGCCTAGACGGTAGCCATTAATGAGTTCTTTGATATAAGGTATGTAAACATTAAGATCGTCAGTTCTAAAGTCAGATTTGACGAAGAAAGTTAGAATAAAGGCTATAAATGGAATCAACCAAATCATAAACAAGTCCCCCCCTTGATAAGAATATTAGCATGAATTACACAATTGATAAAATTGTAATAAAGTTATTTACTAAAGTGCAATTAAATATTGTACTATTTTTGGCATGAATTTAAGGATAATGATCGACTTTAAATCTAAAAGCGATATAAATTTAATCAATCTGTAGAGGTGAATAGAAATGAGTCTGGACTAAAGAATGAATATATTTATCAACACAATCTATATATTGAAAACTTTATTATTTAACAATAATGAAGTGGATTTTTATTATATAATTAGACTTTTTTTAGAATCTCTAACTTCTTTGAGAAAACTTTATACAAAATTAACACCATTGCTGTTATCATAGTATGGAAAGTGGTAGAATCTCAATTCCTACATTTTAATTATGAAAAAAGCAACAAAACAACTAAAACTAGCTGCCGTTATCCTAACGTTGATCCTATTGGTCATTGTTGGTGGTTTATTTGCGTATATTACACTCAATGGCGATGGAGATGAAACCATCAATGTTGATGCGGAAATCAATTATAAACTGAGAAGCAATGCAACTGATGTCCAGAAAGCTTATTTTGAAGAGCTCAGAGTAGCACTTACCAGTGAAGAGACGACCCCTGAAGCGATTGCAGGTGCAATCGTTAAGAACTACATCGCTTCCTTCTATACGTGGTCGAACAAGCAAGGAAGTTTTGATGTCGGCGGTCTGCAATTTGTTTATGCTCCAAATACCTTATATATCCAAACTGAAGCTAAGGCATTCTTTTACAAAGACCTTTCTTATTTTATCAATGAATATGGAAGCGAAAATCTTTTGAAAGTTAGTTCAGTAAATATTAAATATGTGGATCCAGAAGTAAACTACGTCATTGGGGAGACAAGTTATCCAAGTTACTATGTCGCTGCTGAATGGACATATGAACCCAATGATGTTTTCAATCCTGAAGGCTATCAAACAAAAGCTTATTTCAGTGTAATGGTAAATAACGGACAATTTCAGATCTATCGTTATTTCTTGGAGTAATATATGAAAAACCTGCAAAAAAAGTTTAAATTCAATTTATATAACCTTAATGGAATCGTTTCGATCGTTACCTTTGTTTTATCTGCTTATCTAATTTTTAATGTTTTTAGATATGCTCAGATCAGTATGCTTTTGTTTTCATTGGCGATTTTATTCTTCATCTTAATGAACATGTTGTCTGGTTTTCTCGACTTAGCCTCTAAGGATTATAAGTTTCTGAAGGTCCCAAGCATCATTTTTGCTATTCTATTGCTCTTGATTACGATTCTTGGTAATTACTACTTCTTAAAAATCAATGCATCCATCAACGAAGTCATCGTTGAAACACATAAAACTCAATATGAGGATATAACGACCAGTTTAGTTTCCTATAATACAAAATCATTCACAAAACTTGAAGATGTCAACGGGAAAAAGGTTGGTTATATTGAAAATGAGAGCATCCAAGAAGGGAATGTACTTGTTAAGAATGAACTGAGTGAGAATAATCTCAGTGTCAATTTTGTTCGATACGAGAACTATACTGAAATGCTTTTAGGTTTGTTTAACAAAGAAATTGATATTGCTCCTCTACCAGAAGACTATTACGCCATGTTCATTTCAAATGAAGGGTATGAAGAGTATCTAGATAAAACAGAAGCTTTTTATAGCTTTACAAAAAAAGTTGAAATTGATGCGCAAGAGTCATCCACAAAAGACATAACAAAAGAACCATTCACAGTATTATTAATTGGGAATGCGGATAATCTTGCAGATACCATAATTCTGGCTACGTTTAACCCTCAAACCATGACCGCAACCATGACAAGTGTAGCGCGCGATTCCTTTGTACCAATCGCATGTTACAACAATCAAGCAAGTGATAAAATCACGCACTCGCGTGTCGTCAATCGTCAATGTACAATCGATACTGTTGAGAATCTACTTGATGTGGATGTTGATTATTTTGTTGAAGTCAATTTCCAAGCTGTTGTGGATATTGTGGATGCTTTAGGCGGTTTGTACCTAAATTCACCAGTTGAGTTTGTTGGTCAAGATGCCAGTAGCATACGTGGGACATACACGGTATGGGTTGGTAAAGGTTGGCAGACCATGGATGGTCTTCAAGCTCTAGCGTTTGCACGTGAACGTCATAATATGCCTAATGGGGATATGGATCGACAAGTTCACCAACAAGAAGTTATTTCCGCCATCATTGCTAAGCTTATGGATACAAAAGACATTACAAAGCTTGTCAGTGTTGTGGATGCTGCAGGGAAAAATGTTAAGACAAACCTTCCACTAAGCAATATGACGACATTAGCGCAGTATATGATTTCAAAGATGAATAATTCAGCGATTGATTCTAGCTATCTGTTGCAAATAAAAAATTCAAGAATTTCTGGTTATTTTTCGTGGGATTACAATCAACAACTCGAGTTGCCATTGTCAATCTACAAACCGTATCAAAGTGCTATTGCTGATGCGAAGAAGATTATATTCGATAATCTAGAAGAGAGTTATGTACCAAACAACCTAAAGCATTTTACGTTTGATATAAGTTCTCCTTATGCTACACCGATCTATGTAAAAGAGTATTATGACGAGAAAGAGATTCATACACCACTACCAGACTTTATGCCAAATATGGTAGGAACAAACAAGATTTGGGACCTTGCTAGTGTACAGTCTTGGGCATCTACAAGACCGTGGATTAATGTTAGTTATCGTGAGATTTGGGCGGGAGATCCTGATTATGTTGCTAATTTCGCAAATAACCAAGTACGAACGCAAAGCGTGAAATATGGTGTGTTGACGAGTAAAATTGCGAGTTTATCGATTGGCATCATCAAGCAAGATCTCGATTGTTCAATTCTAGAAAACCGCACGGATTCTCAATGCCGCTATATTGTTCCACAATTCGTTGGAATGAAAATTGCAGATGTACAAGCATGGTCGGCATCAAACAACTTCCCAGTCACCATCAATTTGATTCCTGAAACCGATCCAAATTATGATCGTTTAAAAATCGGTGTGATCAGTGGTCAAATTGAACAAGCGTATACGAAATTGTCGAAGTTGACTGTCAGTACGTTAACGGTTTACACCATGGATTATCCAAGCGTGTTGCTTCCTGTGGTTAACATTTTGAGCAAACCATATACAAAATTAGAATTGGATAAGTGGTGGACAACGAATATGTATACAAAGAATCCAACTTACGAGTACGATACAAACATTTCGACATATCCTAAGGATACCGTCATTGGTGTTGTCATCGATGAAAAGAATGCAACTGAAGATACAACAGTTAGAACCGATACGAAGAAGATCAAATTCATCTTATCACCTGGGAATAATTATCCACCGAAAGCAGAGAATGGATCTGTATCCATCAATGGAGCATCTGGACCATTCACTGGTAATCTTGTCGCAACGGATCAAAACACTGGTGACACCCTTACATACACGATTGTAACGCAACCAACATTAGGGACACTGGTTCTTAATGGCAACAGCTATACATATACGCCACCAGCAACGTATACAGCGCCCGCTACTGACACATTTACATTCAAGGTGAATGATGGCTCAGCGGATTCAAACGTTGCCACAGTGACAATTACAATCAACTAAAAGAAACCTCGCGGTTTCTTTTTTAGGCTCTAAGTCAAATGTTGGGGTAACCCGATAAATGAAAATGAGTTTAGGGAGAATTCTTTTGTGAAAGAATTCTCCTTTTCTTATGCAAAACTAAGGAGGATGCGTGTTCTAAAGCGTGAAAAGTTACGAAGTCCGAATGCATTACGTTTAATCACTTTGATCTTATTATTACAGCCTTCCGTGATTCCATTTGAGTAAACTGAGCTGAATGAATTGAGAATGGGTTCTTTCCAATTCTGATAAGCCCGGATGCAGGACGCGAATTCTGGGATGTTTGAATCGCGAGCCTTTTGAATCCAGCTGTTCAACCATTGCCGGGCAAGTCTTGGGTCATGAATCTCAGAGACGATCGCGAGCAGCTCTTCTTTGAGCTCATAGGCTTTTTTGAGGTCTGGGATATACCGAATGAGTCGATCTCGAATCAGTTCCTGATTGATGTGATCATTGACAATAAGTTTATCGGATCGTTTCAGTAAGACGCTTCGACTGTGCTTGAAATAGATGCGCAAGCTCTTCGGCATTTCCTTCTGAACACGTTTCCGTACATTCTCCAAGCTCCAAATCACTTGTCTCACCATATGGAAACGATCGATCAAGATGATGGCGTGCGGGAAGACCTGTCGTAGTACCGTGTAGTAAGAACGCCACATATCAATGACGATAATCTTAACGTGGGAAAGCTGTTGGGTGTTCTGATACTTCCTGAAATGCGTAATCAAGGTCGCTTCCGTGCGATTGGCAAGGATATCGATGGGTTTCCCGCTTTGGAGGTCGGTTAGAATACAGTGATACTTGGTCTTGTTTGTATTGCCTTTGAATTCATCAATGCCCAGGACTTCCGGAAGTGCGGGTAGAGCTGGAGATAACGCGTCCAATAAGCGTCTGATTCGCATCGGTGAGGTCTGATAACGCTTGGCAATGGAGACTTGGGATACGACGGAGTGCAGGTCTTGGTAAAGACGGTGAAAGAGGCGATTCGTGGTATGTGCATAACGGGGGACGAAGCTATTGTGTTCGAAGAAACGTTTCCCGCAGTGCTCACAGCGATAGCGTCGTTTTCGATAGATCAGATAGGTCTTTTTTTCATACAAAGGGACATCTAAAATGCGCTGTGTCCGATAATCATGGATGACATCCGAGAGCTGTCCACAAACAGGACAGCTGTGTTTTGTTCGGGGCACCGAGATGAAGATGTGATTCTCTTGTGCATAGGATTTGAATTGAGTGACCTCGACATCTTTAAGTTCAAGGAGGTCTGTGATACGATTTACTTCGGACATGTGTTTGCTTATCCTTTCAATGGTTGTGTCGTAACTCCATTTTATCGGATATTCATGCACATGTCCCTTTTCTATGCTTTGGACATCTTCACCCCAACATTTATTCTAGAACCCTTTTTTAAATAGTACTGTTAGTTAATGCTCTTACTTCGATCTTTCACCCATAAATACAAGCTGATCAAGACGCCTAAACCGCTTAAGATAAAACCAGTTTTAAAGCCCTTTGGTACAAAGTACATCTCCAATTGATTCAAATCTTCTTGGATTGGGATTCCAATAAAACCACCATTTACGCGATAATATCTTTCATTGATGCCATTGATACGTATTTGCCATCCTTCATCATAAGGTAGAGACAAGACCATCATTCCTTCACCATCACTATTCAAGGTTCCAGATAAATGGTTGTCACCATATTCGATATTCTCTAGCTTTAGACCTTGAGTGACTGTCGCATTCATCTCAAGTAGTTCTTGATCTTCTTCACGTAGGAGGATTGAATCAAGTAGTATGGACAAATCATCTGCTCCATCCTGATAGTATCCTCGACCATCGATGAAATCGTTGTACGTCGTTCCAATGGATCGATAGTCCAGATTCAGATAGACTTTTAAACCACCACGATATTGATCGCTGATCAATGCTTTATTTAAGAAAGGAACTTCTGCTTCGGATGTGACAACAGCATATTTCACAGCGAGAAAATTCATAAGTATCGGATCTTTAATATTGAAGATCCAATCACTCTGAAAGTCCATTACTTGGGGTGCGAGATGCTTTAAATCGTTCAAACTCGTTGCATACGTAGAATCGTATGTCATCAAACCATTGATTTGGTAGAAGACACTCATATTGTGACTATATGACCAGTAAAGACTGTCGTGGGGGATATACACTCGATAATAGCTAGAATAATTTTCCTCATCAAGACCATCAAGATATGCATTCAGTTCATTCGGCTCACTCTGCAATACATGCGTCGCATCATTGACTTGTTGCCAAGTAAAGAGCGGTAATCGCCGCGAATAACCTAGAATAAAGAAAGCTGACAAAGCAAGTTCAAGCGTTAAGATCGACAATACAGAATAATATAGTTTTTTTGAATTAAATGTAAGTACCCAATAGGTTATTCCCATAAAAGCAATAACCAGGATAAACAAGCCAATTTGTGGAAGATATTCAGTCAGTTTATCAAGCTGATTTATGCCAATAAGGGTAGCTGGTATAACAATGGCTACGATTCCGCTCGAAATCAATAATGAATAAAGTAAAGTCCTACGATTGATTCGTTCAGGGTTCGCAAGATATCGTGTCATGATGACGATATTCATGGCAATCAAGGATAAAGTCCATCTGAAGGAGAATTCACTGAAGCCGTTCATCATAGAACCACCTAGAGGGGTAAAAAGGATAGCCAACAAGAATACATAGAAAAGCAAGGTCGCTTTCTTGAACCAACGATCTGTATCTGTCAGAATCTGTGGCAAGAGTAAAGCACTGATACTTCCAGACCAAAGTACAATTTCTCTAGAAATGTGGTAATTGGTTTCAAAAACGTTATTACCATATATGAACACATGACTTGGTACAAAAATTGCAGATAATAAGTGCATGTATATTTTCGGATCTGAATAGATCAAGGATAATGCAGTATTGCCAACCCGATCATTGCCAAGCATATAGTAGAAACTTGGTAATATGAAAATAGAACTTATCATGACCCCAACAAAATAGAGCGCAATGAGGTGCAGTGTGCTCTTAATAAATCCTTTAAAGGATTCATTGATTACAAAGTACCGGTATGTGACATACATTGCAAGAAAGATGGATGAGGAATAGAAGAAGAGGAAGTTTGTAAGAAGCAAAATACCTACACTTATCACAAAAGGAAATTGTTTCTTCTTGCTTAAAAACAATTCAGTACTCCACAGTAACAAGGGCATTAAAGCATAATAAGAAACAAAACTTGATTGGCCATAGAAATAGATCATCCAAGCCGAAAAGGCATATGAGATGGCCCCAATAATTCGAGATAAGTTATGCCTCGTAAACGATCCCAAATAGAAGTAGAACATTGTAGCGGCCAAAACGACTTTTAAACCTGTAACAATTGCATAGGTTGTGTAGAAATGGAAAGGGATAAGAAGCGAAAGATACGAGAAGAAATCACTCATCAGATAATAAGTCTTCGATGCCCAGAAATTCGTTCCTAGAAACAAGTTCCATGAATAAAATGGAAATATTCCACTAAGTAGTTTAGAAAAACTAACAATGTTCTTAAACTCCGTAAAGAACGTAAATCCTTGAGGCTTTAAATCGCCACCATATTCAAATGGAGTGTTTGTAATGATGTAAGGCAAATAAAAAACAATCACCACAGAAAGTGTTAATATAACCAAATAAAATAAAGGTGAAATCTTTTTCATTATCGTAATCCTTTCCGCTTAGACTGGAATTCTTTGAAATATAAACCAAACAAGACTAATAACACAAAGGAAATACTCGTAACAGCGATTCCCATTTTGAGCAACGGTGGGGTGTATACGAATCGAATGTCATACGTTCCATTATTCAGGTTAAATCCTATGAACCCTAAATTGACTTTCTCATAATCAATTCTTTTACCATCTACTTCAACTTTCCAACCACTATCAAATGGAATTGAGGTAAAAACCCAAGAATCATCACTCAATACTGTAAGTTTAGCCTCAATAACATCACCATCAATCTGAACATCACTAAATGTTTGAGATTTAATGTTTGTAAACCAGTCATCATATACTGTCATATCATTTTCAAGATAAACATTGATTAATGTTGGTGATTGATATTGGTTATTGAACGCGATGCCTAAGCGATCTACATTGTCAACGCTCCGGATGTGAATACCCGTGTAATTGTATTGCCAAGTGTATTGTTTAAATAACATATTGTCATAAAGGAGTGAATCTTGTCCGTATGCTTTAATGGTGACGGCAGGAATATCAAATGACTCAATATAGATATTCTGGTCTTGGCTTAATAGATCAATCTCAATATTATTGGGTTCAGTCCAGTTGTAAAGTGGAACCAAATCATTGAAATAAATGGCATCAAAGGATTCACTGTTTGTGGTCACAATCGTATCCATAAGAATACGATCTTGATTTAGATAAGAGAAATCATTAAACGCTGACGCATTGATCGTTTTAGTTGTTGCGAACCCCAACGGGAAATAGTATCGATTCTGATAGATGTATTCACTTCCAACGCGCTTAATAAAATCAAATCCATAGGGTACGGTATGGGTATGATCGCGCGTGATGAAATACTTCGTCGATAATACATTATACGTTTGAAGTCGACCAAACGTTTGTGGCATCGACCAAGTACCTTTGATTCGAGCTAAGTAGGCATCTTGTTCAAAATTGTAAAGTGAAAGATAAAAAGACATCCCTTTATATTGTTTAGCAAAAGGTTCGTTTGGAGATGTATACAATACAGTATCATTCAATATTCGATAAAAATCTTTATCCGTTTCATTGATATAATCAATCGCACTCGTGGATGAGAAATTTGTAAGTCTTAATCCAATTTCGTCCATAGGACGATCGTTATATAGAGGAATAAAGAATACAATCAATGCTTCTAACGAGATTGATAGCCAAAGCAATTTTCTATTCCAAATCAATATAATGATATGAATGATTAAGAACAGAACTAAAAAGAAAATTATGTATTGTAATGATTGGACGTGATCAAAAGAACCGAACCATTGCTTTCGAAAACTGATGAAGTAAAGTAATGACACGATTCCAACGATTAAAGCTCCAATGAAAGGCAAGTATTTTTTTGTAGTGGAAGTGTTGTCCAAAATCGCTAAACCTTCAACTAAACTGACGATGTTAAGCAAAGAAATCATATAATACCATCGAACATCCAGCGAGCCTTGAAACAGTCGATAGAAAATCAGAAAGAAAACAAAAATTGAAATCAAAGTATAAAAGCAAAGTCGATATGCCTTCTCTTTTCGATCATTACCTAAGAACGATAGGGGAAGGATCAAAGGTGTAATGATTAAAAGGTTAAGTGAAACTCCACCACCCCAACCTAAGCCTTGGTGAACTTCAGTGCTTATCAAATAAGTTGGGTCGAATCTTTCCATAACAGGGGTAAAAAATGTTGAAACATATCGATATAAATCTTTTAAAGATATGTGCTCAAAAAGTCCAGTCGATTCAGTTAAACGAGGAGTTTTTATGACTAAACTCATTGAAGGTAAAAGCAAACAAGCAGAAATGCTCACTCCTAATAATCCAATGCCGACAAGTGTCAATAAACGTTTCCAAGGAAACTGATTCTCAGTTATGCCAAGACGATAGATTGAATAAAGACCAATAAAGGGTACAAACATATAAAGAAAATAGTAGTTTGTAATTCCTAACAAACCAATCATCAAAGTTAGCCAAAAAAATCGATTTGTACAGATCCATCGTTCAACCAGCCAAAGAATGAGCGGATAGAAAACAAATGCATCTAAGAAATGATTATAGTGAAAATAGAAGATGACCCATCCAGAAAAAGCTAAAATAATCGCTCCGGACAAAGCAATCCACCGCGTCGATTTCAAATTCAGCAACCAGTGATAAGTAAATATAAGAATCAAACCAATTTTGAGCAGATTAAGGTACAAGAAAAGATAAGGAATCCATTCTTTTGGAAACATAAGTGTCAGAAAAAAGAAAGGACTACTAGCAAAATAGAATACATACGAAAGATAATTCGCACCTAATCCAAGTGACCAGTTCCATAAAGAAAAATCTAAGTTATGAAACTTCTCCCAGCCTCCAATGTAGAACATCAGTTGTTGTTCAAATGAGTCTCCATACCAGATCATCAAACCATTATTTGTTATTTGAAAGTAAAGAAAGATGCAGAATAAAATGCATCCAATTACGAAATAAGCATGGTATCGAGAGATGTCATTGCGTTTTGAATGACTAGAATCCACAATCATTTTGTTCTTCCAATCGAATAGTATTCTATCTCGTTTTCTTGCATCTTTTGTGGTGAGAAACAATTTCTTCCGTCATAAACAAGCGGTGTTTTCATTAGTTTTTTGAAGAGACTTAAATCCATCTTCTTAAATTCATTCCACTCCGTCATGATAAATAC
>DITO01000177.1 GCA_002422065.1 Erysipelotrichaceae bacterium UBA6182 | reverse complement strand
GACGCTAATGGTGCCTTTAGAATTAGTTCATCATTTAGCGACTTAAAATTGCCATCAATTTCCAAATTAGTTAACGGAGTCGTTTTAGCTGATGTTGATCCAGGTACAGTAGGTGCAGTGGATGCTCGGTAAAGAATGTTTGCCATGATTTCCTTTGTGATTCTTTATTTAATGAGTTGATAAAATTTTAGAAACTATAAGATCCATCTTTTTGTTCAGATCTATCAAATTGTCTTCTAATTTAGAAACTCTATCAAATAACTTCTTTTTGTTGTTATATTCTTCTTCGGCTACCGAGTTATCTATTATGATAGCACCATTATTGTCTCTCAACATACCCGGAATGACGAGACCGTTTTTGTCTATAATTTTCTTTGTATACATATTTACACCAGAACAATAGCTCTATAGTTGGCAATTGATGGTACTTGGCTTGAGGTTGTAGATCTCATGACGATTTTTATGTCATAGACGTCAAATGGGCTCAAATCGTTCAGTGTAAAAGTATAATCTAAATATTCATCAACGCGGGTTGACAAATTTCTGGTGGTGGCGCAATTCATCATCACCCACGGTTCGGTTACGTGCACTGTTGCATTAGATTTTAGAGAAGATCTAAAATATAGATCAAACGAAGCTTGTTGTGGTGAATATGCATTTACATATACTACAACACCAGAAGATACAGTAGAGATTGAAATTGGCTTGGTGAAATATCTAGACTTTGCCGTGCCGCCTGTGTAAAGCAACTCTGAGTTGAATGGTGTAAGCACAGGAGTCAATACTGCTGGACTGCCAACGATTTCTGTCATTGTCACCGACATCGGTTTCAGATAACCAGAACCTGCATTCGACACAGTAACTGTAGATACAGCACCAGAATTTAATGTGGCCGTAACTACTGCCTGTACACCAGTACTTAGATCTGGTGCGCTTACAGTAACAGCATTAGATGTATATCCAGTACCGGGGGCTGTAATACCCACCGTAAGAATAGATCCAGAACCATTAGTAATTGTTGGCTCTACTGTTTCATATGTAGTTTGATTGTTGATCAAATATGAAACACATTCTAATGTATGAGGTTTAGCTACGTAAATAATTGGTGAAACAGCCGATGATGTCGTTGAAAGATTCAAAGTCAGTTCGGTTGTTGTTTGACCAGGTAAAAATGTATTATTGTTTTCGGTAGAAAGAAAGATAGAATTTTCTTTCTGTTTGATGGGGAGACCCAACTCAACTACCTGTGCATTCCCAATAAGATAATTCTTAGATGTAGTCTTTAAGGTAGAAAAAACCGAAGAAGAAGCAGGAACAAATGTCTCTNNGCATCATACACACGATTAGTCTGTACTTCAAAAACACTTTCGGAAACAACAAATGTACTGGCCCCAGATCCAGATCCAGTAATAGTTATCGTTGGTTTAGTTGTATAGCCGGATCCAGAATTTGTAACGGTTATACCAGTAATGACACCATTGCTTACTGTAGCAGTTGCGGTTGCAGTAGTAGTATTTGCACCAATAACCGTGATTGTTGGCGCAACTGTATAACCCGTGCCACCATTGTCTACTTGAATTTCATTGACCAAGCCTGGAAAATCTAGAGTGCCGGTAGAGGTAAATGTTCCAACCGGTAGTTGAATGGACAATGTATACTCATCAATGTAAGTAATATTATATGTTCCAGTTATTTGCGCACCAGTAATGCCTCTATATGAGGCTAAATTTGTTGGTGCAGTAATTTTGAATTTATCTGCCTGTCTAAGCCCATGTAGATAATTAAAACCAATGGTGATCACATTAGAACCATTGGTTACATTCATGCTACTACCATACATATAGAACTTATTTGCTTTGGCAGTCAGATTTATTGTGGCAGATGGTGAAAATACTGCTTTATGAATTCTAAATTTTATATCTTCGGTTGAATCGGTAGTCCAAGTTATATTGTTTTCTGACTTGAACATAGTACCAATAAATGGTTGTTCAAAAATCGTCTTCCCAGTTTCAATTGATTTTTCACCAATCTTTGATGTCCAAACATTATACTTGTTTGAGTTAGATAGAAGAACAAAACACCAATCTTCATTTTCTTGTAAATAGATTGGAGTGCCAAACACAAATGATGTAGGAGAAGCAGCAGTTGAAGATACAGCAACGTTTGCTGGATTCACAGTGGCCCGAGCCGCTGGGTCTGCCAGTTCCAAAGTTGGAACGCCATTAACGAGTTTTCTAATTTCCAATGTGATCGGTAAAGATCCAGGATCTTTAGAACTAAAGAAAATATCAATCTTTGCGATGTTAACACCACCGACCACACCGTGTGTAAAAAATGATTGCGCTAATGGATCTCTGAGTGGATTAGGTGGTCGTGGTGCTGGAGGCGCCGGCACAATGATAGGTATAGGAGTTGGTGGTGTTGGCGCTGGCCGTGGTGCACGTACATCACGGAAAACAATATTATTTTGTGTAATATTGTTAGTGGTAGTTTGTGTTTCCTGAGTCGTATCTATAACACCATTTGATGTAAAAAACGCAGTTGCAGATGATACAGTGGATCCCGGCACTAAAAGTTCACTATAGATTTCTGAATCTAAAAATTTTAATTCCTTAGTACCAGTACTATAAGTAAAATCGTTAATTGTGAAAGTTCCTGTGGCCTCGCCGGCAGAATTTGTGGTGACTTGACCACCGCGGACACCACCTGTGGGTGTAATAAATTTATTTACTGAAATTCCATCAAAGAACGCATACATTTTAGTGTTTGGTTTTGCATTCTTAATAGAATAAGACAACTGAATAGCCCGCATAAATGCGGCTGCAGTTTGTGAAATTAAATCTGTTCTTGATACTGTTGCCATAGATTACTCTGTTACTTCAAATTAATTAGCGCTGTAATGGTGGGAATCTTGGTGCTTCACCGGGAATCCATTCACCAAAACGACCGGTACCATAATCCCAGATAGCATGTCTATTCCCACTTCGATCATATGTAGTCATAAAACCACCAATTGTCGTTGGAGCAAGTTGAATTGGTGGTGGGAGAACTGGAATAACAACTGAAGGTGGTGTGATTGGTGGTGGTGGAGCTATAATTACCGGAACTGGATCTTGCGCGGGTAATTCCGCAACCCAATCCCACGGCCGTGGAACATCGATTGTAGTAGTTGTTACGACAACATTATTTATTACAGTGTTAATCTTTGGTAAAATATTGAAATTAACAAAATTATCAACTAAAGGGACGATACTTAAATCGGCTTGCCACGAAAACACCATGAATGGATTGACATTCGTTATCCTCGACGACGTTACCTGTTCTGTGAATATCGCAGTTGTGTATGGTAGAGTTATAACTGGATCATATACAGTTGAGTTCGAAGTCACAACACCAGTTGTTGTGTTAATATCTAAGTCAATAACATATCTTTCCATCGCCGGTTGCAATTCACCATTGACATAAGTTGCCTTAAAATCTACATTTTGTACATCAGCGATCTTTGTGTGGTCGAAGAAATTTTCTACTAGGTAACCAGATTTATATCTAGAAAGACCAGTATTTGCATCAACGATTGAATTGTTGATTAGATTATTTTCTGTGTTACTTAGAAGTGAGTATTGTTCTAGATTTAAAATGCGATTCTCAATGGCAAGAATATCGCTCATTTTGTAACCTTTTAATTCAGATGGATATATTTTCATATCGCTTATCTTGAATGTATAAGGTGGCACATAGATTGTACCTAAATTGATAGAGCCATTCTTAACGGGTGGGTATGATGGAGAAATAGCCGGAGTTCCAACATTTACCGATAGATTACCATTCTTCTCGAGAAGAATCGAATCATATCTACCAACATAAAATTGAACATCAGTTGTTATTCTTGAGTCAATTACTATTTGATCAACTTTGCTTGGTACATCATCAAACTTAGGTCTAAAATCTAAACAATTTGTTAGATCATAAACCACTCCATCGGATGCAGAAATATATCTTCCCACAGATCCATAGTAATCAGTCAAACCAGAAGATACATAAGAATCAATTGAGAAAAAATCACCAGTACCAGAATGAGAAAAATATTCATATGTAACCGATAGAGTCCCCGAGGCCGGCTGAATTCCTTGTAGAATTACAGACCCAAGTGCATATGAATAATCGGTCTGCCCGGTGGAGAATCCATATCTAGAAGTAACATCACCCTCGGTGCTAGATATTACAGAGACTAATTTATAGATGTCTGCTTTTTGCAATAAGATAGTTGAAGCTCGAGCTAAACCAGACTCTGTATGAGTCGCTAGTGCTTTGCTCTTATTTGAATTTGCCGATTTTGTAACTGCACAGATGATTTTGATAACTGCACCATCTGCGCCAGCGCCGGTATAAGTAATAGTTTGACCATTAACAGATAAACTAAGAGTACTAATAGATAGATTTGCAGTAGCCGAAGTTACGATTGTATTACCAATTTCTATTGGATCAATGGTGCCATCAGAAATAGTAAAACTACCAGTGCCGGCAGCTAAAACTATTGAGATTTCTTTATAAACTTTATAGGAAATATTTGAGGCATATACCGGAGAAGCATCGGTACCTATGTTCTGTTTGATTTTATAGACTGCTTCTTCTGAGATTTGGAAAATTGAAGAACCAACCTGATTAGTTTTAATGTATTCCGATGATTTAATTACACCCGTGGCACCAGAAGTACCACCGGTAATTGTAAACCCAACAGAAGGTAGATTCGCGGTGGTATGTTTCTTCACATAAAGTATCGATGAAGATCTATTCCACTTAACAACGGTACCAACATTACTTAGATATGAAATAATTTCATTCTGTATAAAATCTGCACCAGATACAGTCACGGTCATCTTGTGAACCACATCGGCCGAACCGACCGCTGAACCTGTAAATCTTACGGATCCTAATGTAGAAAGATTGCCGGTTGCAGTTATACCAGTAACATATAACTTATAGATATTAGTGGCATCAGTAGAGTTGCTTTCAAAAAGATCTATACCTATAACAGATGCTTGTCCGATTAGAGTAGCAACGTCTACAGATTCAGAATTATAAAGATCAACTGTCTGCTGATCTTTAAAGTTTGGTAAAGACTTCAAATTAGTCACATAAAAATATTGCCCGTAATTGGCAACGGTACTAATCTGTTTATTTTTTATGTGATTTGGAGTAAGACCGCGACCTTTTGGTACAGTGAGAATTCTTTCACTCGGAACTTCGGCTTCAAAACCATCAATGTATGCCTTACCGGGTTGCACAGAGATTGCATAATCATCTACTGAACCACCAACAACTTTACCACCATTGAATTGTTTCTTTAAACTTTCATGGAGAGATATTTGTAATCCATTGGCAATATAATCCCCAGATTCATCTGCTGTTCTTCTTGCTAGATTCTTTTCTAACTCATTGTACTTAGCATATTTCGAATTAAATTCCAACACACCAGCATTGAATCTCATTAGTTCTACATAATTGTCGGTGATTGGCTCCCCGGCAGGTAGTGAGACTAAAGTTAGCGTAAGTTTAATTCTATCTGCACCCGGAGCGGCATAGTTATTAGATCCAGTTGCAGGATCTAATAACGTGTTGTCATCGGTTGAAGATACTATTTCTTCGGTGATTTTAAGCAATACTGAACAGTTGGGGACATTTGTATATTTAGCAATAACAATAGACTGTTTGTTTACCTGTGCAAACGTACCATGGATAAAGAAAACGCCATCATTTATGAACGCCAATGCCGCGGCACCTACTGGTGAAACCGCGGCAGTTTCAAATGTATATACCAAGCCCAAGGCTGTTGTCACTGTCAAAGTTTCTGACGGACCAAAGACCTGTTCTGAATTAGTACCGGAATTTAGATAAGAAACATAGATTGTGAATGGATCGGCGCCAGCAGCTGAAGTATATGCACGAATTCTGCCCTGCAATCCAGTAGTACTACTAACGGTGGTATCAATTAGTTGTTCTGAATCAAATGTTGGGGATGTAGTTAATTTAACATGACATAAAGCAAGATCAGACGTAATGTTACCTGGGATGACAACCGAACCATGTTTAAAGATGTGATGACCAAATTTAGAAATTTGATCTCTGAGAATCGTCTGAATTTGTGTCAGTTCTCGAGCTTGTACGGCATATCCAGGCTTAAACAAAATTTGTTGATGGCCCTTAGTAACATCAAAGTCATCATAATATGGTGCTACATTTAAATTCGTTGTTGTCATTATCAATTTTCTCTTAAAATTCTAGATTTATTATGGTAGGTATTAAAACTTTAAAAATGTCTTAATACTAATCCCCTGATCATTACTAAATGAAAACGGATTTTCATCAGAAATATAAAGAAGATCACCAGAATATTTGTTTACATCTGGAGAAGAAATTAATGCAATAGACGTATAGACTCTATTAGAATCTGTTTCTGCAGTCATTACTCCGGTTGGTATAACATATTTAATACCAAGTTGCTGAAGATTTATGATATTACCGGTGAATGACAAAACCCTATATCTA
>DITO01000144.1:11312-13045 GCA_002422065.1 Erysipelotrichaceae bacterium UBA6182 | reverse complement strand
ATTTACGTTTTGCAGGTTTAAGTGTCCGTAGTACTCCGGCAAATGTTGAAGAGTTAGTTGGGCTATAAGTCGATATTTATAGATTATTAATCAAGTAAACATAAGATAGATATAGGGTATTCATTAACCTATATCTATTTTTTTTTCATGTTTCTTTAAATGCATGATTTCCTGTGTTATCGTTATGACAAAGGAAATAAAGGATATGTCATAATGGATCATTCAACATTTCTAATCGCATTAGGTAGAATTAATGAAATTAAGTGGGGAATCACTCCTCAAGAGTGGTTAGATAGTCACTGGTTTGTAGAGATTAATGGGATTGTACTTGCTGAGCCTTCTTCATCATTTTTTGTATTTCTTTTAGCATTTGTTATTCTCTTTGTCTCTTTTCAATTTCTAAAGAATACAAAGCATCAGAAATCACGTCTTTGGTTTGGCTTGAGTATGTTAGCATGGAGTTAATCTACATTCAGTGCTGGTATTAGTTATCAAGTATTTAGTTATGAACTGAAGTGTGCAGGTCAAGAAGTGTGTTCATGGACTACCCCTTGGGAAATAGTTTATCTATTACTGTATGTGCTTAGTGTTAAGTTATTGGTTGTAGCGGTGAGTTATAGCTGTAGTTCTAATAAGATTAGAAAGTTTCTACAGCGATATGCCTTTATAGCAGGAATAATTTACTTAGTCATTATGATTATTGGAGTTTGGTCACCATTTCAATTCTTGATATCATTTGAAAACATGGTGCTTTTCTTAATTCCTTCGTATTTGATTATGTTTAGATTGAATCTATGGAATTATTATAAGACGAAGAATTTGCTTGATCTTAAACTGATGAAAGCATGGTTTGGAATGTTATTAATTACAGTTGTCTATTTTGCTTTCTTTATGTCTGGAATCTCAGGATGGTTATGGGACAAAGGAATTTGGTTTAATGCCAATGATGTTTTGCATATCCTACTCATTGCTTGGGCACTTTATGTCCATCTTAGAATTGAACCATTGGTTATTGATGTTGAATAAGACTGAATTTATAACTGTAGTTCCATTTAATAGACACTAAAAAAGTGCACCTGTAATTAGGTGCACTTTAACTTTAAATAATATATTTTAGCTCAAAGATTTTGACTTACGTTTTAGAACAAAAACTGAAATTAAACTAACAAGTGAAACACCTAATACTGAAAGCCAGAACATTGAGTTATCTTTTTCCAATGCTAAGTCTTTATTACCGGAAGTAATGGTGAAGATAGGATTATCTGAGTTAGCTTCTTGTTCACGATAGGATTCAATGAGTGCTTCATCCACAAGTTCATAAGTGTTTGGATCAAGGAAGAAAGTCTTTTCAACTTCATCTTCACCAACAAGTGCAATGACTTGAATGAAACTCAATTTAACTTCTGAAGGGAAATCAATGAACCAAGCAGAATTAATGACTATGGTTGGATGAACTTTTTCAATTAAGGACTCTTCAACCTTTATTAAGCCTGCTTCATCAGGTACTCTTAAGATTGCATCGGCACGTGAAGTAAACATAAACATAAAGAGAAATGAAAATAGTAAGATACCAAGTGTTTTCACTTGAGAATGATTGAATGTAAAACGTTGAGAATGAGTCATAGGATAGTCCTCCTTATTTAGGCTAATTATAGCTTAGTTAAATTACTTGGTTGTGAAAGAATGATAAAATACATAAAATGCATGATAACTAACATGAAAAGACAAGATTA
>DITO01000144.1:0-11167 GCA_002422065.1 Erysipelotrichaceae bacterium UBA6182 | reverse complement strand
CGCATAAGGTTTATGTATTTTTGAATGATAGGTCTAATATCATTTCGATTGAGATGGATTAGTGAAGAACTTGCCCATATACCATCAAAGGTTTCAAATGATTTGAATGATCTTAGTGATTCTAATTGAATATCAGGTAAGAAAGCTTGAGAATAGTCTACATGATCTGCATTTGAATCAAAGGATGTAACATGGTATCCACTATTAAGGAAGTATTGACTGTCACGTCCAAAACCTGATTCTATGTCTAATAGTGAAGCATGGGGGTGTAAGTATTTTTCGAATTTTTCGTATATAAAAGATAATTCTGTAGGGAGTTTTGGTTCTATAGTATGGTTAGTGTAATCCATTTGAAGGTTATTCATACTATCATCTTACCACTAAATTAGTGAAGAGAAGGATTATGTGATGATTTTGCATTCATTTCACATAAAACCCCAAGAAGTATTCTTGGGGTTAATATTATGAGAATGAGCAGAAACAAGGGATTGCTTCGACGTCTTTTTCTTTGATGTATGCTTGTAATTCTTTAGTAATATGATTACCTATAACTTCTTAATAAAGATATTAACCCAAACCTCATTACGGTCGTCTCTAACATCATGAGTTTCAAACAAATCAACAATCTTAATATCTCTGAATTTATTAACTAGTGCTTTTAGGGTATCTAGTGTAAAACAAGTAAACTGCCTTCCATCTTTAATGTAATCATATTCACAAGACTTAAATGACATATAAAACACACCGTCTTTTTTTAGCATGTCTATGTATTTTTGAATGATTCTTTGAATATGATGTCGATCAACATGAAGTAATGAAGCACATGCCCAAATACCATCATACAGTTCACTAGATTCGAAAGATTCAAAAGTTGCTAAATGAACGTTATCCAAAAACTCTCTAGAAAAATCAACCAGCGCTTCACTTGCATCAAAAGAAGTGACTTTGTAACCTTTTCTACGGAAGTAGAGACTATCTCTACCCGAACCAGATCCTACATCAAGAATTGAAGCATTAGGTTGAAGTAAGCTTTCAAACTTCCCATAGAGAAAAGTCATGTCTAGATGGTGTACATTACTAATAAATTCATTTGCGTTTTCATTATAGTAGTTATTCATGATATTATTTTATCAAATTAAACAGTTTCTGTATAACAATAGTATGTTTTTCAACTTTATAAATGGGGGGTAGTCTATGACACGTGTTTCGATAAATGAGTTGATTAATAAGATTAGTCTAAATCATAGTATTGATCGAATTGATATTATTGTGTCTTTTTTAAAACATTCGGGACTAAAATTGTTTTATCCAATTTTTGATTTTTGTGCTTCAAATAACATCCCTGTAAGAATCATAACATCGACTTATCTTAGTCTGACAGATCCAGCTGCACTATATGAGTTGAACGCATATTTCCCAAATCAAGTGAAAATTTATAATGGAACTGCTCCATCTTTTCACCCAAAAGCATATTTTTTCCATACGAAAGATGTAAATGAATCATTTGTATACATAGGTAGTTCAAACATGTCACATCCTGGACTTGTTGATGGTGTGGAATGGAATTATCGAATTGACTATTCAGTTGATTCGACAAGTTTTGAAGATTTACAAAATGAATTCAATCATATTTTTGAAAAACAGTCTTTAATTGCAGATGAAGTAATGATTGATACTTATAGTCGTTCATTTAAAGAGAATCAAAGAATTCAGACAGTGATGAATGAGCATTATCTCAACCTCACAAAAAACGATAAAAGTACCACTCAAGATCAAATATTTGTCCCTAATAGTGCTCAACTAGAAACACTTTACAAACTAAACCAAACACGAAAGATTGGATACTCTAAAGCATTAGTTGTTTTAGCTACAGGTGTAGGAAAGACTGTTTTAAGTGCTCTTGATTCATTAAGTACGAAGAGTAGAAAAATCTTGTTTGTTGCACATCGTAAAGAAATCTTATATCAAGCTGAAAGAACTTTTTCATCTATTCATGCAGATAAGACTACATCTTTTATGGTTGATGGAACTGTTGACTACACTGGTGACATAGTGTTTGCATCTGTAATGACATTAAATTCAAGATACCAGGAAATTGAGAAGAATTATTTTGATTATATTGTAATTGATGAAGTTCACCATGCAATTGCAAAATCATATGAAAAGATCTTAAACCATTTCGAACCAAATTTCTGTATTGGATTAACAGCAACACCTTACCGCCTTGATGGGCAAGATATCTTTAGACTTTTCGATTATAATCTTGTTCATGAGATTTCGCTATTTGAAGCGATAAATCGAGACTTATTAACCCCTATTGATTATCGAGGCATTTATGATGGCACTGTTAACTATGAATTCGTTGATTATGTTAATGGTAAGTATAACGAAGAAAGTCTAAGTCTAGCTTTAATGACACAACAAAGGGCAGATCTTATATTAAGCCATTATTTAAAACATCATAGGAGTAGAACGCTAGCATTTTGTTCTTCCCTTAAACATGCTCAGTTCATGGCAGAGCACTTTAATAGTCAAGGAATCAAGTCTGTAGTCGTTAGTTCAGATTCATCATTAAGTCATTATGAAGAACGCACACGCGCTATAAAAAGACTTACATATGACACTGCTCATGATGAAAGTATAAAAGTAATATTCAGTGTTGATATTTTTAATGAAGGAGTTGATATCCCAAGTGTTGATTGTATATTGATGCTAAGACCTACAGAATCACCAGTTGTTTTTGCTCAACAAATAGGACGAGGGTTGAGAAAATTCAAATCAAAAATTAACTGCTTAGTATTAGATTTTATTGGAAACCACAAAAAGCTTGATTTGCTTCCAAAACTCTTAAATATTTCACTTCAAAAACATGACAACAATCTGAAAAACGCTTTAGCTAACTTGCAGACTCCACTACTTTCAAACATAGAGTTCGAACTAGAAGTCATAAACATCATGGATGCATTCTTAAAGAAAGACTTAACCATTAAGCAGCACATTGAAAAATTGTTGAAAGATAGATATTCATCAAATCGAAAAGATACACCACTTTCAAGAGTAGAATTATTCTCAACGCTTACACTTGATGAATACTCATCAATAAAGTCAATGCCCACTATCAACCCATTTAATAACTATTTAAAATTTTTAGAGTGTGTGGAGGAAGATTACACTACAACTTTATCAACAAAAGTTCTAGAATTTATCAATAAAGTTGAAACAACTAATATGACTCGAATGTACAAGATTCCTGTGTTAAGAAGTTTTGTGTCAGAATCAAAAATTTTCCAATCTATCACATTATCAGAAATCCAAAACACATTTAAGAGTTTCTATTCAGACGTTATAAATTATAGTGATATAAAGAATCAAAAAAATGTTACCGATCTAGTTGTAATAGGAAATGTACAAGCAAGAAACATAGAAAATAATCCTATTAAGTATTTGTGTCAAGGCATAAATGAAATAAACTATTATAATTCTAGTAAAGTGTTAACTATTGATATCCCTCAAGAATACTTAAGCACTTCAGAATTTATAGACCAATATACTGATGTTCTGAATTTCAGAGAACTGGAATATCGAACTATGCGACTCAACAAACGTATTTAATCATTTTATCCCACACAAAAACAGCCTCTCGGCTGTTTTGTTATTCAAGAAGGGACAATGAAGCTTGTCTTGATAGTATTTTAAGGTGAATCTCTTCACACTCATACTATACCAAGTCTTATCTTTTAATTCCTACGTGAATGTTATGCAAAATTGACTCAAAACTCACGTCAAAGATGAATGATGAGGTATGACTACTTTGAAGGTTGTTGAAAGAGGTGTGGATGTTACACTAATCTCCCCTTTTAATCGTGTAAGGATACTCTTGACTAAATGAAGTCCTACTCCAGATCCTGAAGAATGAGACCCTTTATAAAACAAATCAAACATATGCTCTTGATCTTCCTGACTAATAGGAGGTCCTTGATTAGAAAACTCTAAAATAATGTTTTGTGATATCTCAGACATAGAAACCGATAATGTTGATTTCTCTGGAGCATATTGAATCATGTTATCAAGGATATTAGAAACCATCTCTTGAACATAAGGAGCATATGAATGACATGTGAGTGATTCATCACTTACTTCCCATTCACACTGCTTTACTTCCCAAAGCGGTTGCTTTGCTATAATGAGTCTTCGTATCATTTCACTCACATCAAAGGATTGAACTGAAAGATATTCAAAAGATTCTACTTTAGATAATGTTAATAATGTGCCTGTAAGCGAAGCTAACTGATCAATCTCTTCAAGTAAACGCTCACGATATGGTTCTTGTGATTCCTGAAGATCTAAAGTTTGAACTAAACTTGAGATAATACTCAACGGTGTTTTAAACTGATGTGATACATTGCGAACAAATTCTTGGTTTAAGTATTGATTTGATTCTAAGGTTTGCTGCATATCATTAAAAGTAGTAATCAAAGCAGAAAGTTCATCATTACCTTTATCTTCGATAAAGACATCATACACACCACTTTGAACACGATGTGTTGCTGCTTGTAAAGCTCGAATACGACGCATAAGAATATGGGTTGATAATAAGGCAAACAAACTTAATGCGATAAATGCACTCACTAGTCCTCCAATAAGAAAGATAGGAGAATCCACAAACTCAATAGGAAGTCGGACATCTAGAAAACGCATTAAGAGTCTTGGTATAAGGGTTGCCACAAAGAAACTTAAGATAATCGCTAAAGTTAATTTGAAATTCAGTTTTTTCATAAAAGCACTCCTTTATACCCTAATCCTCGTATAGTCACAATCTCAAAATCAGGACTCTTAACCTTCTCACGAATTGATTTAATATGGGTATCCACAGTACGATCATAAGATAATGATGATTCTCCCCATATTAAGTCAAGGAGTTGATTGCGAGTGAAGATTGTTTGGGGATGTTTAAGCAGATGAAATAAAACTTGGAATTCCTTCTTACTTAAAACAATCGTTTGATCATGTACAATACAAAGAAGTTGTTGTTCATCTAAAAAACTATGATTAAAGACAAGTTGATGACGCTGATCTTTGTTAGTTCTTTTTAGTAATGCTTGGATACGATAACCAAGTTCTTTAAAATGATATGGTTTCACAAGATAATCATCAGCACCCATTTCAAATGCTTTTGCTTTGTCTTCTAGTGAACCCAGAGCCGTACTCATGATAATAAATGGTTTAGGATGTAAATGTGTGATTGCAGAAAGTAGAGATATTCCATCCATCTTTGGCATCATCATATCCACAATCATCCCAGTGATGGTATACTCTGCAATCTTACTTAATGCTTCTTCTCCATCACTAGCCACCACACATGACATATTTTGTGATGTAAGAAAAGTCTTTAGTGTTTGCGCTAGTAACACATCATCTTCCACAATAAGTATCATAAGTATCTCCTTTTTTATTCGCTGCGAAGAGCAACGACAGGGTCTTGATGAGCAGCCATTCTACTAGGAAATAGTCCTGCAATGAGTGTTAAACCAGCACTTAAGCCAATTAAGACTAATGCATAGGAAGAAGGTAAAGATGAAAAATTAGAGATACCTAAGAAAGATTCAATAAAGGCATCTACCCCAACAAGTAAGCCATAACTTAATCCAATACCTAAGATACCAGCAAACAACCCTATAATTAATGCTTCTGCATTAAATATACGACTAATGTCTTTTTTACGAGCACCAAGAGATCTCATAATTCCAATTTCTTTAGTTCTTTCAATCACACTTACATACGTAATAATACCAATCATAATGGAAGACACAAACAAGGATATGGCTGCGAAAGCTGAGAGAATGAGTGTAATAGTACTTATGAGAGATGATATTGTAGAGGATAGTGTTTGTGCTAAGTCACTGACAATGAGTTGATCTGGTGACTCTACGGTTTCATTATACGTATCAAAAGCTTCTTTAATCAATGTTTTACTCTCAAAGTCTTTAGGAAAGATAAGAATCGATTGTGGAGTTAAGTCTGAACCAATGGAGCGCAGTGTTGCTTCATAGGTATTAAAAGTACTAAATGGAATGCCTGTTAATACATTGATGTCAGTTTGTTCTTTTTGAAGTTCAGCGACTTGTGATGAAGAGGCTTGTTCTAGCCAAGCTTGATTAAAGCTAGGGAGTGTTCCTACCCCAACATTAAGAAATGATGATCCTGAACCTTCTTTAATACGGATAACACCCACAATATTCACAGTAGCATTTGAAGGATGATTCATGAGTGTCGTATCTAGTGTTTGAATCTCAACTTGATCTTCTTCTACAACATACAAAGCATCATGAGAAATATAGGTAAAGGAATGTTCAAGGAGTTGAGTGAAGTCAAAAGGATTTGATAGATTAAGAAGTAATGCATTCACGACACTTTGATCTAAGGATGAATCATCTTCTAAGACAAAGATGGCTTCATTATCTGAAGTAGGATAACGTCCTGCCACAAGATCATAAATGGATAATACGAACTGTTCATCTTGAGGAAGTTCAAAGAACAATGATGAATTAGAAGCAAGTGGTCCTAATCCACTTCTTAAAGATGTTGTCACAAACGAAGGTGTTTCATTCACACTTGTAGCAACATTCAGTGTCATAGAGCGTTGTATCGTCACTGAATTAATCCATTGTGGGTTAAGTGATTCTATGAATGCTAAAGAGGATTCATTAAAGAGATTGGTATGATCAACACGTTCACTCTCTGAATCTACGATGACACCTTGATCTAAGGCTATGGTTTCATCAGGTCTAAACACATCTATCGGACGTTGTGAAAGATCATTAGTGACGACATTCTCATTAAGTTGTAATGGGAATCCTGCTAAGGTTTCACTTTCAATTGCTGAAACATACGTTTCCATTCCATTGGATAAGGCAAGTACTAATGCAATCCCTATAATACCAATAGACCCTGCAAAGGATGTAATTATGGTTCTTCCCTTTTTAGTAAGTAAGTTCTTAAAAGAAGAATTTAAAGCACTAAGATAAGACATGGCGACCGTCTTAAACTCACTACGTTTTACTTCATTCTCATATGTAAATGGATTTGAATCAGAAAGGACTTCTCCATCTCTTAATTGAATAATTCGTGATGAATACGCTTGTGCAATCTCTGGGTTATGAGTCACCATGATCACAAGTCTTTCTGATGAAAGTGATTGAATGAGTGACATGATTGATTCTGAAGTTACTGTATCAAGTGCCCCTGTAGGTTCATCTGCAAGTAAGATCGTTGGGTTATTCACTAAAGCTCTCGCAATGGCAACCCGTTGCATTTGTCCACCAGATAACTGATTTGGTTTCTTATGCATTTGGTCTTCAAGTCCAACTTCTATTAATACTTTGCGAGCACGCTCAAGTCTTTCTTTCTTCTTAATTCCACTTAACGCTAATGCCATAGAGACATTATCTAAGACACTCAAATGAGAAATAAGATTATATGATTGAAAGACAAAACCAATCGCATCATTGCGATAGCGATCCCACTCTCCATCTTTATAATCTTTAGTTGAGATGCCTTCAATAATTAAATCTCCACTATCCATATGATCAAGACCACCTATAAGATTAAGTAAGGTTGTCTTGCCACATCCTGAAGGTCCTAAAATCGATACAAACTCATTTCTTCTAAAGCTTAGGTTTATCCCTTTAAGTGCTTGTACACTGGTTGTTCCAATTTTATATGATTTAACGATATCTTTTAGTGTTAACATGTTTTTTCTCCTGTTTTACTTTAATACTATAATTCATGAATGTGAAGTGAGTTTGAAGTCGCTTAATCATAAGAAAAAACCTTATTATTAACTAGGAAATACCTCTTTAATAATAAGGTTCTACAATAAATCATTCTATGATAAGACCGTTAGATTTTAAAAACGCAAGATTCATTAATGTCTTGAAGTGAACTACAACCAGTTACAATCATTGTTTCTTTAAGTTCATTTCCAATTTTATCTGTATACAATTGGACAGCATCAGCACCTCCACCATACGCCATTACAGCATAAGGTCTACCGATCAATACCGCATCTGCTCCTAGAGCAAGCGCTTTAAACACATCAACACCACTTCTAATACCACCATCAATAAAGATTTTCATTTGGCCTTTTACTTCTTTTACAATCTCAGGTAAAACCTCAATCGTTGCCGGAGTATGATCGAGTACACGTCCTCCATGATTGGATACTACAATGCCATATGCTCCAGCTTCTAATGCTTTTAAAGCTCCTGACGCTGTCATGACACCTTTTAGAATCACTGGTAGTTTAGTAGATTCAATAATTTCTCTTAAATCTTCAACTGATTTGGTTGATACAGGTTTACCAAGTAGTGCTAAAGTGACAAGTCCAGCAGCATCAATATCCATCGCAATTGCAGGCACTCCTATAGCTTCGGCTTTCTTGATTTTTGCCATGATTTCTTCTTTTTCCCATGGTTTAATCGTTGGTATACCCCATCCTTCATTTTCTTCAATCACTTCTAAAGGACGATAGAAAAACTCATCTTTAACACCATCTCCAGTAAAAGCAAGCGTCCCCGCTTTCTTACATCCTCCTACAACGGCTTGTGAATAGGTATAATCATCCAAATCATCACTGTAATTAAGGCCAACCGCTCCAATCGGTGCCGCAAAGACAGGATATTTAAATGAAATTCCAAACAGTTCAATGGATGTTTGAATTTCTTTATTAGGAACAATCGTATCTAGATTAATCTTTATCTCATTAAACTTTTTCCAGTTTCTAATAAAACCTTCTCCTGATCCTTTTCCTCCTACACCAGGAACTTCACCTCGACATACTATTCCATTACATTCTCTACAAACCTTACAACGTTTATTTATTTTACTTTTAGCATTCTCTAATATCTGTGGATAGTTCATTCTATTTCTCCTCCAACATTTAAGTATTTATTATACTGCAAATAACACGTCAGTTTTAATGAAGGTAATAACTTTTTCATCTTGTTAAAAAGACGAAGAATAACATTATGATATTTAACTCACTATGACTAATTAGTAGTTAATCAATCTTAAAGAAGTTGTTTAATTAAGAGCGTTTATTAAAAGCAGTATGACAACGAGGACATTGTATTTCAATGTGACCTCTACCTCTTGGGACACGCAGTGTCTTTTTGCATTGTGGACATTGATAATGTTTGTATTGTTTTTGAGTTAAGTTAAGTTGAAATAACTTAAGCTTATTCTGAATAGGTTTTATCCAACGCATGAATTTCATATTTTCTTGTTGGCGTATTCTGATTTTTTTTGAGAAAACACGATATATAATGATTAGATTTAAAGCATAGATAAGAAGGCTTACCCAGACACTACGACCAATGAAGATTCCACCAAGAATAGATAACACAAAAGTAATAATCAAAAGAGCTAAGCTAAGTTGATCTAATCCATAGCGTCCATTCATAAAGCGATAAAATGAGTATTTTAGTTTATTAAGCATAGTTTTCCTTCTTTGTCATTTTGCTCATCATAAAATGATTATAAACATTAATCAAGAGTTTATACTTAAAACTATCTCTCACCAAATGTTTTGAGGTACACTGAATAAGAAGATAATGTTTAAAAAGAACATTTAAAATCTAATACAATCAGTAATCAATCGCAATGGTTTTAGTAAGAAATGAAGAAATCACTTATTTCTTAAATTTTAAAATAAACGTTGTTTTCTCAGGATTAGAATCTACTTCAATGTTTCCACCATAATGTTCCATTACAGCCTTCACAATAGCTAACCCAATACCAATATGACCTCGATCCCCTTTTTCAAAGCGATCAAAGATTTTACCTTTAAAGTCCTCAGGAATCATTTCACCATCATTAGAAATCTTAACTTCAATATTATCCTTATGATCAATAACTTCCCATATAATTTTTGACTTAGAATATCGTATCGCATTGGTGAGTAAGTTTGAGAAAACTTTAGTTAAACTCGATTCATCCATCTTAAATATGACAGGATGATTTGGAAACTGATACTTCATCTCTAATCCCTTATCTTCAAGAAGCACATGCATTGAAGAACTAATCTCTTCAATCACATCTCGAATATCAATGGACTCTACCATGACATCCACATTATGTGCTTCTAATCTAGAGAGTACTAATAGATCATCAATGAGAAGTTTTAGACGTTCTCCTTGATTTGTTATGACACTTAAAGTGTTTTCTTTACTTACAAAATCATATTGGTATGCTTCAAGTTGGGCTAATATGATTTGAAGTGGGGTTCTTAACTCATGAGAAACATTTTGAAAGAAATATCGACTCGCTTGTTCTTGTTCAAGAAGATTAGACACCATGGTATTCATTGAGTCATGAAGGTCAATGAGTTCCTTCTCATGATACACATGAGGATCACTCTGACGATGACCGTGCCCTACTGAAGTTGCGAAAGCAGAAAGTTGTGTAAGTGGAAGTGTCATGGATGAAGATACAAACCAAATTAAAATAATCCCTACCATGAGCATAATCATCATAATTACAAATAGAATAAGATTTAGATTAGCTTTAAGGTTTTCTAATGAAGTCATAGAAACATACAATACAATCCATTGAGATTGATTGGTAGGATTCTCTATTAGATTGACATAAAAGAGTTCATTACTAACACGCAACTCTAGAATATCTGGAGAAGGTATTATCTCATTTTCTTTGAGTGTATTGGCAATCACTCGATGAAGCATCATCATATGAGGACTATGCATCATTCCAGCTTCATTACTGACATAATCAGTTGACATAGTGAAGTTTTGTGTTGACACAAAAAGTCTTTGATTCATTCTATTTGATGAAGTAATGACATTACGTGAATCAACGATTGCTTCTCGGGCATTCCTTAGAATTGAAGTATTCATAATGCTATTAAATGAGATACCGATAATAAGGAAAGTACTTGCTAAGACAATACTTAATACAAAAGTTAGTTTTACTTTAAAGGTCATGTTTTTCATGGTGCTGACTCCATGATTCTAAACCCATATCCCCATACTGTATCTATACTAATGCCAGAACCAATCAGTTTCTTGCGTAAACGACGTATAGTATCATCACATGCACGGGTTTCTACTAACGTTTCATATCCCCATACTTTTTGAAGTAAGACTTCTCTTGA
>DITO01000070.1 GCA_002422065.1 Erysipelotrichaceae bacterium UBA6182 | reverse complement strand
TCTTGAATCTGTTCAAGATTTAAATTAAGATTGATTTGGGTCATAGAATTTGTCCTTATGTGGTGTCGTTACTAACATAATAGCAGACTTCTATGGCCTTTTTACTTTTACACAATTATACGGACTCTATCTTATTGAACATATCAATCAGTAAATTATTTAAATCAAAAGAAGAAACCTCATCATTGAGTCATTATAATCGTATCTATGAATATGAAAATATATGAAATTAAGTATTTACATATGAAATAAGATGAAATATAATGAAATAATAGGAAAGGAATTGATAGTATGAATGAGATTGAAAAGTTATTTACTGTTGAAGATATCGCAAATATAACAGGACTTACAACGCGTACAATTAGAAATTATCTAAAATCGGGAAGTCTAGAAGGCAAAAAAATTGGAGGACAATGGAGGTTTACAATGTTCAATATTGAGAAGCTATTTAATAACGGTTCAGTTTCCAAAGATATTCAAGACAACAAAAAACAACAAATACTAGATTTTATTGATGGAGTTAATACAGATATGAGTGGAAGTATTCAAGTTTGTTCGATTGTTGATTACTATTGTGATAATAATGAATCAGCAAAACAAATGTCCGATAAATTGATAACGGTCATTAACAGTAATGAGTTTAATTCAGGTGGTTCTAAGTATTCATATGATTATGATGATAAAGAGGGTAAAGCTCGATTCACATTATTTGGTAATCCTTCATTTATAGCTGCTACATTGAAACTACTAGAAAAATAATAATTAATGTTTTCAAAAAGATGCTAACAGATGCCCATGAATTTCTAAAAAAAGAAACTGATGTCAAATCCATAATTCTCTAGATAATTCTTTGGTTCATTAAATTGTTATATGTTTCACAATAAGTTTTACTTCTGCTATAATGAGCGTGTTATAAAAATAAGGAGCAATTTATGTACAAATTATCCATGACTATGGGTGAACAAGGTTATGAAATGAGTCATGACAATGCTCATTGGGTTTTATTAAAAGGATTAGGATATTCACCAGTTCAAATGTTAGTAGCATCCATTGGCGCATGTGGCGGTTATGTTTTAGATAGTATTCTCGATAAAATGCAAATCGATCATGTAATGAGAAGTATTGAAATGGATTTTGATGTTAATCATGATAGTAAAGCAAAAGAACTTACTTTTGTTAGCATGGTTTTTCATGTTCAGTTAAATGGAAATGATCATGATAAAACATTACATGCTTTAACATTGGTGCACAAGTATTGTCCAGTGATGTTGTCGCTTAATGAAAATATAAAGATTGAGAAGAGCATTAAGTTCGTTTGAAGGTAAAGATATGAATCAATCCATGTTGAACCTAAGGAAAATTAAACATAATCCTGTACTATCAAGTTTGATTATTTTATGTTTTGTGATGTTTATCCTTCCTTTCTACAGTGTTGAAACCTATTCAATCGTGCAAAATACGACGAGTCACCTTGGGGCTCAGTTTGCACCCAATGCATGGATAATGAATGTTACTTTTCTAATATTAGGATTGGCCTGTATTAAAGAATCACTTTTCTATTTGAAGACGTTTTATTTTCATCAAATTTGTTTACACCTTTTTGGAGTTGGATTAATCATAACTGGAATTTTTCAACATGCCCCCATTATAGAAGGAATTTCATATAATGTTTTTGAGGATAACATGCATTCTATCTTTGCAAGTCTTGTAGGTTTCTCTTTTGTTTTACTAGCATTTTCAGCTTCATTTATTGAGAGTAAGTTCAAATATCGCTATCTTGATATAGCAGTTGCACTTCTAGCAACACTATTCTCAATCATTATGGCATCTTTTCCTGAAATTGCAGGTATAGTTCAAAGAACGATGTTTATTATGGCATTCACATGGATCCATAGTTTCACGCATCGAATACTTAATTCAAGTTTCAATATCAAAGAAAGTAAAGGCACTTCAGAAAAATGAAGTGCCTATTTTTGTGCAAAGATTGCGATAGGTGGATTATTAACATTCTCATACGTATACTCATGAACAATATTCATGTTCTTTCTCATCCAATCAATCCCTAACTTCATTTCCTCTGCACCACCATCATGTCCTTGATAAAAGGTAACACACATCCAACCATCATCAGAAAGTAGAGAATATGCTTTAGCCATGGCTTCAAGCGTTGATTCAGGCTTTGTAATGACTTTTTTATCAGAATGTGGTAGATAACCGCAGTTAAATATAATGCCGTCACAATGCTTTATATAGCGTTCTAGATGAACATGAGAGTCATGAATAAATGTAACATTAGCATACTCTTTAAGAAGATTTTTAGAATACTCAATTGCTTCAATCTGAATATCAAAGGCAATAACATTTACCTTTTGATCACATAGAAACTTTGTGTCATATCCATGTCCACATGTCGCATCCACAATTAAATGATTCTCTTTAAGATAAGGAACAATCCACTCATGAACCACGTGATTAATGTTCTTATGTCTCATATTTTATGCCTTGCATCGAATTTCTTCTCACAAACTCGACATCAATATGATTCAAAACATTCACTTTCTTAATCGTCCATTTTGGTTCAATAAGATCTGACGTTAGTGCATCACCAGTAAGACGATGAATGATCATAGTAGGAGGTAAAACTTCAAGTTGATCTACGATAATGGACACATATTCATCCATGGTAAGCATTGGCCATGGATTATGCTTATAGGCAATCCCCATGACAGTACCTTCTAGGATATGTAGCATATGAATCTTGACTCCATGAATGGGTTGTTTAGCAACCCATTTAAAGGATTCCACCATCATTTCCGGAGTTTCTTTAGGTAGACCATTAATCATATGAAGAACGACTTTAATGTTGGTATCTTTAAGTTTTTGTAGAACTTCTTCCACGTTTTCAAGGGAATGTTGGCGGTTAATAAGTCGAGAAGTACTTGGATGAATACTTTGTACTCCAAGTTCTATGGTAATTGGTTTAAGTTTTGATTTCTCTACAAAGTAAGCGATGATATCATCATCAAGACAATCACTACGGGTTCCAATTGCTACTTCGACATGATCATAAGTATCATCAAAGAAAGGATCATAAATCTTTTTAAGCGTTTCTAATGGTGCATATGTATTCGTGTAGGCTTGAAAGTAAGCTATCGTCTTAGCCTTGGGCCACTTATTTTGCATGATTGCTTTTTGAGCCTTCATTTGCGTATGTAAATCAATCATTGAGAAGGTGAAATCTCCAGATCCTCTCACTGAGCAAAAGGTACACCCACCTTGGTGATGATTAAAAATATGAGGACAAGAAAACCCAGCATCAAGCGCTAGTTTTGCTACTTTACCACCATAGGTATGCTCATAGTAGTAAGTTAGCGTATGATATCGCTTATTGGTATTGGAGTATTTAAAGGGTGATAAATGTTCGCTTTTCATAATGAAGTTAATTTTATCACATTTAAGTGTGGCTTTCACATAGACATTCATGCTTTTGATTGACAGTGAGCGTGAGGTTTTGTAGAATGAAGAAAGAAATGCAATGAAGTAGTAAATAAGCACTTTGAATATAGAGACCTCTAGATTTGGTGAAAGAGAGGCAAAGCATTATTGAACTCGTCATACCAATGATTTCGGGCTCGTTTCCCTTATCAAACGTTTAAGTGCATGATAACTAATCATGAACTAAGGTGGTACCACGCTAAGCGTCCTTAGAGAGTGGTTTTTTTATTTCCAAGGAGAACACTATGTACAATCATCAACACATTGAGAAGAAATGGCAAAAGTATTGGGATGAACATCAATCATTCAAGACAGATACCAGTGACTTCTCAAAACCAAAGTATTATGTCTTAGATATGTTTCCATATCCGTCAGGTTCAGGTCTCCATGTTGGACATCCTGAAGGATATACTGCAACTGATATTGTGGCACGTAAAAAACGTATGGAAGGGTTTAATGTTCTTCATCCCATGGGATGGGATGCTTTTGGACTTCCTGCCGAACAGTTTGCGATTGCGACAGGAAATCATCCTGCAGCATTTACCAAACAAAACATTGAGAACTTTAAGCGACAAATTAAAGCTTTAGGTTTATCGTATGACTGGGATCGTGAATTATCGACTACTGATCCTGATTACTATAAGTGGACACAGTGGATATTCACTAAACTTGTGGAGATGGATTTAGCTTATGTGGCTAAACTTCCAGTAAACTGGTGTCCTGAACTGGGAACTGTTTTAGCGAATGAAGAAGTAATTAACGGGCTTAGTGAGCGTGGAAATTTTCCGGTATATCGAGTTTTAATGCGTCAATGGGTTTTAAGAATCACACGTTACGCAGAGCGTTTACTTGAAGATTTAGAACTTGTCGATTGGCCAAATTCAACCAAAGAAATGCAAATCAATTGGATTGGTAAATCCGTTGGAGCGAATGTTGATTTCAAAGTGGATCAACATGATAAAGTCTTTACTGTCTTTACGACTCGTCCTGATACTTTATTTGGAGCTACGTATTGTGTGCTTGCTCCTGAACATCCTTATGTAAGTGACATTACTACAGCTGAGTATCAAGAAGAAGTTATGAATTATGTTCAAGAAGCATCAATGAAGTCTGATTTAAATCGTACTGAACTTAATAAAGACAAATCGGGTGTATTTACAGGAGCTTATGCTATTAATCCTGTAAATGGAAAGAAAGTACCTATTTGGATTGCAGACTATGTATTAATCTCGTATGGCACCGGTGCTATTATGGCAGTTCCTGCTCATGATGAGCGTGACTATGAGTTTGCAGTGAAATTCGGTTTAGACATTGTCCCTGTTCTTGAAGGCGGTGATGTTTCAATTGGAGCATTTACTGGGGATGGTCTTCATATAAACTCAGATTTCCTTAATGGTTTAAATAAACAAGATGGTATTGATGCTATGATTGCTTATTTAACGAAGCATCAATGTGGTGAAGCCAAGACTTCATATAAACTTAGAGATTGGTTATTCTCACGTCAACGTTATTGGGGTGAACCTATACCAGTGATTTTCCTTGAAGATGGTACAACTAAAACAGTAGCTTTAGAGGATTTACCTTTACAACTTCCAGATGTAAGTCAATACAAACCAAGTGATACTGGTGAATCACCATTGTCTCATGCTCATGATTGGTTATTTACTCAAGTAGATGGTGTTGAAGGTAAGCGTGAAACGAATACTATGCCACAGTGGGCTGGATCTTGTTGGTATTACTTAAGATACATTGATCCTCATAATGAACATGCGATTGGTGAAAAGAAATTACTTGATCATTGGTTACCGGTTGATTTATATGTAGGTGGTGCTGAACATGCCGTTCTACACTTACTCTATGCTCGTTTTTGGCATAAAGTTTTATATGATCTTGGTGTAGTATCAACTAAAGAACCATTTATTCGCTTATTTCACCAAGGAATGATACTAGGTGAGAATGGTGAGAAAATGTCTAAATCACGAGGGAATGTATTAAATCCAGATGATTATGTTAAATCACATGGTGCAGATACACTTCGAGTTTATGAAATGTTTATGGGACCACTTGAGGCAGCACTTCCTTGGTCAGATGCAAACATGGAAGGATCTCGTCGTTGGTTAGATCGTGTCTATCGCTTGTTTGTGGAAGAATCAAAACTAAGTGATGAAAATTCACATGAACTTGATCGTGTTTATCATCAAACGGTGAAGAAAGTATCTTCTGATATTGAAACACTTAATCTTAATACTGCGATATCACAAATGATGATTTTTGTGAATGAGTGTTATAAGGCAAATAGTGTTTATAAAGAGTATGCCCTTGGATTTATTAAACTAGTGTCTGCTTTTGCTCCTCACTTAGGAGAAGAAATATGGGAACATATTAGTGGTAAACAAGGCATTACTTACGAACCATGGCCAACTTATGATGAAGCTATGCTTGTATTATCAGAAGTTGAGATGGTTGTACAGATTAATGGTAAGTTAAAAGGGAAATTCACTATCAAGGTTGATGAAAGTGATGATGTCGTATTAAGTATTGCGAAAGCAATTCCTAGTGTCATTGAAACCCTTGAAGGGAAGTCAATTGTGAAAGAAATAGTAGTTAAGAATAAGATTGTGAACTTAGTTATTCGATAAGAAAAAGGTGTGTTTGAACTGATAAGTTCTAAACACACCTTTTATTATGCTTTCATTGAAGTGTAATCTTTTGTGGTTACTAGTGAATTATTTCTTGAAGGTTCAATGATTAATCGGCCACTTCGCACAACACGTGTGAAGGCATGTGCTAATACAGGATCAAACTGAGTTCCAGCATTGCGTTCAATTTCTTCAATAGCATGTTCAACATCTAAGAATGTTTTGTAATGTCTATCAGAGGTAATGGCATCAAATGCATCTGCAATGGCAATACAACGTGCAGTGAATGGAATGTTCTCACCAGCAATTTTACGCGGATAACCAAAGCCATCCCAACGTTCATGATGTCCCATAACTGCAGGAATAACATGAGAGAATGCAGGTAGATATTTGATAATTGTAATCGACATATCGACGTGACGCTTCATCATTTCATATTCTTCATCAGTGAGTGCTGTTTGTTTCGTTAAGATATGCTCTGGAATTCCAATTTTTCCGATATCATGGAGTAAAGAAGCTTGACGAATAAGTTCAACTTCTTCTTTTGGGCTTCCAACTTCTTCAGCAATAGCACAAGCATAGCGAGCTACACGTTGCGAATGTCCGAAGGTGAAATGATCTTTAGCATCAATCGCCGCTGTAAGAGCATAGATTGTCGCCATATTCATTTCTTCACTGCCTTTAATTTGTTGTTCAAGGATTTCATCATGATAAACGACAGATTGATTTTTACCATTCATTTTAGCAGTTCGTAGAGCTAAACTTGCCTTATGTAGTAAATCATTACCGTCATTAGCGAGTGTTGGAGCAACGCATAGTCCAGCAGAGATGGTCACAAAACGTTGTGTTGCGACATCACGTGCCATACTTAGGGTAGACATACGAAGACGAATTTTTTCTGACATTTCATAAGCCATTTTAGTATCTGAATATGGAAGTATGATAGCAAGGGTGTCTTCACCATATCGGAAAATTTGTCCTTGAGAACCACATACAGTTTTTAACGTATTGGCAAATTTCTCTAAGGCTCGGTCGCCTTCGACATGACCATAAAGATCATTATAAAGTGAAAACATATCGATATTAAGCATGATTAGTGAAACACTTTGATTCTTGAGATTCTTTGAATATTCTTGAATTTTATCCATGAAATGTCTTCGATTAAAGACATTTGTTAAGCTGTCCATAATAGCTTCACGTTTTGTTTTTTCATAAAGTTTAGCATTGGAGATGGTAATGGCAGCTGTTGCACACAGAGTTGAGACTTGGTTAAGTACTGATTCAACAAGCCGAGAGTTTGCATCTTTTGAGCCTATCAGTAGCATGCCAATCAATTGACCATTATATTTTAGTGGAATTGCAGCTTCAAAGCGCATAAGAAGTAAGTCAGTCTTCTCGTTGTCCCACATTGTCTTAAAAAATGCATGTGTTTCTATATATTTGTCATAAATGAGTTCATCACTTCGTTTAAACCAATGAACGAATGGATGTGTTTTTAACATTGTAAATGTCAATTTATCGAGTTTCTTAATTGAACCATGAAACTCAAAATGCTGAGTTTCAGAATTTTCTAGAAATAGATAAGCACGATCATGTTCAGTAATTTCTTTAATAACTTTTAAGAGTTCTACACTGATAGTGTCTAAGTTTAAATTGTTTGAGACTTTAAGGGTAAATTGCTTAATAAGATTATTATGGTGTTGTTCAACCTTATAGAAGTAGTTCTCAACTAATTGTTGAACAATATTAAATAGTGGCAAGAACATTAGAATTGAAATTAAAGTTGAAATTAAGGTTTGTGATTGTGTGCCTAAACCTTCAAAAGTATCTCCAAAAAATACCGTGATTTGCTTAACAATGAAGACAGTAATCGTAACGAGTAAAGTGAGTAGTGCTGTAAAAATAACAGCACGAGTAATTACGAATTTCAGTTCCAACACTCGTGTTTTGTACACAGCATAGAACATGATTAAAGAAGTAACTAAACCAAAGGCTAAATCAATCGGATATTTTCCAACTACAGGAACAAGATTAAATATCATCCCAATAAAGAGCACAACAAATCCAAAAAGCACTGGTTTTAGTCTATGAGATGCTTTAATTCCTGTTTTGATTGCTTTTCTCATCATTCTTAGACTTAATGCTAACATAATGGAAATAATCGCAAACATTACCCCTGCCATTGGGCCAATGGTGTAATCAAGTTCAAATCTTGTAATCCCATTTGTCTCGACAAGAATCATGGAGGCACTTTCAATAATAAGTCCTAATCCATTGAAAACTTGAAGTATAAAGATAATAATTGAGATGACAATAATAGAGGTTTTCTTGTTCAATCCGGTGAATTTACTTACAAAGATGTAAGCAAAATAGGGGATTAAGAGCATTGCAGATACCATCACGCGATTCCAAATTAAGACGCCAGGTGGTAATTGTAGCTTCATAAATAGTGATGCTGCTGGCCAAGTTGCCATAGCACCCATAAATAACATGAATGAGACTACATGAGTGTCTTTCTTAGAAAGTGCTAGGATTAGGAACAAAACGGTGTTTGCAACAAATACTAATGTAGGAATTCCCCAATAGATAATGTTGTGTATTAACAAAGGTCATCACCTCCTTGCTTCGAAGAAGCGAGTTTTAGGATTTCAGTGACATCAAAATAGTTTGGATTGACGCGGAAAACTTTGTGATTGACACTTGATTCATACTTTTTAATCGTTCCTAAAGGAATAATTTCAACTTGTAAAGGATCAATGCCAAGCATTTTTCGAAGATTCTTGTAATCTTCATCAAAATATCTAAAATATATTTCTAATGTATCTTTAATAAGTTCAGCATTATCTAATCCAACGCCATTTTGTCCATGTTTTATTTCAATATGCATGGATACATAAGGGCGTTGTTGACAATCATATTTCTTAACAGCAATCCAATCATGAATATCAAGTTTAGACATATTGATAACATCTGAAATTGTAGCTTGTGTAATTCGTGTAAATCCTGCTAAGTCAATGACAGGTGCGATTCGATCAACATATCTAAAGTGAGGTAACATAATTCCATCTTCTTCACGAGTAAGCGACTCACATTTAAAGACATCCCCAATACGATAGCGTGCAAACGCTCCTCCTTTGAGGGTAGTAATGACAATTTCATAATATTCATCTGCCTTTAGTTCATTGATTAAATATGTCTTAGGAGTGTATTTTGGATTTTCAAGATTCTTATAGAATTCTGCAATGGGAATGAATTCATAGAAGCAAATATTTGGCCATAAAATAATCCCGTTTTTGGTCCATGATTCTGAACCGATTGCAACAGCTTCTGTCCCACCAAAAATCTCTAAAGGTTTAACACCCCAGTAATCCTCAATTTTCTTCTTAAAGTGTAAAGAATCAGTCCCAGCACATACAAATCCCTTGAGATCAAAAACATCTTTAGGTAACATTGGAACTTTTTTGATTTTACTACGCACTTTTGCACGAACAAGACGAGATAACATTTTCATATCATAAGAAAAGACATCAAAACTTCCTGAGTTTGTAGAACCTTCAGAAAAGCTTTCTCCCATTCGTACAATAATGCTACTTAAGCCATAAAACAAATCAATTCCTTTTTGCATACCAAGTTTAAAGCCAGTTTTATTTCGCTCGCCAAAACTCATATTATTACCTTCTTCAATATCAGGGAAGAAATTGACAGTGTAATCACCTTGTATTGAATAAGGTAATAATCCAGTTAAAAATGGAAGGGGAGCCATACCATTTAGGAAGTTCATATTACGACGTAGTTTGAACTCACCTTTTTTAGTGCTTGTTGATAAGATAAAGCAAGTTAAAGCGAATTCTCTATTCATATCAATCATTGCTTTTGAAATTGGAGCAACCTTTAACGGAGCACGTCCACCTTCCCAAGTTGTTTGAATCCATACTAAAGGTTCAGACGGCAAAACATCTTTATTTTTTGGAAGAAGTAGATCTGCATAATCTTCATAAGTGGTGAGAGGAACAAGTCTTCTAAACTCATCAACTGATTTTGGAACAACGCCATTCATGATCTTCTTACCAAGTTCACATTTTGAATACAAATCAATTTGCTCTAATAGTAAACGATTTTGAATATCCATAAAATGATCAATTGAAAAATCAAGGAAACTGCAGTATCGTTGCCAAATTTCATCATATCGTTTTTCTTTAAGCATTTGATCCATTGTCATAGTTTTAACCTACTTTCCAAATGTATTCAGACAGCGTTGTACACTGTTTGAATTGAAGACCAAAAAAGGTGTATGTTGTTGATAGGTTGTATAACCTTGTAACATCTTTGGGAAAAAGTAAACATCTTGAATCCAAACATGAAGAATATCCATGATTGTCCATAAGATACATGCAACAAGAACGATCCATCGTCCTGACGCAAGAAAGCCGAAGAAGTACATAAAGAAGAAACCCAAAACACCAGGGTGGCGACAAAGAGCGTAAAGTCCAGTATCAATAACTTGATTATGATTAACCTGAACATAAGTTTTCTTAAAAGGCAAAGCTCCAAAGAGAGCATAAAACATGAATAGACCACTAAGTAAACTTAGTGTAGAGAATAAAACAACACTCCATAAAGATACTTTAAAATCTTGAGGAGTGCTGATGATTAGCATAATAGATGCATAGAAAATGAAACTTGCTCCAAGAGCAAACATGCTGTTTAGAATAGTGATTTTTGTCTTGATTTTGTTGATGTCAAAGATAAATAGGAATACAAACGCAAGACATCCCATAAGTAGATAAGTCATACTCTTTCCCTTTTACTACGTAAGATAAATTATAAACGTTTTTTTTAGCATACACAACAGTGAAAGAAACTTGATTCATGAAAGATTATTATAATTAACTGAAAATTGACATTTATTTCAAAGATTTAGTTTCATAATACAAAAGTAGTCAAATATGTTATATTTTCTTATCATGATGAAATAGACTTATTTAAGAATAAAGAGATGAATTGTAGGGTTTGCAAAAAAGCGAGCTTTAACTCCTGTAGTTCCTAATCCATTAGTAACATCAAGACGAATGTCATTTACATTATAAGAACCATGAGTAAATTCACGTGAGTGAGGAGGTGTAACAATAGGTCCAATCCATGGTAGTGCTATTTGACCACCATGACTATGACCGGAGAGTTGCCAATCGACTTTTTGGCCTGGAAGTTTAAGAGCGGTATCTGGAGTATGTGTTAATACAACAACGAGTTCATCTTCACTAACTAGAGCAAGAGACTGTTCAATGTTAGGTTTTCCTAAAATACTAGAGTCAATCCCAACGATCTGTAGTGCACCTAATCCCACTTCAATGCGTTGCATTTGATTGACTAAAACATTGAAACCACCATCTTGAAGAACTTTGGTTGTCATCGTAGAAGTAAGTTTAGACTCATGATCATGATTTCCTAACACTGCAATTTTAGCAATATTCGCATTCATACGTGAAAGACCACTTGAAACAGCAAATTGCATCGACTCATCAGGGAGCAATGTTGAGGGATGATCGAACAAATCTCCGCCAAATAACACTACATCAGCATCCAGTTTATTCACCCAATCTATGACTTCATTAAAAAGTTCTTGGTTCATACTAAATCCAAAATGCAAATCAGAGATAAAGACAATCTTCATCCCTTTAAGATCATCATGTGTCTTCTCTAAGCTGACCTCTTGAACTAGGACATCAAAACGACGTATCGAGAAAAAGAAAAGCTCACTTGCGATGAGAGTTATAGCTAATGCTGTTAATAACCAGCGTTTTTTTAGTTTAAAGTTTTTATGTTTCATGCTTCTATTGTAACATGGCTATAGCTTTGATAAGATAACAAATGTAGGAGGTATTTATGAGAAAATTACTCGGTATTCTATTTATTTCTTTAGGGGGACTTATTATTTTAAGTCTGGTAGATCCACAACTTCATGCTCAAGTTGAACCACTATTCTTTCCAATTTTGTTAGGTCTTGCCATGATAAGTGCTATGATTTCAACAAAACGAGTTCAACTTATTCCATCACTTATTTTATTAGGCGCAGTCTTATGGATTTTAAGAGAACTTAACATAGTTGAGTTCGATTCACTGTTTCAATTTTTCTGGCCTGCAGTTTTAATCATCCTTGGCGTGAGAATCTTATTCTCACGCTCACCCATGATACGCTTATCAAATTCTCGTGGGGTTGATGTTGCTTTTGGTGGTCGTGAGCAAACATTTTCAGAAGCAAAGTCAACAACGATTACTACTCTTTTTGGTTCTAATGAGTTGGATTATCGACAAGCCGTGTTTCCTAATCATGAAGTAGAACTCGATATTGTGACAATGTTTGGTGCTACTGAGATTTATGTTGGGGATGATGTGAAAGTCATTGCTGATGGAACACCAATTCTTGGTGGATTTGAAAACAAAACGAATAATCAAGGCACTAAAATCTTGAAGATTAAGTATACTGTGATGTTTGGTGCTATTGAAATTAGAAGATAAAATAAAGGTTGGACAAGTGTCCAACCTTTTACTTAATCATTGCAGATTTCTGGTTTAGTATTACAGGAATTACAATTGGATTTCGATGCGTTTTTTGGTATAAGAATGGTTCTAAAGTTAAACGGATGGTGTTCTTTATCTCACCAAACGTTGTCTTAGACGCCATTTTTTTCTTTATAGCTTCATAGACTAAACTTTCTGCTTCTTTAATAAGTAACTGATTATCTTTAATGAAGACAAAGCCTCTAGTGACAATGGATGGTTTCACAAGTATCTTATTTGCTTTAGAATCAATGCAAACAATGACTGAGACTAATCCATTATTCGAGAGAATCTTACGATCTTTTATCACTGAAGTTGATAATCCAGAAGCATCACTTCCATCAACATAAACATCATCTGCAGTAATACGAACATTTGAGTGAAATGCTTCATGATTTCTTAGAATGACTGCATCACCATTAGCGCAAATAAAGATATTTTCTTCAGGAACACCAACTTCCATAGCTGTTTTTGAGTGTTGAATAAGCATCTTATATTCACCATGAACTGGCATGAAGTATTTTGGTCTAAATAACTGCAGCATTAGTTTTTGCTCATCTGCAGAAGCATGTCCTGTTGTATGAATCGAGTTAAGAGGCGAGTTAGTTAAAACATTAGCACCTGCTCGTGTAAGTAAATTTACTACTTTATTGACAGAATCACTATTACCAGGAATAGGGGATGAAGAGAATACTACAGTATCTCCAGGGATGACTTTGATATAACGATGAGTTCCAGAAGCTATACGAGACAATGCTGCAAGAGCTTCTCCTTGTGATCCTGTAGATATAACACATAGTTTATGAGCAGGAACATGATTAAGTTGATCTGGGGTTATAAAGTGCTCTGGTTTAGCTCTTAAATGTCCAAGTTTTAAAGCAATATCAACCACATTTTCCATTGAACGACCAAAGACAATGATCTTTCGATCACATGCAACAGCCGCTTCAATGATTTGTCTTACACGATAGACATTGGATGCAAATGTAGCAACAAGTAAGCGACCTGGAGTCTTTCTTGTGATTTCAAGAATTGATTGAGCTACTTTCTTCTCGGAGATAGAGAATCCTGGTACTCCAGAATTTGTTGAATCACTTAGTAGGATATCAATTCCAGTTTGTCCTAAGAAAGCCATGACTTGATAATCAGAATTATCGCCTACCGGAGTTAAGTCAAACTTAAAGTCACCAGTATGAGCAATACGTCCATTAGGAGTATTAATAATAGCTCCTAAAGTATCAGGGATAGAGTGAACAGTATTAAAGAAACCAATGATGAAGTGAGTTGTAGCAACTCGTGATCGATTCGTAATGATTTCGATTTCAACTTGTTTATGAAGTTTACGCTCTTCAAGTTTTTTATTAATGAGTGCCTTAGCAAAACGAGGAGCATAAATACGTGGTAGTTTAACGACTTGCATTAGAAAAGGAATACTACCAATATGATCTTCATGACCATGAGTAATAATGAGAGCTTTAATCTTATGTTGATTCTTAATTAAATGAGAAAAATCAGGGATGACATAATCTACACCCCATAAAGATTCATCAGGAAACATAACTCCTGAATCGATAATGATTATTTCTTCATCATGTTCAATAACATACATGTTCTTGCCGACTTCATTAAGTCCACCAAGAGCATAAACAAGTGTGTCATTTGGTTTTGGTTGAGAAAAAGCTGGAGATGGTTTAGTGACTTTAGTCAATGATGGTAGCATTAACTTTTTCACTCCATGGGTCGTTTTTGTTGATTCGGTCATAAAATAGTACTCCTAGTAGATGGTCATATTCGTGTTGTAAAACTATGCCAACATAATCACTTTCTTTAATAATAATTTCTTGGTTTCTAAGAACATCAAAAGCTTTAAAGGTTACTCTTTCATAACGATATACAAATCCGTCATAGGGTTCTTCAATTGAAAGACATCCTTCTCCACTTTTTAAAGCACATTCACGCTTAGAATGAGCAATAAGTTTGGGGTTAACTAAAAGATACTCAATAGTCTCAATTTCATCATTTTCATCAAGTATATCAATACTGACTGCAAAAATTTTTTTATTAATACCAATCTGTGGAGCAGCAATGCCTACAGCAGGTTTAAGTTTTTGAGCTTCGACTTTAATTGGGTCTCTTGAATCACGTACATAGGTGATTAATGACATAGCTAATTCGTGATCTTCACTTGAAAGGGGAAGTGGTACATCTACACTCTTTACACGCAACAAAGGATGTGGATCCACAATAATGGTTTCTATATTTATGTTCATGTGTGCCTCAGAAATTCTTAATGTGTACATTGTAGCAAGAAACATTATTAATGTATAGTGATTGACTGTGCAAAGTTACGTGTGCTTTGGTACAATATGCTTATGAAATCACTTTTTTCACTGAAACTTCCAGTATTTTCAAATAAATTCATGCACATGCTAGTGATTATTTTTAGTTTGTACGGTTCACTCATGGTGGTGAGTGCATCGATGAATAGCACAACAACTATTGAATCACTTCTAGGTGTTGTACTTCGACAAATGATATTCTTGACTTTAGGCACTTTATTGATGATTAAAGTAGCACAATGGATGAACTATGAACTATTGAAGAAGTATATATTCATTATTTCAATGATTATGATTGGTGCCCTTATTTTGCCTCTCATGTATGGTGAGGTTGGTGGTGCAAAGGCTTGGATTCTTTTACCAGGAGGTTTAACAATACAGCCTTCGGAATTTGCTAAAATACTTATTATTTTATTATTTGCGATGTATGGTGGGGATGTCAACAAGTCTAACACTTCAGTTTTTAAAGTGCTTCGCTGGCCTATTTTTTTCACAGTGGTCTATGTTTTTATCGTACTGTTAATTCAAAGAGATTTAGGTTCTGCTGTGATTATGTTGATTCTAGGTTGGATGAGCATGATGTTATTGTCTGGTCCATGGATGAAATGGGCTAAGCTTTGGATGACAATAATTACTTTTATTGGGATTGGAGGGGTCTTGTTTTTGCTTACTCCTCAAGGGGTTGCGTTCTTAACAAGCCTACCTATTCCATCTTATCAAATCAATCGTTTTGTTGATATGCTTAATCCTGTTGAACGTCGTTATGATTCATCTTATCAACTATTCAATTCATTAATTGCTTTTTCTAAAGGTGAGTTCTGGGGTATAGGTTTAGGCCAATCTGTTCAAAAACTAGGTTATCTTCCAGTAGCAACCTCAGATTATATTCTTGCAGTTATTGTTGAAGAAACGGGTATTATAGGATTTGCTATTGTGTTAATGAGTTATGCAACATTGTGTTTTATTCTTATGGGAAATGCACTACGTGTTCAACAAGAAAAATATAAAATCATAATATTTGGAAATATGATGTTTCTAATGCTTCATTTCATACTTAACGTGGGTGGAGTTAGTGCTACAATCCCACTTACAGGGATACCATTACTTATGGTTTCAGCAGGAGGTAGTTCCCAACTTGCTATTATGTTGATGTTTGGTTTATCTCAAAATGCAATCCATCGTGACAAAAGAGAAAGGATTCAAGTCAATCATGAGAATCATATCAGGAAGCCTTCGATCCTTAAAACTACAAACTCTCTCCTCTCAGACCACTCGTCCTAGTTCAGATCGACTTAAAGAGTCACTCTTTAATGCCATGTTTATGCGCTGTGATGGTCAACGATGGTGTGATATGTTTGCTGGTAGTGGTGCGATTGGATTAGAAGCCTTATCACGAGGAGCAAAAGAAGTGGTCTTTATCGAAAAAGACAAAGATGCTTTAAGTATAGTTAAAAACAACATCCAACGTTGTAAGATGGAAGAGCAAAGTATTGTAATTCATGAAGATGCTATCGTTTATACACAGAAACAGCCTTTACTAGAACCATTTGATGTTATCTTTATTGATCCTCCTTATGATTTATCTCTTAAGGCACTCATAGATAATATTCTTAATACATCATGGTATGATAAGGATACAATCTTTGTATTTGAGCGACATGCGCAAGAAAACATAGAAGTATTAAGTGAACAATTCAATATTCTTAAACAAAGAAAGGTAGGGCAGTCACAATATGTGATTGCTAAAACTAAAGTATGAAACGAGCTATGTATCCTGGGACATTTGATCCAATTACTATTGGACATCGAGATGTCATTGCGCGAGCTAGTAATCTATTTGATGAAGTTGTTGTAGTTATCATGCAAAATCCAAACAAAAACCCTCTCTTTACTGAAAAAGAAAGATTAACAATGCTAAATGAAGTGTGCAAACCTTATATGAATGTAAGCACCGCCATTGGTTATGGTTTAACCGTTGATTTTGCAAAACAGATTCATGCTTCAGTACTTATACGAGGTATACGTGCCGTAATGGACTATGAAGTTGAACTTCAACAAGCCACTGCAAATATGATTCTTAATCCTAAGATTGAGACAATCTTTCTATTAACAAAGCCTGAGTTTTCATTTATGTCTTCTTCAGCTGTTAAAGAGATTGCTAAGAATAATGGGGACTTAAAGCATTTTGTACCAGAAGAAGTCCTTGATTGCATTCATAAGAAATTTAAGGAGAAAAAATGAAATACACAAAACCTGATCAAGCAACACTTAAAGCTACCTTATCTCCACTTTCATATCATGTGACTCAAGAGAGTGGAACTGAGCGTCCTTTTACAAGTGAATTTGAACATAATACTAAAGAAGGGATTTTTGTCGATATTGTTTCTGGAGAACCACTATTTTCTTCTAAAGACCAATTCGATAGTGGTTGTGGATGGCCATCATTTACACAACCTATTAGTACGATAGTGAGAAAGAATGATCATAGTCATTTTATGATACGTACTGAAGTTAGAAGTCTCGTGGCTGATTCACACTTAGGACACGTCTTTGATGATGGTCCAAGAGATCGAGGGGGACTTCGATACTGTATCAATGGTGCAGCTTTAAGATTTGTAGCGAAAGAAGACTTAAAAAAAGAAGGGTATGAAGATTTTCTTCATTTGTTTGAATGATGAATTATCAAGTAGCAGTCCTTGTTGATACAAACATTGGTTTAATAGGTGAACTATTGTTTGATTATAATGTCATGAGTAAGTGGCAATTATCGTTTGATCATTATGAGCGAGTGGAAGGAGAACATGCTTCTGCTGGTTCTTTAGGTAAACTTGTTTATGTTCAAAAGAAACAACGTATTGTAATGGATGAGTACATTGAATCCATCAATCTTCCTTATGAATGTGTCGTCATCTATCATATGGATGGAGTGACGAATCGTTGTCATCATTTTTTTGAGGAAGTCCTTGATGGTATATTATGGACGATGGATGTTACCTTTGATTTTGAAATTCCAGCAAGTATGAGTGTTGAGCAATTTAAGGCAACGACATATCAATCCATGATGTCTCTTAAGAATTATATTGAATCTATGCATCCTATGAACTAAAACATGCACTATTTAACAAATAGTGTTTTTATTTGTTAAGGTTATGTTAAAATAGTTCCGAGGTTTATGAATGAATTTTAATAAAACTTTATTTAAAAAGAATCTAACTTTCTTCTTAATCATTACTACTCTTTTAGTTAGTGTATTAATGATTCAAGGTTTGTTTGATTTATCGGGTTTAGAAAATATCGAGTCGGTTGAAGTGAGTGAGCAAACTCGCTTAGCCATAGATAAACTAGTGATTTCAGAAGTCATGGCTAGTAATAGTCAAGCCCATAAAGATCCAAACGGTCAATATAGTGACTGGGTGGAATTTTATAATGGTTCAAATTTTGATTTATCTTTAGAGAACTTTGCACTTACAGATCGGGTTGACACAATAAAGTGGCTATTTCCAGATGTTGTTATTCCAGCAAAAGGGCATCTTGTAGTTTATTTAACTGGAGAAAATGCAGATGGACTTATCGCAAACTTTAGACTTTCCGCAAGTAAAAATGAAACACTTATACTAAAAGCTCCTAATGGAAGTGTAGTTGATGCTATTGAAGTTATTATGGTTGATCGCAATCATTCTTTAATACGCCAAACTGATGGAAAATGGCTTGCAACTGCCGACATAACTCCTGGTTTTGAAAACACGACTGAAGGTAAAGAAGCATATTTATCATCGCTAATTGATCCGAACCCTACATTAAGCATTTCTCAATTTCTACCAAGTAATCGTGGTTCAACTCGATTTATTGATAATCGATTATTGGGGTTTGTGGTTATTACAAACATTTCTGATGAAGTTCAATCACTTGAGGGTGTTACGCTTTCAAATTCACTTGATCGTCGTTATCGAGAAGCGTTAACACAAGGTTCACTTGATCCAAATGAATCAGTTCTTGTGTGGATGCGAGGGTCTTCATTACCGTTTGATGGGCTTTCCATGGGGTTTACACTAGATAATGTTAGTGGAGAAATAGTTTTATCAAATGCTAAAGGACTTTTACAGGATTATGTGTCCTATGATCAAATAGTTAATGGATTTGGTCAAGTACGTATTAATGGTCAATGGCAAACAACGGCTTATTTGAGTGGACCTTATGCATATACAGCATCTGGTATTCGCCAATTTAATGAGCGATATCATGCTAATCCTAAAGATTTAATGATTAATGAATTAATGAATAACAACACACAGTATCTTCCTCAACAAGGTGCTCAAACTTATGATTGGATTGAATTAAAGAACAACAGCAATTCAAGTATAAATCTTTCTAATTATGCTTTATCAACGTCAGTTGATAATCCAACCCGATTTATTTTACCTGATAAAGTTCTTCAACCAGGTGAAAAAATTGTTGTTTTTGCGAGTGGTGAAGTTGGTTTAACGACTTCCTCATATATTCATCTCCCATTTAAGCTTTCAGATGTCCAAACACTTACTTTATTCAATGTAAATTTAAGTGGAGTCGATAGTGTTTTCATTGCAGATGTTCCAGTGAATATGACACTAGCACGTGACAGTAAAGCTGGATTCTATATTTCAACAAATCCAACTCCATATGAAGAGAATACTGATTTTGTTGAAGCAGTAGTGAGTGCTCCAACCTTTGAAACTTCACCTGGAATATACAATAATGTTGATCAACTTACAGTGACTTTAAATAGTAATTTACCAACGTATTACACATTAGATGGCAGTGTACCTACACGAAGTTCACGTCGATATCAGGATGGTATAGTCATAGACAAAACGACCGTAATTAAAGCCATCTCATTTCAAGATGGCTTATTGAATTCATCCATGATTACCGGATCTTATATTGTCAATGAAAACCATGATTTTCCTGTAATGTCCATGAGTTTACCGAGTTCATCATTTCAAACACTAGTTAACAATCCTTGGATTGTGGGTATAGAACAAGCAGGAAATCTTGAATTCTATGAAGAAGAGGGTTCTTTTAATGCGCCTGTAGGTATTCGTTTATTTGGAGGATCTGCAAGGGGATTGCAAAAAAAGAGTTTCTCTATCAAATTTAAAACAATGTATGGACAATCAAAACTATACTATCCTTTGTTTGAAAATCGTGATTTTAATATATTTGATAATATTGTACTTCGCTCAGCATCTCAAGATTATCCAAATGCGTTTATAAGAGATGTACTTGGAACTTCTCTTGCTGATGGATTAATCGATGTAAGTGTTCAAGCCTATAAACCTGCAGCGCTTTACATTAATGGTTCTTATTATGGAGTGTTCAATATTCGTGAAAAAGTTGATGATGATTACATTTCTAGACATTTTAATGTGGATACTAACTCTAGTATGATACGTATTGATAACACCACAGATCATGGAAATGCACGTACTTATGGTGGATTATTAAGTTATGTTGCAGTAAATGATATATCCGATCCTCGCCATTATGAGTATGTTAAACAAAGACTCGATGTGAACTCATATGCTGATTATTGGGTTGCACAACAGTTTTTAACAAACAATGACATTGTGAATACTCGTTTCTTTCAGCATATTGATATCAATGATAATCGTTGGCGTATGGTTTTGTATGATTTAGATTGGGCAATGTATAATTACAATATTGATTTTTATACCTTTACAACACGTGAAGAACCTATGAGTGCATTAAACGTTAGTACACTATTATTTAGGAATGTTATACAGGCTCCTGAATTTAGGCAATTGTTCTTAGAACGATTGAGTTATCAATATAAGAATGTGTTTGAAACACAACGAGTATTATCTGAGATTGATCGATTAGAAGATCTGTATCGAAAGGAACTTATTCGTGATCGTGCACGATGGGGGCTTGAGATGGATGATTGGGATACTAACTTGGAAATACTCCGTAACTATTTTATTCAACGTCCTGCAACACTAAAGGCGACTACTAAGCAATTCTTTAATCTAAGTGATGCACAAATGAAAGATGTCTTTGGTGATTAAGATGTATCGACATGAACTTAAATATTTGATCTCGCGAGAAGATGCGGAACACTTAAAAACCTCATTAAGTAAAGTAATGAATCGAGATAAGCACTCAATCCATGAGAACTACTCTTATATCATCACTTCACTTTATTTTGACACCATCGATCATGATGCTTTTTATGAAAAGATGAATGGAACAAGAATGCGAAAGAAATATCGTATTCGATTATATAATCATAACTATGATAGAATATTACTTGAATGTAAGCACAAACATGAGAATATGACCTATAAACAAGGGTTACCTCTCACTAATCAACAGTTAAAACGATGTCTTAATGAAGATATGAGTCTATTGGATGATGATCCTGAATTACTTACTCAGTTTATGATTGATCATCGACTACATTATTTAAAACCCTCAGTCATCGTTGAGTATGATCGTCTTGCCTTTGTATATGACCCATTAGATGTACGAGTTACCTTTGATGATCATGTGTCAACATATCATTATCATACGGATTTGTTAAATCTAAAAGCTCCTAAAGCATTCATACATGAGCTTGATAAGGTTGTTCTTGAAGTTAAGTTCAACACCATTCTTCCAGATTTTATTCGTGATTTAATCAACACTATTCCTACAAATCGACAAGCTATTTCCAAGTTTACACATTCAAAATTAATCCAGTAAAGGAACAAATCTCATGAGCGCATTAGATCTTATTCGACGTAGTATTTTAGAAGAGTTTTCAACTTCCCTTAGTTTAGGGAGTATTATTCTATCATTAATCACAGCCTTCATAATAGGTCTTTATATTGTATATATTTATAAGAAAACCTTTGCGGGAGTTCACTTTTCAAAGCAGTTCACTATGATGATTATCTTAGTGGCCATGGTTACTTCTCTCATCATTCGAACTATTTCTAGCAATCTAGCGCTTTCGTTAGGATTAGTTGGGGCATTATCTATCATTCGTTTTAGAACAGCTGTAAAAGAACCCATTGATACTGCTTTTGTCTTTTGGGCTGTGAGTGCAGGGATCATGAGTGGTGTTGGTGTCTATGTTGTGGCAATCCTAAGTTCTATTGCACTTGGAGGATTATTTGTACTATCTACACTCATTGGATTCAAGCAAGCAAATCATTATTTACTACTTATAAAATGTGATGTACATGCCTTTGATGTTATCAACAGGTCCATTCAGAAACTAAAGCGCTCTAAACTTAGAAGTAAACAGATTATTGGAAGTAAAGTGGATGTTACCTATGAAATTGCGATAGGGGCAAAAGAAGACATAACCCAACCATTATCTCGAGTTGAAGGTGTCGATTCAGTAAGCATAATTACTTATAAAGATGAATTTGGATTATAAATAGACACCGCAATGCGGTGTCTATTCTTTAATTCCTATAAAACTACAATGTCTTCCTGATACAGGGACTTTACGATATGAGAAGTATTTATCTTCCATTGCATACGTGCATTCATCGAGATGGGTAATGTTTTCTAATGGTATTCCTACATCAAGACATTGTTTTATATTAATACCACTTACATCCATAGTTGAGCGCATATCATCAATTGCAACAAAAGGTAAGTATTGCTTATGTTGAGTAATAACTTGGTGGACTAAATCATAACCAATTTCAAAGTTTGGTTTAGAGATACTTGGACCAATATAGACTTGAATATCTTTAGGATCAATATGTTCTACTTCAATCCAATGTGTGAGCATTTTTTTGGTAATCTCTTTAAGCGTACCTGCCCAACCAGCATGAATTGCACCAATGGTTTGTGTTTTAGGGTCATAAAGTAGTACTGGTGTACAGTCAGCATGAAAAACAGCGAGCATTATATTAGGCTCTTGGGTGTATAAAGCGTCCATATCGGGAATACTTGAGGATTCCTCATAAGTTCCTTTACCCATGTCATCTTTTGTAACTTTAATAAAATGATCACTATGTGTCATTTTAGGAAATACCCATGACGAAAGGGGAAAACCTGTTTTTTCAGCCACAAGCTCACGATTTAGAATAACGTTTTTTACATCATCAGGAACATAGAAAGCCATGTTTAAGCTATCAAAAGGAACTTCTGAATGTCCTGGTGACCGTAGCGTGGTTCCTGCTACCACGTGAGCATCTGTAACCCATGTATGTATCATAATTTTACCTCTTTAATATTATACATCATATAAAAACAAAGTTCATAGTTTAGCACTTTAAACTTGACAGTGCTAAACTGTTTTTGTATAATTTAGCAGTGTAAAAGTTAGTGTGCTAACGAAAGGTGGTGAATGTATGTTAACTCGAAGAAAAATTGAAATCTTCAAAGCCATCGTTGATGAATTTGTAGCGAGTGCAGAACCGGTTGGTTCTAAAACCTTACTTGAGAAATACCATCTTGATTATTCATCTGCAACGATTCGTGCTGAAATGAGTGAACTCGAAGAGTTAGGATTTTTAGAAAAGACACATACTTCCTCTGGACGTATTCCTTCAAAAATAGGGTATCGCTTTTATGTCGAGCACTTACTTGAAGAGAAAAGCCATGAATCCATGCAAGTTGCACTCAAACAAGTATTTACTGAACGTAAATATAACACACAAGAAGTATTAAAAATGAGTTGTGATATTTTGTCTGAGATGACTCAACTAACAACCGTTGTATTAGGACCTCATAGTGTCGACCAAACACTACTTCAGATTCAACTTATTCCACTGAGCGATAAAAGTGCAATGGCTGTTTTTGAAACAAGTGAAGGTCATAGTGAGAGTCGCATGTTTAGTTTTAAAGAGAGCATTAGCACTCAAGACTTGCAAACATGCACTAAACTCCTTAATGATCGCCTTATAGGTTCATCTCTTGGTGATCTTATTGAGAAGTTACTGCTCATTAAACCAATCTTAGCTGATAAGATTGAACACTATGAAATGCTATTTGAAGCATTCTTTAATGCATTTATTCGTTTTGCTAGTGAGGATATCTACCTCAGTGGACAAAACAATCTTATGAATCATCCAGAATTCGCTGATGTGAATAAACTCAAACAAGTTATGAAACTCCTTGAGAATTCATCATTATGGCGAACCATTGGAACTCGTCAAGGATCGTTATCCTTAAGTACATCCGAGGGTTCAGAATTTGTGTGGTTAGAAGATATGGCTGTCGTAAGTTCTACGATGCCTCTTGATAATGATACATCGTCTAAACTGATGGTGATTGGACCAAGTCGCATGAAATATGAACATATCGTAGGCATGATGAAAACCCTCACAAAAGCAGTAGAAGAGATATATCGAAAGGAAGACGACCATGAAAACGAAAAACCAAAAGAATAATCATCTTGAAAAAGATGAAGTAGAACAAGAAAATAATCAAGATATAAGGCAAGAAAGTGAAGAGAGCATTGAATTTGATCCAATAAATATTGCCTTAGCTAGAATACAAACTCTAGAGACAGCATTGAAAGATGCTGAGAATGATAAGTATCGCGCACTTGCGGATGCTCAAAACATGAAGAAGAGAATAGCATTAGACTTTGAACAACGCTCAAAATATGTGTTTAAATCAGCTGCTGTGGAACTTATCGCTGTTTTTGAAAACTTACAGAGAGCATATGACCAATCCAATGACTTAGCTACACTTCAAAAAGGATTTGAACTTGCAGTATCAGGATTTAATCAAGTACTCGCAAAAGAAGGTGTGGTTAAGATTGATGCCTTACATCAACCATTCAATCCAGATTTTCACCAAGCTTTAGTGGTTGAAGAGTCTGATGAATATGAACCAGAAACAGTCATTGAAGTTTATCAAGAAGGATATATGTTAAAAGATCGACTACTTCGACCTAGTATGGTTAAAGTAAGTAAAGAGAAAGAAGGAAACTAAAATGAGCAAAATAATCGGAATCGACTTAGGAACCACCAATTCATGTGTGGCAGTATTAGAAGGAAAAGATGTAGAAGTCATTACTAATCCAGAAGGAAATCGTACAACACCTTCTGTGGTTGCATTTAAGAATGGTGAGCGTATTGTTGGGGAAGCAGCTAAGCGTCAAGTCGTAACCAACAAAGACTCTGTATTATCTATTAAACGTCATATGGGGACTGATAAAAAAGTTTCACTTGATGGTAAAGAATATACACCACAAGAAATCTCTGCGATGATCTTACAACACTTAAAGAAATATGCAGAAGATTATTTAGGTGAAAAAGTAACGCGTGCTGTTATTACAGTTCCAGCGTACTTTAATGATGCTCAACGTCAAGCAACTAAAGATGCTGGAAAAATTGCAGGACTTGAAGTAGAGCGAATTATAAACGAACCAACCGCAGCTGCACTTGCTTTTGGTATCGATAAAACAGATAAGGAACAAAAAATTCTTGTTTATGACCTAGGAGGCGGAACCTTTGACGTTTCAATCCTTGAGTTAGCTGATGGTACCTTTGAAGTTTTAGCAACTGCAGGGGATAACTTACTTGGTGGTGATGACTTTGATGATGTGGTTGTAGACTATTTAGTTGATATGTTTAAGAAAGAAAATGGTATTGATTTAAGATCTGATCGTATGGCTCTTCAACGTTTAAAAGAAGGAGCTGAAAAAGCGAAGAAAGAACTTTCTTCTACACTTCAAACTCAAATCTCTATGCCATTTATTTCAGCAGGTCCTTCAGGTCCACTCCATGTTGAAACAGTGCTAACTCGTGCAAAATTTGAAGAGATGACACGTCATTTACTTGATCGTACAGTTGCTCCGGTTCGCCAAGCACTAAAGGATTCAGGACTAACTAAGAATGATATTCACCATGTACTTCTTGTGGGTGGATCAACACGTATGCCAGCGGTTGTGGAACTTATTAAGAAAGAACTTGGAAAAGAACCAAATAAATCAGTAAACCCAGATGAAGTTGTTGCGATTGGTGCAGCAATTCAAGCGGGAGTTATCTCTGGTGATGTTAAGGATATCTTACTATTGGATGTTACACCATTATCACTTGGTATTGAAACCATGGGTGGTGTCATGACTGTGTTAATTGAACGCAATACCACTATTCCTACATCAAAGAGCCAAGTATTCTCAACCGCAGCTGACAATCAACCTGCAGTTGATATTAATGTCTTACAAGGTGAGCGTCCAATGGCAGTGGATAATAAATCATTAGGAAACTTTAAGTTGGATGGTATTGCGGCTGCACCTCGTGGGATTCCACAAATTGAAGTGACCTTTGATATTGACGTGAATGGTATTGTGCATGTATCTGCTACGGATAAAGGCACAAGTAAGAAGCAATCTATTACAATTACTAATTCATCTGGTTTAAGTGATGATGAAATTAAACGTATGGTTCGCGAAGCTGAACTTAACAAAGCTGAAGATGACAAACGTCGTGAAGAAGTTGAACTTAAGAATAAAGCAGAGCAATTCATTCACCAAATTAATAAAACATTAAATGAAGATAGTGCCAAGATTGATGCGAATCAAAAAGTAGAAGTTGAGAAACTTCGTGATGAGCTTCAAGATGCTTTAAACTCTAATAATATGGAAGTTCTAAAGGAAAAACTTGCTGCTCTTGAAGCTGCTGCACATGCGATGAGTCAATCCATGTATCAAGGTCAAGACCAAGGTGCTGAGGCTGAACCAACACAAGATGATGTTGTGGATGCTGATTTCACAGAGAAGAATTAATTGAATACCGATTGAAGGAGGACTTATGACCAATAAAAAAGATTATTATGACATTCTTGGGGTGAGTCGCTCCGCGAGTGAAGCAGAAATTAAAAAAGCTTACCGCACCTTAGCGAAGAAATATCATCCCGATATGAATAAGGAATCTGGTGCGGAGGCTCAGTTTAAAGAAATTCAATCAGCCTATGATGTCCTCTCAGATCCTTCAAAAAAAGCTAAGTATGATCAGTTTGGTCACGCTGCATTTGATCAACAAAGTGGTGGTGGATATAGCGGTGGTTTTGAAGATTTAAATGACTTGTTTGGATCATTCTTCGGTGGTGGTTTTGGTGGTCAAAGCGCTCGCCAACGTGGTCCAGCGAAGGGTCAAGACCGTTTCATGCAAAT
>DITO01000127.1 GCA_002422065.1 Erysipelotrichaceae bacterium UBA6182 | reverse complement strand
GATTTATTGCTAGATCATATCAAGACTCGTTATGGCCAGTGGAAGACAGCATGGATTATTGGCGGTTATCCAAACACATTCGATAGGGATAGGATCATTGATGAACTACAGGTTGATGCAGCAATCCTTATAGAAACAACCAAGGAAGAGTGTTTAAACCGTTTAGAATCAGTCGATGATTATCGTAAACGGTATAAAGAAGATTGGAAATCATACATTAACAAATGGTTTGATACGTATACCCCCCCTATTGAATCGAAAAATGAGGATGTGTGTTAGCCCCTCAGCAAGATAACTTTCCTCGCCACTGAAAAATTCGAAAAATCTAGAATTCAAAAACTTTTACGAATCAAAAAAAGTTAAAGGTTCAAAAAGTTAAGCAAAGGAGAACAAAATGAAGGAACTTGACTACTACAAAGATTTATTTGTTAGCAAAGATAAAATCGATGTGTTTAAAATGAATCATGATTTCATTGAAGATCTCATTGATACGAAAACTCAAATTGAAAAAATAAGCCATTTGCCTTTGGTTATTGTTCACAAAACAGATCCAACAAGACAAAAGATCTCCGAAGCTGCAAAAGTTGTTACCAAGTTAAAGCAAGTTTATGCCAATCAGATTGTGGTTCTTAATAAATTGCTAGGAAATAATGCTGCAGATCCTGAAAACAGTGATTCTATTGATGGATTTAGAAGAAAGCATCGGATAGCTGATGAATAAGATCGATTTAAAGAATACAAAGATTAATGGTGTTCATTCATATTTCCTGGATTATTACAAAAAAGTATTTCATGATGGATGGAAAGTTGGCCATGAGCTAAGAAAAACACTTCAAAACTGTTACGAAGATCTTGCTAAATATGCTTATGATCCATCAGATGCACACATTAGAATTGAATTTACAGAAACACTATGTAAACAATCAAAGAATCGCTTCTATGGAAAACCATTAAAACTGATGAAGTGGGAACGTGCACTACTTGAAGTTATCTACAGTTTTAAGAAACCTAATGGATTAAGAAAGTATAAACAGATTATTCTATTAATCGCACGTAAGAACGGTAAAACAACGCTTTCTGCAGCAGATTGCAACACTGATTTGTTCATTGGACGTGGCGGACAGGATATCTGTTGTTCATCAAACGATGATGCACAAGCTGACCTTGTATTCCAAGAAATTGACAGCATGAGAGAAGCTATTGATCCAGAAGGTAAACATACTCATAGAAATAAAAAAGGTCTTAAAAACATAAAGAACCGTTCTAGAGTATTTAAGATATCAGAACGGCAAAAGAACAAAGAAGGACGTAACATCACGAAAGCAATCATAGATGAAGTGCACGAGATGCGTGATAACACAATCTTCATGTCAATCTGGCAATCAGCTTCAGTTGTTGAAGATCCACTAGTATTTGAAATTACCACTGAAGGCATCGTTGATGAAGGTTATCTAGATAAGAGATTAACCTATGCTAGAAAGGTTTTAAACAAAGAGATTGATGATGAATCACTTCTACCTTGGTTATACACTCAAGACTCTGAAAATGAGATTTGGAGTGACCGTGACAGTTGGTGGAAATCAAATCCATCGATGGGAGTTATTAAACAATGGGAATATCTTCAGGATAATGTCGAAAAAGCCAGAACATCCAGAGAAGATCGAGCATTCATTCTCTGTAAGGATTTCAATCTTAAACAAAACAAAGCAATCTCATGGCTGATGCACAATGAGATTGAAAATGCTGAAACATTCAATTTTGAAGATTTTAAAGAAGGATACTATATTGGTGGAATTGACTTATCTGAAACAACAGACTTAACATCTGCATCAGCACTCATTCAAAGAGGTCAAAAGAAGTTCTTTGCGGTCATGTATTTCATTCCCGAATCGAAAGCCAATAGTGAGAACAACACTAACCTTGAAAGAAAAGATTATCATTATCTAGCTCAAAAAGGATTGGTTAGAATTCTTCCTGGTAATGAAGTAACATATGAAGCAATTACACAATGGTATTGGGAACTTTATGAAAAATATAGACTTAAACCATTCAAGTTTGGTTATGACCAATGGAATGCTAAAGGATTAATCAAGGACCTAGAGTATAAGTTTGGTCAAGGTGTTACTGAGAAAATCAGAATGGATTATCCAGTGATGAGTAATCCGATGAGATCCTTAGGAGCAGACTTCAAAGACCACCAAGTTAACTATCAAAACAATGAGTTGACCAAATGGAATTTAAAGAATGTTGCAGTAAAAACAAATAATTTAGGTTTGATAATGCCTGTCAAGGTACAGTCATCATCCAACAGAATAGATGGAGCGGTTAGCATGATGATTGCATATGCAGTTAAATCGATGTACCAAGCAGATTTTGAAGTACTAATGAATATGGGTGGTGAGTGATTATGGGATTTGGAGACTTATTAAGTTTAATCTTCAGGAAAAAAACAGATCAGAGTGCTAAGGTTTACAACTTTGGTAATTATTTATCTTCATCACCGGCAATCAATGTGTATGAAGCATCAGTAGTTAGAGCTTGTATCCATACCATAGCTGAAGAAGCATCAAAAATGATTCTAAAATCTGTCAAGATTAAAGATGGCATCGTGACAACTAACAAAGACTCCATAAACGATCTACTTATGGGTAAGCCAAATGAGTTGATGATACTTAAAGACATGCTTTATTGGACAGCATACCGATTGGAAATGAAATCAAATGCTTATTGGTACCCTGAATATCGCATCTACAAATATGCAAATGGTGAAGAATACGTAAAACTTGAATCAATTTATCCAATCAACACAGATTCAGAAGATATGGTATTTGATGAAAAAACAAAAAAATATTACTTAGTATTCACTATCGTAAATGGCAGTACATACAACATTCCTTATGACGAAGTTATCCATTTTAGAAAACACTTTGGTGATAATTATTACTTTGGAAATGAATCTCGAACAGATTTATTGAAAAAACTTAAAATTTATGACCAGGTAACAACATTAATGCCACGAGCTTTAGAAGCATCGATGCAATTAAAAGGTATCTTGAGTGCTAAATCACAAATGGGAGAAACGGCACTTCAAAAATTCAAAGAAGAATTCGAATCCAACTTAAAAAAAGGTGAAGGTGCATTTGGAGTACTTGGTGTTGACGGCAAATTCGATCCATTGAATACAACATCTCAAATCGTTGACGAGAAGATCTTAGATCATTTAGAAAAAGTAGCACTCATGAATTTCGGAGTATCCATGAAGATCCTTACAGGTGATGCAACAGAAAACGAGTGGCAATCTCTTTATCAAAAAAATATTGAGCCTTTCAAGATAGCGATTGAACAAGCTGCAACACATGTCTTATTCAATCAAAGAGAAAGACAGTTTGGAAATCAAATCAAGGTTTATGACAAGCTAGTTAATCATTTATCGATGAAGACAAAACTTGAAATCATTAAACTTATGGGTCCAAACAACTACATATCAAGAGCTGAACAACGAGAGCTTATCGGATATGAAGCAGATGGTGGTCCAGATAAAGTAAGTCTTAACTATGTCAGCCAAGACCAAGCTGACAAATACCAAGTAGATAAAAATTCTACAAACAATGAGGAGGATAACGATGGATCTGAATAAAGAACTAAGAGCAAGACGCTCGTTTAATTTAGTTGACATCACTATCGATGAAAACAAAGATGATGGTACAGCGACCATTGAAGGTTATGCAGCAGTATTTGATTCAGAAACGATTATAGGTAAAGGATGGTGGATTGAATCGATTGCACGTGGTGCTATCAAAGATTCAGCATTAGAAGACGTTGTATTTTTAGTTAATCATGATGACTCAAAGATTGCATTAGCTAGATCTAGAAAGAATAACGCAAGTTCTACACTTCAACTCACAGTTGATGATAAAGGGTTAAAGATTAAAGCAAGCCTTGACATATCAAACAACAGTGAAGCGAAGAATCTCTTCTCTGCAGTTAAACGTGGTGACATATCCGGTATGTCATTCATGTTCACGGTTGCAGCAAATGAGTGGAGCAATCTTGAAGAAGACACTCCAAAAAGAAAGATTACTGAGATTTCTAGAGTCTATGAGGTAAGTGCAGTGAATTTCCCTGCTTACCAAGACACTGAAATATATGCTAGACAAGAATCTGATACGTTGGAGAACGAAAAGAAAGCACTGGAGAGTGCTCGATCAGCGCAGTTGGAGAACGGTGAAAAACTTGAGTTAGCAAAACAAAAAGCCTTGTTCAAAATAAAAAATCTAGGAGGAAAATAAAATGAATTTATTAGAACAAATCCAAGTAAAAGAAGCAAGAATGAATGCCATTACGGCAGAAATTGAAACTGCAGACAGTGTTGACAAAGTCAAAGAACTTAATGTTGAGTATGAAAAGTTAAATGAAGAAAGATCCACTCTTAAAACAGCTTTAAATGCTAAGCCTGTAGTTGTTACACAAGTTGGTGACTTAACACTTCGAGGTGCAGCTGGCCAAGGTGAACTTGGTGTAGAAGATCCAAGAGCAACTGTTGAATATCGTAAATCCTTCATGAATTACGTGCGCAGCAGAAGTAAGGATGTACCAGTTGAATTAAGAGCAGATGCAACAACTATGACATCTGATATTACTGCATTAATTCCAACTACAATCATGAATCGTGTGATTGAAGAACTTGATTCTTATGGTAATGTTTTCCAAAGAATCACAAGATCAAATGTTCCTGGTGGAGTAGACATTCCTATCAGTTCGTTAAAACCAGAAGCAACATGGGTTGCTGAAGGATCAGTTTCAGAAAAGAAGAAACTTACAGTTACTTCTAAAGTTTCATTTAGCTATTACAAACTCCAAGTTCGTATTGCAACTTCTCTTGAAGCAAGTGCAACTTCACTTGACCAGTTTGAAAAACTTGTTGCTAGAGCAATAACTCGTGCAATCGTTAAAGCTATTGAAGCATCTGTATTTAATGGAACCGGTGTTGGTCAACCATTAGGACTCTTAGTGGATCCAAGAATCGTTGCTGGACAAAAACTTGCCTTTGCAGCTGCTGATGCAACATTCAGTGGATGGATGACCAAGTTCATCTCAAAGATCAAGAATGCTTATGCAGCACTTCCTGGGAATGCTATTTATGTCAACAAGGCAACTTGGGACACGTACATGGCAGGTATGGTTGGTACTGATGGTCATCCAGTTGCAAGAGTAACTATGGGTATTGGTGGAAAACAAGAAAGATCATTCTTAGGTTATCCTGTTGAAATCGTAGATTATTTACCAAGTTTTGATGTTGCAGCAGTTGGTGATGTGTTCTTGGGATTCGGTGACCTTTCTGAGTGGATTTTAAACTCAAGCCTTCAATTGACTTATAAGAAGTACTACAACGAAGATACTGATGAATGGATTGAAAAAACTACACTCATCGCTGATGGTAAAGTTGCCGATGCTGCAGGTTTCTTATTCCTTAAGAAAGCCTAATTTTAAGTTTTAAACAACTATTAACAAAGGGTGGTTACTATGACTAAAGAACAATTTATTATTGCTTATAACAAAAAAATTGCATATGCTGTTGGTTTCGATACAACAGACGAAGATTCAAACGAACGCATTGAAATGCTTATTGAAGCAGGCATTGCTGATATGCAACAAGCTGGAGTAAGTGATGATGTGATTTTTACAAACAAGTTGTCTGTAATCGCCCTTACTCAATTTGTAATGGACAATTTAAAGATGGTACCTGGAGAGTTTCAAACCTCTCCAGTGTACTTATCTAATCTTCAAAAACTTAAGTATGTGGTTATACCAGTGGTGACCTAAGATGCAAGCAAACATTACAGTCTATCTATTCAATGTTGAATCTGTACAAGATCCAATCAGTGGTGACCGCTCTAAAACGGTTTTATCGTTTAAGAAAGTTATTGGAGAATTATCTGAAGTAGGTGCAAATACGTTTTGGAATGCTCATTCAAATCAAGTTGAACTAGTAGATACCGTTCAAATTAACCGGCAAGTGTATAAGAATAACAAGTTCATTTACTTCAAACGAGATGGAGTTGGATATGCACTAGAGGTCAATAACGTAGCTAAAGGTGAATCATTTGAAAAGATCCGATTGAACCTTTCTGAGACAAAAGAACCTGGAGTTAAGGAGATGATTGAGAATGCCATATCCGGATAACAAGTTATGGGAATTACTTAAACCTCTTTCATCATCCACAATCAAGATTTATAAAGAACACCAGGATGAAGACAATGATAAAAAGCCTGACAAGTATATTGTGATTCAAGAGGAAGTATATGATGAGCCAGAGACATTTGGTGATGGAAGTGCTATCTTAAGAAATTCATCGTTTGAGATTTACATTAACTGTAGAAAATCAAATGATGCAAGATCGATTTACAGAGATGTAACAGCGATTCTTAAGAATAGTGAGATCCCTTATACACTTTCAGGAAATATCTACGATTCACAAAGTGGATATTTTACAAGAACTATTACTGGAGATCTGATTTATCATGAGTGATTCAGTTAGTGTAGACAAACAACTTGAAGGAATTTTAGAAGAATTTAAAAGGTCCAAACTTAGACCAAAGATTGAGAAAGGTTTGGATGTATCAGCTGAAGTTATAAAAAGAAACCTGGAAGCTGCAGTTGGAGAAGGTGATTCATATCCACATTTCAGCAGATCATGGTTTGTCAAAAAAGATTATCAAGGTGTAAGGTATGTAAAGAATTCAAAAAAAGTTGGTGGAACTGATAAAAAAGGAAACAGTAAACAGGTTCCTTTAGCTGCTTACTTAGAGCACGCTGTTTCATCACCTCACAAAGGATTCATCAAACGTACAGTTAGACAAAGCAAAGAACAAGCTATCAATGCTTTTAAAGATGTTTTTAGCAAAGGAGAATAAATATGCCTAAAACAAAAGAAGTAGAATTCAATATCAAGAATGTTAAATTCGCAGTTAAGCAATCCAATGGTACCTATGGTGCTATTGCAGATTTAGCTTATGCAGAAGCTATCAATCTTGAATCAACGTATTCATCTGAACCAGTGTATGGTGATGGTGAAATTTTATGTGAAATTACAAGTGATAAAGGTTTAACTGGATCCCTCACTATCATCCAAAATTCTGACGATTATGAAATCGCTATGAATCGTAAGATGCTTGTTGATGGTGGTGCAGTAGCTGACATCACACAAAGAGATAGTGTTGAACACGCTATTTATTTCGAAACTCATCAATTGCTTGATGGGATTACAAAGACAAAGAAAGTATGGTTGCTAAATGTTACATCTGGTAAACCATCAGAAACACATACTCAAAGTAAAGACAACGTTACTTTGAACAACCTTGAAATTCCATTAACCATTCTTGGTGAAAAAATGAAGACCAATAATGGTCTAGCGGTTTATGTAGATGCGAATGGTAACGATTTAAAGGTTACTAAATTATCAGTTAAACCTGGTAATGCAGCATATGCTACTTTTGGAGATACAGTTCCAACTCCAAAGATGGCAGCTTAATAGGAGGATACAATGATTGCGATTAAAATTCCAACGGTTTCATACGATTATGAAAACGAAAAGTTAATCTTAAAAAATGATGAGATTACTGTCAATGTTGATACATCATTCAAGGCACACTTAAAATGGGAAACTCATTTTCAAGAAGCTAAGAAGGGTGTTGATTTATCATCGATGATAGCAGTTGTTTCTGAATGGATTAAAGATGAAAAAACGGCTTCAAAACATTTGACCGATTTACTTAGAGTACTATACTGCTTCATCAGTTCTCCTAAACTTCCTAACTTTGAAGACTTCGTAGGTATTCTAGATACATCAAATATTGAAACCGTTATTGGTAAAATATCCGCAGTCATCCAGGAAGTTGGTAAATTCGCCTCAAAAAACTAGTAGCACGGGCTCAAAGACTTAATAGACTTTTTGATGAACTTATCGGAAAAAGTGAACAGATTGAGTCCGTGCCTTCTGTTTTAAAAGTGGTGAAGAAAGCTAATGAGCACGAGATTCCTTATGGACTGATGGAGGATCTAAACTACACTGATCTTCAAGCGATGATTATCGAATATGATATCGATATTTTAGAAAGAATGAAGAGAGAAAAAGAACGTGAACGATTAGCTTCTAAAGGTGTTGAACGAAGAAAAGCAACAGCTGAAGATTTTGATAGATTGTAAAAAGAAGGTGAAGACATGGCAAAAACTGGATCATCCATTGAAATTCCAATATTAGCAGAAACTAGAACNNGCTGTAGAGTTTGATGGGAAAAAATATGCTGAAGCTCAAAAACTGATGAGCGAAGCCATCCAAAGAACTGAAAAGAAAGCTATATCACTAAAAAAAGAAATTGATAAACTAGATAATTCTAGTGATAAAGATAAGAATGAAAAAATACAAAAAATAACTTCAGAGCTGATTAAAGCAGAATCTGAAGCAGTTCAGCTTAAACAACAGTTACAAGAGATTAACCAGATGAAAATGGATAATCTTGTTAATGGTTTTAAAAATGTTGGTGATTCATTTACTAAGGCTGGACAAGCCTTATTACCATTTAGTGCAGCTGCAGCAGGGATCCTTACTGGTATGGCTGCAATAGGTAAATCAACTATTGATTCTGCAGATAAATTAAAGACATTTGCGGATCGTGTAAATCTATCAGCTGAAGAACTTCAAAAGTGGCAATACATCGCTATGCAGACTGATGTCACAAATGAAGAACTACAAGCGGGTTTAGTTAAAGCTCAAGGTGCATTTGCATCACTTGCAAAAGGCGATTTAGATGTAACTTCAAAAGCACTATTGGATTTAGGATTTACATCAAGTCAAGCTGCCCAAGGGATGGAAGCTAATTTTGAACAAATGGTCCATGCATTGTCAGGTATTGAAGATCCAATGCTTCAAGCTGCATATGCAAATGATATATTTGGTGAACGCATGGGTGCAAAACTCATACCGATGCTTAAAGCTGGTGGTGATGGATTAGCTGAACTAGCTAAAGAATACGAAAACTTTGACACATTAACCAATGATCAGATTGATAGTCTTGCTGACTTTGATAATGTACTTAATAACCTTAAATTTTCGTTTAAAACAATTAAAGATCAAATTGGGATGGCTTTATTACCTGTCATGGAAAGCCTTGCTGAAATGGTTAATACAAATATTGTACCAGTTGTTAGATCGTTAGCTGAATGGTTTGGCAATTTAAGTGATAAACAAAAGAATGTCATGATTGGTGTGCTTGGGTTGGTTGCTGCATTAGCTCCAGTGTTACTCATTGCTGGTAAGTTAACATCAGGAATTGGATCCATGATAGGAATGGTTGGGAAGTTAAGTGGAGCATTTAGCATGCTTGCTGCACATCCAATAATTGCTATCATTGGTGTAATTGCAGCTTTGTTTGCTTTACTCTATTCAACGAATGAAAACTTTAGAAACTCAATTAATTCTTTGGTCCAGACTTTAGGATCAGCATTGATGCCTATACTCTCCATGTTGGGTGATTATGTGAATACACTTATCAAAGCGTTTATGCCATTGATTAATATTCTTGGTAATCTTTTAGCTCAAAACATTACCTATCTGATTAAAGCTATTACACCATTACTTGATATATTTACTAAAGTGATGATTCCTGTCTTAGGATTCATCATGAAAATTATGGGTGAAATTGTTACATTCATTAGTGATAAACTTGCAAATGCTTTTACATTCATGTCAAAAATCATCACCGGAATCTTTACTGGAATAAAAAACTTTATTGTAGACGTGATTCAGTTTGTCGAGGACACAGTCAATAAAGCCATCGATCTGATTAACGGATTGATTCGAGGGATTAATAAGATTGGAAGTGTATTAGGATTTACTCTTGGTGAAATTGAGAATGTCAAGATTCAACTAGAAACAGGAAAAATTCCAGAACCTGAAGTAGTAGCAACCAATACACCAACAAGCGTTCCTGTCAACCAGGCAATCAATAATAATACTACACAACAAGTCACTAACAATACAGTGACTTATAACAATGATAGTTCACAGAAGGATATCACAATCAATGTTACAGTTGAAAACTATGCTGAAGAACTTGATTATGATGATCTAGCTGAAAAGATTAACTTGAAGCTTGCGGAGGCGTTCTAAGATGATAAGAAAATTCAAAATATGGAATAATCAAATGACAAGCTCATATGATATTTCACTAAATTCGATAAAGGTAACCGATGTTAAAGGACTGGGATCTAAAATTAATCATCAAGTTCACGATGACAAATATAAAAAAACTGTTCTAAAAAGTGACATCAAATTTTCCGATATCGAACTAACTATCATGTTTGGGTTAATAAATAACGCTTATGCAGATTTTATGAACTTCATGCAGTTCTTATCGACCAATGGTAAAAAGCCTTTCACACTTGAATACACACATGATTCGGGCATTAGATATGTTGATGTCATGCCGAAGAATATGCCAAAGTCTCAAAAGACAGAATATGGCACAATTGCAGAAGCATTCACATTTGAAAGATTAACTCCGTATTATGAACTTATTGAAGAAAATGATGTAACATCTGTGGTTATAGAAAATGACTACATCGAAGATATTAAACCCATTATCAAAATTAAAGGCACGTCATCGGCATCAACTATTCTAAAGTTTAATAGTTATTCAGCTGATGAAAATATAATTTTAGGCATCACAGGCCTTCCAAAAGACAATGCATTGTTAACAAGGTTATATAGTTCAAATGATTTGGGTTATCGAATCATCGATGCT
>DITO01000038.1 GCA_002422065.1 Erysipelotrichaceae bacterium UBA6182 | reverse complement strand
AAGTCAGACTATGTTTTTTGGTTCAAAGTAAGTTTGATATTACACAAAAGAATATGAATCTAATTTTAATTATTTTTGAACTTGGTAAATAACCTAAATGTTATCTCATACCTTCATCAGACTGGAGTATACCTATGATTTATTACGAGTTAGAGAATACAAGCATACAGTAAGCCTACCTGAATATGGACTAAACTTATCCAAGAAAAATATGAAGTTACTAAAATACTATGACGCGAGTATTATAATTCCCCAAATGTTGTTGAAAAGAGGTGATAATATTGACAACTTACTACAAGAAACCAAAACAGTTAGATGAGCAGATTGAGATTTTAAAGTTGCAAAAGAATGTTGTGTTTAAAAGAATAAGTGAGGAAGAAGCAAAAGAGCATCTATTCCTAATTAACTATATAAATCTTATTTCACCTTTCAAGCATCATTTTGCAAAGAAATCGAAAAATAATCCACTCAAAACTGAGAAAGCAAATGGCAAACATGTATACGAGCATGAGGTTGATTTTGCTGACTATTTGGACATGTATTATGATGAAAAATCTAGATACCCTAAAATATACGAATCAATCAGTAAATTCGAGGCTGTATTTAATTCAGTTCTTTCTTATCGAATACTATTACATTATCAAATTGAAAATAGTGTTCAATTCAAGTTCTTTGTTGATGACATAAAGACAAGAATTACGAATGTAAAGCAAAAAAAGAGAACTCACTATCTGAAGGTTATTAACAGTTTTGAGAAGAAGATTGATGATTACGATAGCCCGTTTATTTTCTTTGACAGATTAAGTCTTGGTCAACAGTTGATGGTATATACCTGCTTATCTACTTAGTTAAGAAGCAAATTCTTAAAGATCTTTTCGAGACAAATATCATTCAGTGTGTCCGATATTCAAACTTTTGAAAGGAAACTCTTTACTCTAGTTAATATAAGGAATTGTGTATATCATAACAACAGTATTGAAATCCTTTTGAGATATTACGACATAAAAAACAGAGTTCTAAGAACAAGTAGTGATAGAAAGTTTTTCACGAATTTAATCAAACAATTAGTAGAATAACGAAAAAAACCACATGCGTGGTTTCTCCTGCCTGTAAGGCTATTTACATATGTATCGTATCTCAAACTGTGAATGTTGTCAACAAAAACGAGATACGGAATAAATTCCATGAAGATTTTCTTCAATAGCAATTATTTGATTCTAGAAAAGGAATAGTCAAGTTTTATTGATTTTTTCAATGTCGAGACTAGATTCATGGTTATAGTAAGAATAGCAATTGAAAGTAACATTCTATATTACACTACACTAGTAGGAAAAGTACTAAAACTATACCAACTCAATACATAAAGTAAAAATATGGTTAACAAAATTGAGATACTAAGGAAAGTCAGAATCTTTAAAAGCGTAGCTTTTTTCTTCAAGGGTTACATCCTTTGAATAATTCACTTGATGATTGTAAATCTATTGTAGTATAGACTTTCACTGTGAAAGTAATCTATGTCTTATTGAAGAGTGAGAACACAAATATCATTATTCTTACAAATCCTCAACATTCATACGATCTAATTCAGCTTGCATTTGTGATTTTTTTCTTCTCAATTGATTAGAATATCTAATGAAATACTTAATAGCAAAAAATACAAATGCTATTATGCTTAAATTAATAACTAATATGAAAAATATTGCTAACCCAACATTCATAGTCTATTCCCTCTTTTCTTTAGTTTTCTTATATTCACTGATTAATGTTTTTGCTGTATCGAAATCAATCTTGTCATTAATTGCCATTCTTTTTACAAGTGCAATATAAGAGTCCAGATCTTCACTCTCCTTGATGTTTATTTTCTGTATTACTTTATCAAGTCGAAGTCTAACTGTAGGATAGGTCACCCCATAAATGGACGACATCTCTTTGAGTGAGCCGGAGGCAAGGATAAATTTCTTTATAAACGAAATGTCTTCATCTTCTAAGTTGGTCATCCATTCAGGTACAATTGTTATGGCCATAACATGTCTCCTTCAATATAATTAAGTTTATACTTAAATATTATTAAAGTCAATATTAAATTTTTTGTTTATTATTAATAATTTTATTAAATTACATCGAAAGATACTATGGTTTTTATCATAATAATTAATATTAAGATTTTAATCATGAGAACGAATTTTGACTTCGATTATTAGTGAATAATTGTTACTTTGAGAAAAATTCCAAAATCGGGCTAGAAAAATGTGGTCAAAATGTGGTCACACCAAAATAAAAACCGCTATTTAAGCGGTTTATTTGCATGTTGGCAGGGGTAGCAGGACTGATGGAAAAGCTTTACTTAGTCTTAAAAATCCACTCTTTAGCCACTTTTTATGAACCGTCTCTAACCTAGTTTTACCCTCTTTTTCAAAAAATGTGGTCACAGATGTGGTCACAGATATTAACAGTTCTTTATAAAGTATCCACTTAGTGACTGTAATATATCATTCCAGTTAGTTGGAAAACCGTATGCTGATTGGAAATCAATTGAATCATATTTAAGTTTTAAGGATTCAACAGAATCAATAAAATGTGTAACAATTTCCTTATTAGGACAAAGACACACGGATATAACTATATGAGTGAATAAAGTTCCGATGTTGGATGCATTCATTTCATAAATGCTTTTGAAAACGGGTTCTGAATATGTTTTTGGAGGTGTTACGATGAAGTTTTTAAAAAATAATCGCTCGTGATGATGACATACATTTCTGAGTTTATTGAGTGATTTAATCCAACTAGTTAAGAAATCGTATGACAAATTACTCGGAAAATTAAAGTGGTTATTGTTTAATTGCTTAATCAATGGATCTTTTGTTGCTTCATATATAATCGAAATATCTCCAAAAGTCATGAATTCTATGAAAGCCCAACTAGGTAATCTACATGTGTCACCAATTGTATATCTTCTAATAATGGGAGAATGGCTATAACTTGAAATCATTCGTTTGACACTTGCTCTTACTTTGTGAATTTTACTTTCTCTTAAATCATTGAACTTAAAAGGACTATCTTCATAGAAAAAATATGCATTTGAATAGTAATTAGCAAAATGAAGGACATAAATTGTTCTTAGACTTATTTCGTTCACCTCGAGTAGATCTCTTAGTGATCTTCTTAATAGTGCATCACATTCATAGGTGTTTTTAATATCAGAAAAAGTAGTTGTTCCATTAAAAACTTCGCTTGACGTTAATGGATCAGTAATATAAAAGTAAGTCATGTAACCTCTTAATCGATAATAGTTGTTGTGCTCCAAAAATAACTCAACTTGACTATCGTCTGTATCAATTACTAAATTCTTATCTTTCAGAGTTTGAAGTTGATCTTTCGTCGTTTTAGGGATGAGTGCCATTATTTGCCTCCGATAATAAAAAAGCCCCCAGACAGTTAGCATGTTGATTTCTCAACCTAGGCCGCCGGGGTTCTTGCATAGTTAATATATCATAGTGTTGCCAACAAGTCCAGATAATTAATCAGTTTTCTTCAAGCAAATCAATAATTCTATCTTCGTTTTCCTTAAGAAGATGTGTATAAACTTTAAGTGTCATGTTAATATCTGAATGGCCAAGTCGTTTAGAAACTGCTACAATGTTCGTACCTTTGTTAATGAGGAACGTTGCATGACTATGAGCATATCATGAAGTCGTATCTTTGGAATTGGTTTCTCTTCTATCAATATAAGGTGTTCATTGCATTTCTTAATACCATTTGAGAAGAAACGCTGAATGGAAGTTGATGATAAATGATCATTGCCACCAAATACTAGATGTCCGTCTGATTTCAGGAGTGGCTGGATCAACTCGATGATGTGTTGATTGATTTGGATCTTACGTCTACTTGAGTTTGTCTTCAGTGATTTGAATTCACTGCTGTATTGATGCATGGATTTATTGATACTGACGACGCCATCCACAATATCCCTTTTCTCAATTGTTCGAGCCTCACTTCGCCTCATCCCTGTATAATACAGAAATATAAAGTAAGCTTTATAGACATAATGGTCTACATGATTAATGAATAGTTTGAATTGCTCGGGAGTCCACACTTCCTTTTCTTTGAACTCTGTTGATTTGAGAGGAACGATTTTAAGCAATCATGCATGTTCTTTCAGCTCATAATAATCATAACCAAACTTTGAAACACTCTTCAAAAGAAAAATGGCTTTGTTCCG
>DITO01000141.1 GCA_002422065.1 Erysipelotrichaceae bacterium UBA6182 | reverse complement strand
AGTTTATCAAATACGTTTCTCATAAAGTGAACTTGGCACCGTTGCCAGCTTACTCCACCAAAGGTTTCTTTAATCGCTCTTACTTCGCCTTTATGGGCATCGGAAATCACTAATTTTAGTCCTGTGAGCCCTCGATCTAAGCACTGTTCATAAAGTCCTTTCCAAGTTTCATACGATTCGCTTTCAGAGATTGAGAAGTTTAATAGCTCACGCTCTCCTAGATCGTTTACCCCTAAGATGATATGAAATGCCTTAGAAACCACTCTGCGATTCTCTCGCACTTTAATATAGAGGACATCACTCAAGATAAAGGGATAGGATCGATCTAAAGGTCGGGTTAAGAATGACTGCACATGTTCATCGAGTTTGGACGTTAANNACGTACATCTCAAGCATCGTTGATAATAAGGCCTGCTCACTTCTTTGGTAGCGCTCAAAGATGGTGGGTGAGAATTCGCCGTCGCGTGTTCTTGGGACAATGAGTTCTAATCTTCCAATTCGAGTTGAATAACTTCGTTCATAATACCCATTTCTTGATGAGTTGCGATGTTCCTCTCGAGAATAGGCCTCAACATGGACATAATCATCGCGTTCTTTTTCCATCAGTTGGTTGAAAATCGTCGTTAACATTTGCTTCGCAAGTGAATTTGCACCACTATTTGAAATGATATCTTGAATCTGTTCAAGATTTAAATTAAGATTGATTTGGGTCATAGAATTTGTCCTTATGTGGTGTCGTTACTAACATAATAGCAGACTTCTATGGCCTTTTTACTTTTACACAATTATACGGACTCTATCGTTTAATCTTAGCCTAAAAATAATTACATGATTAGAATGACAATCTTCATAGAAACTTCGCTTTTTATATGTTACATTTTACTTATAAGTGAGGTTTAATGATGAATTTATCCACAACGTTCGCCATGCAGATGGTAGAAGAATTGAGTGCTATTCTTTCACAGCACATCAATTTTATCGATAAAGAAGGGATTATTGTAGCATCCACAGATAAGAACAGAATTGGAAGTCAACATATGGGAGCAAAGAAGCTTGTCGAAGACAATCTTCCTTATTTAGTCATTGAATCTGATAATGAATACCCAGGCTCTAAACAAGGGGTTAATCTTCCAATTGTCGTGGATGGAGAAGTGGTTGGTGTTATTGGAATTACCGGTGAAAAGGAGCGGGTTGAAAAATACGGAGAAATCATTCGTAAGTTTACCCAAATGTATATTCGTGATGAACACATTAAACAAACTCGAGCACAAGAAGAAAAGATGGTATCTCGCTTTCTTGAAAACTGGCTTATGCATGCCCATGCGGTTCATGAAGCAAACTTTGATGATGTTGCCCAGTCTTTAGGAATTGTACTTAACCAGCCACGACGTATACTCATGGCAAGCTTTGTTGGTCAAGAAAGTCAAGATATGCTTCATAAACAAGGACAACTTGACCAAGCAACTCGCTATCTCAAGCGATCTCTTTGTGATTCACATAATACGTATTCACTTCGAATTGGAACGCGACATGTCTTTGTCTTACTTGATGCTTTAGATAATCAGATAAAAGAGAAGTGCCTTAAAGTTAAAGAGGCAATCTTTAATGCGTATGAGTGGGATGTTCGATTTGGTTTTGATGCAAGTGCACATCCATATACGTTTGCTCATGATGCATATATTCAAGCTAAGAAAGCACTTAATGCAGCCATGAGTATGCCAACACAACCAATACTTGGCTATAAAGATCTTCATGTAGAACTTTTCGTGAATGAAATATCACCTTTAGTTAGACAAGAATTTATTGCTAAGATGTTTCAAAACATGAATGAAGAAGAAATAAAAGAAGCATTGAAACTATGTGAGGTACTTTATGCTCATAACGGATCACTCTCACAAGCGGCATCTCATCTCTATATTCATAAGAATACGCTTCAATATAAACTTAATAAACTTCAAGAAGCCACAGGGTGTGATCCTCGTCATACGCAAACAATTCCACTGTATTATTTAGCAATGGTGTTCATGAAATCACTATAGTTAGTCTATAAAACAAAATAAACCGCTTACATTTAGTTTATAAGACATATCAGTTAAGTTCACTATTTTTTATAATGGAATAAAGTGAACACCAGAACGGTGTTTTGGAGGAAAGAAGTATGACAGGTATTCCATTAATCGTCACCTTCGTTATCGCAATCATAGTAATGATTCTTGCGATTTCGAAATTCAAGCTTCACCCATTCTTAGCTATTATGGGTACATCGCTAGTATTAGCGATTATTGTAGGTATTCCACTTATTGATATTGCAGCAACTGACACAACGCCTGCACGTCAAGGGATTGCCACCATCATTGGTGCTGGTTTCAGTGGAACATTCTCAAGTATTGGTATTGTTATTATCTTAGGGGCTTTAGTTGGAACTCTTCTTGAAAGAACTGGAGCTGCAATTAAACTTGCAGACATGGTTGTTAAAGTTGTTGGTAAGAAAAATCCTGAATTAGCAATTATGCTTATGGGATGGATCGTTTCCGTTCCAGTCTTCTGTGATAGTGGTTTCGTCATCTTAGATCCTATTCGTAAAGCTTTACGTCGTAAAACACAAGCGTCCAGTGTTGCAATGACCGTGGCATTATCTGCTGGTTTATATGCATCTCATGTGCTTATTCCACCTACACCAGGTCCTATTGCAGCTGCTGGTTCATTAGGTCTTGCTGATAACTTACTTCTTGTTATGGGTATGGGAACATTGATTTCTATTCCTACATTAATTGCTGCTTATTTCTTTGCGAAGTATATTGGTAATAAAGTTAAAACAATTGAAGATGAAGATAATACATTAGTATCTCAAACATATGAGCAACTTGTTGCTGAATATGGCAAACTTCCTAGTGGCTTTAATGCATTAGCTCCTATCTTAATGCCTATCTTACTAATGGCTTTAAGTTCAGTAGTTGTAGCATTTAAAATGAGTGGACAACTTGTTACGATTATTCGTTTCTTAGGAAATCCAGTCTTAGCATTAACAGTTGGTTTAATCTTTGGTGTTATCTTGCTCTTTGCAAGTGGTAAAAAAGATGAATTTAATGGTTTAACTAACGATACATTAAAAATTGTAGGACCTATCTTATTTGTTACCGCAGCGGGTGGTGTCTTAGGACGTGTTATTGCCTCTGCAGGTTTCGTTGAATATATTCGTGCTAATGCTGCAGCGATTGCTGGTGTTGGTATCTTCTTCCCATTCATTATCTCTGCTATCTTAAAAACAGCTCAAGGATCATCTACAGTGGCGATTGTTACCACAGCAGGTATCTTAGGAAGCTTTGCAGCATCTGATTCACTTATGGTTGCATTAGGACTTAATACTCCAGTTTTAGCAGCACTTGCAGTTATGGCAATTGGTGCAGGAGCTATGACAGTTTCACATGCTAATGATAGTTATTTCTGGGTAGTCACCAACTTTGGTCAAATGAAAACTGAAGAAGGCTATCTAACTCAAACAGCAGTAACACTCGTTATGGGTGTTGTGGCGATGATTTCAATCTTCGCATTATCTTTATTCTTATAGGATGATTTACTTCGACACGGTGTGAGGAGAACTATGAAAAAAATTGTATGCATTCCCGATTCATTCAAAGGCACGTTAAGTTCTTCCACCGTGTGTGAAGTGATGAAAACTGCGATTCATCAACATTGTCCAGATTGCGATGTTATTACTATTCCAGTTGCTGATGGTGGAGAAGGAAGTGTTGATGCCTTCTTATCTGCAGTTGGTGGAGAGAAAGTATATTGTCGTGTATTTAATCCGTATTTTGAGCCAATGGAAGCATTTTATGGACGTCTTAATGAACATACTGCGGTCATCGAAATGGCTGCTTCTGCAGGTCTTCCACTCGTTATTAATCGTTTAAATCCAAGTTTAACAACTACCTATGGTGTTGGAGAACTCATTCTAGATGCGATAGATCAAGGAGTACATACAATCATTGTAGGACTTGGTGGTTCAAGTACGAATGATGGTGGATGTGGTGCTGCTGCCGCTCTTGGTGTTAAGTTTTATGATAAAAAGGGCATTCCATTTATTCCTGTAGGAAGTACACTAAAAGACATTATAAGTATCGATGTGTCAGAAGCAAAAGAGAAGCTTAGAGGGATTAATATTATCACAATGTGTGATATTGATAATCCTATGGTTGGAGTCACAGGTGCAGCTCATATCTTTGCTCCTCAAAAAGGAGCTGATGCTAAGATGGTTTTAGAACTTGATAAGGGGCTAAAACATTTAGCATTAATGATGGCTGAGTATTGTAGTGTTGATGTCACAGATTTAGCAGGTGGTGGTGCAGCTGGTGGTATGGGAGCTGGAATGGTTGCTTTCTTTCAAAGTACACTACAAATGGGAATTGAAACAATTCTTGATGTCGTAAATTTTGATGAAATACTTAATGATACTGATCTTGTGTTTACTGGTGAAGGTAGAATTGATTCACAAACCTTACGTGGTAAAGTTGCGGTAGGTGTGGCTCAACGAGCACTTAAACAAGGTGTACCCGTCATTGGCGTTGTAGGTGCTATTGGAGAAGACATCAATGATGTTTATTCAAAAGGAATCACAGCACTGTTTAGTATTAATCAAGTGCCTATGGCTTTTGAAGAAGCTAAGCATCATGCTAAATATAATCTTTCAATCACGATGGATAACATAATGAGAACCATCGTAAAGCTTAAATAATACAATACCCTCAATCATGTTTGATTGAGGGTATTTTTAATTCATTTAGGTAATATAAATTAAATTATTCTACTGGGACTTTGTTGACTAACTGTAAAACCATAATAGGACTTAATAGACGATCATTTGAGGTTACGATTGTTTGTTTGTAGGGCACTTCATCAGTAATGATGTTTCTGTCAATCACAGTTAATGTTTTAATCATCTCATCATTTACATTTAGTCGAAGTTCTTCGATCATGATGTAGGAAACGTCTTGATCAATAACGAAAAAGTTTTCACCATTCCATGCAAGTGTATCTATGATTGAATAACTGTCATCTAAATAGATTAATTTAAGTGATATGAGGGGATCATATCTTTTTACTTGAATATCAAAACTAATCGTTTTAGTTTTTGTAATATTTTCAGTTGTCGTAGAATAGGATTCTTCAAACATAAATGCACCATCGCCATCATATAGATAAGTATTCAAACTAGTCTGCTCATAGGATCCATCACTAAGCTTATGAATTGCAAGTACATGATAGAAACCATCTTCATTACTAAAGCGAGGGAGAGTTGAAGTGAATTTCAATTTCTCTTCTGTGTCACTCACATTAACATGCATATGTGATTGATAGAAATTTCCTGAAGCTATTGAATAATTGTATTTTTGTCCGTCTTTAACCTTTTCCTCAAAAAGAAAATATGTTAGTTCTTTATTATTAATGTCAAAATCGGGAATATCATTATAATCCTTATTCATTACAACATAGACTCCTACAAGTGTAGGTTCATTCTGATTTGTAGATTCACTTGGGTATGGTTGTGCTAGATTGCATCCACCTAATACTAACATCAATATTATTATAGTTATTTTAGTTCTCATCATTTTCCTCCATGAGTTCTCCATCATATTGAAGTATATCGCCAACATTACAATTCAGATAGAAACATATTTTATTCAGTGTAGCAAATCGTATTCCCTTAACTTGTCCAGTCTTAAGAAGTGACATGTTTGCTTCGGTGATTCCTACTTTCTCACACAACTGCTTACTAGTCATATTATTAAGTTTAAGTTGTTCATCTAGATAGACTCGAATAGCCATTAGATAAATCCTTCATTTTCAGTGGTTGTATCAATGCCTTGCATTAGAATATAGGACAAGACAAGACAAAGAGAAACAAACATTATTTCGGTGAATGGGAAGTTGATGGTAACGTTGACATTGTCTATGCTATGAAAAAAGATATAGGACAATAAACCGTTGAAAATAGGCATTAATATAGAAAAGAGTAATAGTAACTGAGAACTACTTTGAAGGGACTTGAGATAGGGTAGTAGCTCAGTAGAGAATGTCTTTTGCTTAATTACTTCAAGTAATGCAACAGCATGGTAAATGATAACAATCAGTAAACCTGAGATTAGTGAGGTAGTTAATAACTTCAATAGTTCAATTATTTCGTTCATAGAACCACTATAATCTGCAAATAGAGTTTGATAAGGAAGTAGCAACATGATAGAGGTCATAAAAGCTGTAATGATAAGTCCGACTTGTAGTGCTAGAATACCGGTTTTAGCATTAGAGAGTCTTTTGAAGAAGAATAATCCTACTGCTGTAAGAATAAGTCCTATTAAGATAATGCTCATACTAAACACGATGATTGGTTTCACTTGATTCCATGAATCCATTAGTAAAGGTTTTATAAAGATATGATTTAGGATTCCATAGATAAAATAAGTTGAAGTTAAGCTTAGGGTAATCAGGACAAATATAAAGAGTTTAGAATGGTATGCTTTGTGATGATATTTAAATGCAATAAATAATGGAGATATAACAATGACGATAAAGATTAACCAAGCCAAGATATTAGTAATAGGATGATACAGCGATAAAGTATTTAATAATTGGATTACTAAGTTAAGTGGTGCACTAAGAATATTAATAAGAAGTAATGAAAATTCTGGTATTGGTAGTAAAATGATAATCAATGAGACGATTAGTCCAAAAATCATTATCTTTTTGTAGTTCTTCAATATTAATCTCATAACCCTCCAAATTATTGTTTTACAATAATACTGTAATCATCATACACCAATAATTATCATAAAACAATAATTATATAGTATTATTTTCTAAACATTAAATTTTAAACATGTTGAAAATATGATGTTGTGAAGAATACGTTAATATGTGCATTGTGACTTTTTTTCATTCTTTATAAGATAAGGTCATCCAAGGAGGATCATGTATGAAAAAATGGATCATGAATACAATGTATATACTGGCTGGAATTACCGTTGGACTAACTGTTGTACCAGCGCTTGCTAATACACCACTATTTTCACCGCCAGCAAATATTGTTGATATCATCTCTGAACAAGAGGCAATTGATATTGCTAAAAACTATACTGATGAAATCTTTCAATTTGTGAGTATAGAACTTGATGATGACGATGATGATATGGAATATGATGTTGTATTAGAAAATGAATTAAAGAAAGTTGAAGTTGAAGTTAATGCTATTACTGGCGAAGTGGATGACTGGGATGTAAGTTGGAAGGGGGCTAATCTACCTTCTAGTATTATTTCAATGGAAGAAGCAAAAGCAATTGCTTTAGCTTATGCTGGTGAAGGTTATGTTGTCTTAAGTATTGAACTTGATGATGACGACGATGACGATGATGATTTAGAATATGAACTTGTTTTAGTTTCAGATCGTTTCAAAGTTGAAGTTGAGATTGATGCACGAGATGGATCAATTACGAAATGGGAAGCTAAAGGACTAGATTCTAATCAAAACGTAACATTAATCTCGATGGATGAAATTAAACGCCTAGCATTAGAAAAAGCAGGGACTGCATTTGTTGTTGTGAAGATTGAACTTGATGATGACGATGATGATTTAGAATATGAAGTTAAACTCTCATCGGCTGATCGTTACATTGAAGCAGAATTTGATGCAATTACGGGAGAACTCTTAGAGTGGGAAGTTGAACTTATGAGTTCTGGGGATAGTTCTCAAGTTAGCTTAGATGATTCCAGTTCACAATCAAGTGATAGTAGTCATGTTAATGTGATTGCAGTCATTACACGTGAAGAAGCGATTGCTATCGCAAGAACACGTATTGGTGAAGCCCCATTATTGATTAAGGTAAGTTTAGATTATGATGATGGAAAACCAGAATATGATTTAGAATTTAAATCAGGAAGTATTGAATATGAATTTGAAATTGATGCAATTAGTGGAGTAATTACTGAGTTTGAAATTGACGATTAAAGTGTAGGGCAGACGTGCCCTACACATTTTTAAAGAAAATTGGGTATAATTGATTTGTATGACTAATAAGAAGCGACAAGTTCAACGAAATATGGCAATTACCTTTGTGTTAAGCGGAGTATTTTTAACTGGATTACTTTCTTATTTCACTTCTCGAGTCATTGTTTCTCACTTAATTGATCAAAGCGTAAAATATGCCACTCAGTCTCTTGATGTTGCGAAAGTTGGAACAACTTCACTCCTAGATGATCTTGTATCAGAGTATTACTTCTTATTTAATGAGCAAAGTGTTATGACTAACTATAAACTTAGTTTAACTCCAGACACTAATGAAGTAGCAACGCTGCTTCAACAGACTTCACTAGCTGATCCTTTGGTTGATGATTTGATCCTCTATAATGCAAAGAATAATGAAGTTATTCTATCCAATGGTCAATTTGGTAATATACAAACCTTTGAATCTTCGACTGAAGTTCAATCTCTTAGAGAAACCTTAGATTCTATTACACTACGACCTAAACGATTACTTCACTATCATTTTGTGAATGAGCGATATGTGTTGGCAATGGCTCTTATCTCGTATGATGCTTTGAATACCATTGAACATGTCCTTGTGATTCATATAAATGAAGATACATTATCACAATTGTTTACAGGGGTAAGCGCTAATTATGAAATTACAATTGTAAATGAAGAGAATATTGTGATTGCAGATAGTGCACAGAAGTTCTTAGGGCAATTGTTTCCACTTGATCTTTCCTATTCAAATCCAATGTCTTTAAATGAAAATACGAATGTTTTCTTAAGAAGTGTCAATCAAGAGCAATCCCTTGTTGCTTTTTCAAAATCTATTCCTTATGGTGTCGTCTTCTTTCATATCACTCCTTATGATTCGATTGAATCAACGATTAATGCTGTGAATCAAACAATAGTATTCCTATTTATGGGATTTGTGTTATTGAATATTGTTGTATCTTGGTATGTTACTCAACGATTCTATGCTCCAATAAAAGCGATGGTTGATCAGTATGTTAAACATGATTATGATCAAGCGAAAAATGAATATGATTTGATTGAGTCAACTCTATCTGATTTGAGTCATCATCGTAATGATCAATTGCTCAAACAAGTCTTTCTAACTGGACATGGTTATGAAGATAAAGATGTATCATTTTTGATTTATCCAGGGTTTATCATTGTTCATCTTTTAAATGAGAACTATAAAGACTTAGTACTTAATGACACATTTAAATCTTGGGTTGTGATCAATGATCAGATACTAGCAACGTTCATGAGTGAGGAATCACTATTGAGTTGGAATCCTTCATCAATAAGTGGAGTTTATGGTATAAGTCAGAAAGTTCAAAGTATTGAGGAGATAAGACAAAATTATCGATATGCTTTTGCGGCAGCACAATATTGTGAAACTCTTGATGGGATATCATTGATTCATTATGATGATATTCGAAAAAGTGAATATTTAACACCAAAAACACTTCTAGCTCAACAGATTAACAAGTATTTAGAAGATTTTGGTTATTCAAAAGATTTCTCTATTGAAAAGCTAGCAGATTATTGTGGGTTTTCAGTGGGGTATGTGCGACAAGTATTTAAAGAACAAACAGGGATTGCATTGAATGAATTTGTAATTAGTATGCGTTTAGAAAAGGCTAAGGAGTTTCTATTAAATACTACGATGAGTGGAAAAGAGATTAGTGAAGCCATAGGGTATAGTGATAGTCGTTATTTCTATACTCAGTTTAAGAAACGCTTTGGGGTTACGATAGAGAAATATCGTTTAACGATGAAAGGGATACATGACCATGAATAAATCTTTGTGGATGAAATCTATTCTTGGTTTCTTAGGGTTAATACTTATCTTAAGTCTCTTTTATCGTGTTTTAGTGCAAGTTTTAGTTGCGACACCAGTAACTTATCTTCCAACTGAAGTAGAGATTCTTGATGATGAAACAGTAAAGATTATTACTGAACCTCAACTTGTTCCTTTTGAAAGACTAATTGAATATGTTGAGGATCAGTTTGAGTATGATGAAATCGTTTCTGTGAATTTGAGGTTTGATCGTCAACCGGTGGTTTACGAAGTGTTAATTCGTATTGGTGATCAGACACATTTAATTGAAATAGATGGTTATCGCTTATCAATCCTTAGAAGAAAGATTCGTAACTTATATCCTGAATATGATGATGACGACGACGATGACGATGATGACGATGACGATGACGATGATGATGACGATGATGACGATGACGATGATGATGACGATGATGATGACGATGATGATAACGACGACGATGATGATGATGACGACGACGATGATGACGATGATGATGACAATAATTAAATAACCCTGAGATTAAATCTCAGGGCTTTTTAATGTGAATTAATGACTATGTCAGATGAATTACCCCAGTATCACGTACTTTCAGGACTGTTAAACAATCAGGACCAAAGACAGATACCATTCTCTTTTTAAGTGTTTCTAGTTTTTGAATTGGACAAATACATAATATGGTTCCTGCAAAACCTCCGCCATGAACGCGGTATCCTCCATCATTTTTAAGAATTTGCTGTGCAAGAGCTAAACCTAGTGATAGTCCTTGTTTTGAACTTGTTGGATGATTAACGTTATTTAGAAACTCGAATGAAGAATGGGAAGAATTAATAATATGTTTAAAGAATTCAGATAGATTGTTATGTTCTATAGCTTGAACAGCATCAAGTACTCGTTGATTTTCATTGAAGTAATGAAACGCTCTTAGAAGTAAACGAGAAGGATATTGATGATATAGAGTTGGTAGCTCTTTTAAGAAGTCTTCTTGGGATACTTCAGACAGTTTAGTGACATTAAAGAGTTTCGATATTTCTAGATTGTCATTTACTATCTGAGCGTACGCATGAGTTAAATCATCATGAGATCCTCCAGTGTGCACAATACATAGGTGGACATCGCCAAGAAGCTCAATGTTAGTTAGCTTTTTGAGTGCAGGTTGTGATTCACTAAAATTCATAAGACATAGTCCACCATTGGCTATTGTAAGTTGGTCCATTAAGCCGCTCGGTTTACCAAAATAATGATTTTCTGCTCGTTGTCCTAGTTGTGCAATTTGTAGTGGTGAGAGAGGATTGTTCTGATTAAAGAAAGTGTCAAAGATAGTGAGTATAAGACATTCAAATGAAGCTGATGAGGATAACCCTGAACCTGCTTTAATATCACTTTCCATAACAATATCAACACCACTGATAGAAGTATGTTGTGAGAAGTAATAAGTTAGTCCTTTGAGTAAACCAAGGGTTGTATTGACTTCATCTTGGTTGAACACTAAATCATTACAGTCAATAATTATAGGATTGTATCCTAATGAATAAAGACGTATTTTATGCTCATGATTGGGATAAGCACATGCAAGTGTGTCTAGGTTAACACCACATGCGAGCACATGACCTCCTTGATGATCAGTATGATTTCCAATGAGTTCAATACGACCACTAGCACTAAACAACTCAAATTC
>DITO01000126.1:6699-7581 GCA_002422065.1 Erysipelotrichaceae bacterium UBA6182 | reverse complement strand
AAACGGATGATCCAGTATGATATAAACGTTGAATGTCTTTGCTTTTAGGTTCAGGTCTAAGTTGACTTGATTTTCTCAATATTGGAGTAGGACCAAAGATAGCTCCATAATGTGAATAAACACTATTTTGCCAATCTTTAGGAGTGAATATTTTCTCACTTACAATGTGTTCTTCAAGATTATCAATGATATCCTCAGAAGCAATACGATTGATTACTACTTGTCTGAATTGGTGAATTAACTTATCATTCCATGATTGATTAAAACCTTTTAAATTCGGAACAGGGACTAGAATAATTAATGATTCATGATTTAACGGAGCAAGACTTAAATCAATTTTTGAAGGAACATGTAACAGCATCGAAGGTGAAGTAGGTAATGTTGTATTATAAATACTCGTTATGTTCTCATCTAAATCTGATGACAGGTACAAGTTATCCACATTGAGATGTTCAAGTTTAATATTTAGTCCTAGATATATCATGAAAGTTGAAGATGAGTAATTCCACTTTTCAAGTTTTTTATTAGTATATCGAGGTCGAAATTTTTCGTTTTTAATTTGATTGTGCATTGCGTAAGGGAAATCGGTGTTATTGATTATAATATCAGCACAAAATATATCTTCTCCAATAACAACGCCTTTTGCTTGACCTTGAGTTATAAATATTTCATCCACTTGAGTATTTGTTGAAATCTTAATATTCATTTCCTTCATCAGTTTTTCAAGTCCGTTAATATATTCAGTCATGCCTCCCTTAATCAACTTCATATCATCAAGGTCACTAAAGTTTGGATTAATGTATTTTATAGAGGCTTTATCATAAGGAGAACCACCAAGAAACAAATGTTGAAACAATATCTTTGCTTTTAAGTACTTACTTA
>DITO01000126.1:5928-6672 GCA_002422065.1 Erysipelotrichaceae bacterium UBA6182 | reverse complement strand
TAAAGGAATTTTCTTCAATCCTTGAAGAGTTTTCATAGTGTTTGTCAAGAAAGTGAAAATAACTAGAAATTTCATTATCATCCATTTTTTCTAGAAACCTATTAAGGCTAACAAGTTCAGAGCTTACTTCAGCCATATCTTCTTTTGAGAAGTAGACATTATAGTGGTTGTTTAAAGAGACTTTTTCGAAATAGTCATTAGGATCCTTACCAACATAATTAAACACCTCATCAAACATTTCATGATACACGGTAATATTTGGTCCCATATCAAAAGTAAAACCATTCATTTTAATCTGGTTTATCTTACCTCCGATATGTTCGTTTTTCTCAAAGATTGTGACATCGTAGCCATGATGTTTGAGTTTAACTGCACTAATTAAACCTCCAATACCAGCTCCAATGATGATTACTTTTTTCATGAAAAATCTCCTAAGTACATTGTAAGTCAATTTTAAAGGTGTATGCTATACTTTTAATAAGAATTTACTCAGCACATGGGTTTGACTGGCCAAGAACCTATTATAATGTTGTAGATATTCAAATTGATTCTTCATGAATGGATACCAAAGACTGATTGGAATTATATCTTTCGTTCATATTTATTTAATTATGACATTTGCTTTCTAGTGATGCTATATATAACTTGTTTATAGGATATTTGCTATTGTATACTATCGAAGAATCATCATTTCATTACCTCATAATAGTATTCATTTTTATGTTATAGAGGAAAGTAAATAGT
>DITO01000126.1:0-5896 GCA_002422065.1 Erysipelotrichaceae bacterium UBA6182 | reverse complement strand
TTTCATTTACTTATATCTTTTCACTCATTGGGATTAGTACTATCCTGACAAACTTGAAAATACTTAATGGAGAATCATCACGGAAGTTTATTCACATCAATGTTTCCCATTGGTGGTTTATTGCCATATTCTTTTTTGATAATGCTTGGATAGCTGCGATTGTTCCTGCGTCCTTTATTGTGATAAATTATGTCTCATATAAGAATCAAACCTTTAAAGCAATGGAAAGAGATGGATCAAAGAAAGATTTGGGAACTGTATACTATGTCATTTCATTACTTATCATTACATTATTTACTCTTGGTAATAATTTAGAATCGGTGGGTGCTATTGGAATCTTAACGCTAGGTTATGGGGATGGGTTTGCAGCAATTATTGGTGAGAAGTATGGGAAGACAAAGATTAAAATTGGAAGCAACTTTAAGTCACTAGAAGGAACTTTAATGGTTGTATTCTTTGGATTTGCCATCTCTGGCTTTGTGTTTGCATCAATGGGAGATACTTGGTGGAGTGTAAAAGCACTTCTGATAGGCGTTGTAAGTGGACTTCTTGAGTTATATACAAAGGAAGGATTCGATAATATTACGCTTCCTTTAGGGGTATCATACCTAAGTTACTTACTTATGTTGATTTAGTAAGATGATCGAACTATTTGTGTTTGCATACTACATATTTGAACCAACATGAATTAAGACCTTTATCACAAGGTCTTTTCTTTAGGTTATATGAGTTGAGATAGTTGTGTGTGCTTGTTAGAATAAATAAGTTAAGAAGGAAACTAACATGAACTATCAAGTATTACTATACTATCACTATACCTTTATTGAAGATCCTCAAAGTTTTAAAGAAGAACATCTTTTATGGTGTAAATCTCTTAATCTTCTAGGAAGAATCTACGTTACTCAAGAAGGAATTAATGGAACAGTTTCAGGAACTATAAATGAGACAGAAACTTATATGCAAGGATTAAAGAATAATCCCAAGTTTAAAGGAATCATATTTAAGATTGATGAAGCAGAGAACCATGTATTTAAGAAAATGAAGATAAAAATCAAGAATGAACTTGTTAACTTCTCACTTGAGGATGATGTTAACCCTTTAGAAATAACAGGAGAATACATAGAACCTGCTCAGTTTTATGAAAGATTAAGTGATCCTGATACAATCGTCATTGATGCTAGAAACACTTATGAGTATGACTTAGGTCACTTCAAAGGTGCAATACGACCTGATATTGAAACTTTTAGAGAATTACCTCAGTGGATAAGAAATCATAAATCACTCATTGAAGGAAAGAAGATTATTACGTATTGCACAGGGGGTGTTCGATGCGAGAAATTTACTGGTTGGTTAAAGCGTGAAGGGTTTAATGATGTCGCTCAGCTTCATGGAGGCATTGTAACGTATTCGAAAGATCCTATCGCTCAAGGACAGTCTTGGAATGGATTATGTTATGTCTTTGATGAGCGAATTAGTGTACCTATCAATAAAGTAGAACATGTCGTTGTTGGAAAAGACTACTTCACAGGTGAACCATGTGAGCGTTATATTAACTGTGCAAATCCAGATTGCAATAAACAGATAATTTGCAGTGAAGAAAATGAGCGAGCGAATCTAGGGTCATGTTCCTTATCTTGTCGTGAACACCCACGAAATCGCTATACTATCAAATACAATTTATAATTAAGAAAGCGAGTCTTCATATGAGAGAAGACTCGCTTTTACTTTATTTAAAGATACTGTGATTCAAGGCTTTGATTGAGTGAATTCAACATTAAGATATAACGAACATTAAATATTATAGCAATCAGAAGGACAATAAGTGCAATGACTGGAGTAATGAGAAGGATATAACCCAAAACATTCAAGATAGCAATCCATTTGTATAACGAATTGATTTGTTGAATCCATGATTCTAATAGATTAAATTGAATTGTTTGTGAAACACTTTGAGTCAAACGTTGTAAGAAGACTAAGAATAATACTAGATTTAAAATTCCTACAGCTAATGAGAATATAGGGTTAATTGCACCTAATCCTAATAAATCTAAAACAAATATAAACAGAGATATAACAAAGAGTAGTAATGCATATTTTCTTGTTTCTAAATAGAGATCATTCGAAGTTTCATCGGCTAAACGAACACAGGCATTCATAATGAAGAAGTAACCTAAGAAAGTGGGAATGAGATTAATCACAACATTATCTAGTGTAATATTAAAGTTAAACANNCATGTTAACAAGGATTTAATATGAAAACAACATGAAAGGATTATAAATCATCAAGAAGTAAGGTTTATTCTAGTTTTCAGCGTATTTCTCACTAATACTTAGCATTGTTTGTTCACTTAAAACTCTTTCAGAGATTAAAGCGATGGCTAAGATGCCAAATAAGTTAATAATGAAGCGTGTGATAGTAAAAGCAGTTCCCATGGAAGAAAACTCAAACATTAACATCGGAATCTTCGTGGTTGACCATGCTCCAAGCATTACTAAGACGTTTCTAAATGAAGAACCTTTTTTAAGAAGAGTTATTGCAACAGGAAATGCAGCATAAAGTGGACCAGCAGCAACAGAACCTAATAAGAATGCAATAAACATCCCTGTTCCTTTAGAATTAGGCCCCATTAACTTAATCATTTTCTCACGTTCAACCCAAACATCGAGTAAACCAATTAACACAAAGATTGGAGGAACAACAATCAATAATTCAATAAGTGATCTCATTGATCCATCAACTGCTTTCTCAAATAGTGAACTAGAGATAAAGAAAAGAATACTATAACCAAACAACATGATTAACACAGAGCGGTAACGTTTTAATAGTGACACTTTTTTCATAATACCATCCCCATTATAAATGCTACTACAAATGAAAAGACAAAGGCTAAACCATTTCGTAGTAGAGCTGCTTTCTTACCAAAGTGTTGTATTTCAAGTGGTAATGTGACAAATCCAACCATCATTAAAGATGAAATAAAGGCAGCTATTTGTGGAAGACCTGCTCCATTATTTAGTAGTGTTGCTGCTAAAGGGAATGCTACAAATCCTGGCATGAGTGTGATAGCACCAATAAGAGAGGCAATTAAGACACCTAACATTCCGGATTCATTGCCCATTATTGCAGCAATCTGAGATGGTGATAATGCAGCAACAATGATTCCAATGACAAGAATGATTGTTAATATTTGTGGAAGCATCGCTTCAAAACTTTTCCAAGCTTTCTTAAGAGCAAGTTGTGTCTTTGTTTTACTCTTTAATAAAGAGAATCCTAATAATGAGAAAGTCACAACATAGAGTATCTGATTCATAATTACCTCATTTTCTAGTATACTGTGGTTAATTTGTAACATGAAAACTATAGAAAGTCAAGAGGTGTCCCTAATGATTGGAATTGATGGTTGTAAGCAAGGATTTATGATTGCAAGACTTAAAGATTTCAATCTTACTTTTTCTATTGAAAGTGATCTCACGAGTATACTTAGTGATAAAGATTTAATACTTATTGATGTTCCATTAGGATGTCCTAACTCAGTAGATGAAATTCGTCCAGAACCTATGATAAGACCTTATCTTAAGAAGCGTGCATCAAGTGTTTTTAATGTTCCTGCACTTCAGTGCTTCATATCTAATCAATATAATGAAGTTAACATGATAAATAAGCAAATCCTAAATAAAGGTTTAAGTAAGCAATCCTTTGGAATAATGCCTATTATAAGAAAGGTCAATGATTTTATTCTTAATTATCCACATTTGAATATCCATGAGTCTCATCCAGAACTTGTCTTTACTTGGTTGAAAGGGGATATTTGCACTTATTCAAAACATTCGGAAGAAGGAATCCAAGAGAGAGTAGAAATATTGATTTCTTCTTTACCATTCGTAAAAGACTCATTGAATAAAGCTTTGTTAACTTATTCAAAAACATACCATCAAGATATTGTCGATTCGTGTGCTTTATTGGTTTGTGCTTATCTTATTAATCAAAGAGGTTCAATCATGATTCCACAACATCCTCAAAGAAACTCTCAAGGGATAGAAATGAAAATTATGCTATTCAACAATAGTTAAGGCACTTAACTTGTTTATTGGTATAAACTTGTTTAGAATAGTTTTATAAACTTAAAGGAGAATGTTTATGTCAGATACTAAGTTCATTAAATTAAGACGTTTTAATCTAATTATGGGTTTCTTTCATTTAGTACAAGGTTTAGGTATGTTGTTTCTTGCAACCATTGGTTTTGAACGACTCGCTCGTTTTACACCAACGATTATACAAACGTATCAATTCTTTGATACAACAACAATGAGTCTTGCGGTAGCAACTAAAGATTTATTTGATTTACCATTTGCTATCTTAGTTTCTTCATTCTTAATTATTTCAGCATTAGCTCATTTCATTATTGTATTATCTAAAGATCGTTACGTGAATGATTTAAAACGTGGTGTGAATCAATTCCGATGGTTTGAATATGCACTCTCTTCATCCATCATGATTGTACTCATCTCAACATTATTTGGAATCACAGATGTGGTTACATTAATTCTTATTTTCCTCATTAATGCTTCAATGAACTTATTTGGTCTCGATATGGAACTTCTAAATGCCGGAACAGAAAAGAAAAACGTAAATTGGGGTCCATTTATTTGGGGTTCAGTAGCAGGAATTGCACCATGGATTGCTATTATCATGTACATGAGTGGGTCAAGTGCAACCCTTGATCAAATTCCTTGGTTTGTTTGGGCGATTGTTGGAACATACTTCGTAGCATTCAATACATTCCCAATTAATATGATTCTGCAATATGTTGGGGTAGGAAAATGGAAAGACTATCTTTATGGAGAAAGAACTTATATTGTCTTATCTTTAGCTGCTAAATCAGTCTTAGCTTGGCTTGTTCTCTTTGGAGCAATGCAACCATAAACTTAAGTTCAAAACCTGTCATATGACAGGTTTTTTCTTCGTCTCTTCCTTTGATATGATACACTTGACTAAGATATAGATATCAAAAGAATGTCATAGTATTTATGATTACCAATTATTGTTCTGTTGAAGGAGGAAATATTATGAATCGTATTATAGTGTTTATTATTTGGGTGGGATTACTTATAATTGCAACGATATCACCTCTATGGGGTGAACCTTCCTTGTTTTTAAATCAGGTATTTAATGGCAGTCTTGATCCATCACAATGGTTTATCTTTACTTCTTTAGGTATCTTTCCATTGTACTTCTTAATTTTTTCCTTCAATGAGAAGCAACCATTATGGAGAAGTTTACTATACATGTTTGGTATGATACTTGGAGGGTTCATAGTATTCCCACTTGAAATCATCAACAAGCATAGTGCTAATCCATTAACACGACTCCAGATTATCTTACTTGCATTAATGGATACTGTATTAATGATAATGTTGATATGGGCTATCATTTTTGGAGATTGGAGTGTTTATATTCAAAGTTACCAAAATGACATATTTGTTAATATCATGACTTGGGATTTCATTGCCATTGTAATCGTTTTATTTTATAAGGTTATTTCAAATTCAAGAATCTATTTCAAAACAATATTAAAACAGGAGTGAATGTTACATCACTCCTGTTTTTTTAATGCTTGACTATGTCATATAACTATATACACATCTTAAGAATCTTAATCATCCACCAAGAAGACTGAGATATTCATTAGAAAATCCAAGGAATAAATCGATAACGCTTCTTAAGCCATAAAGTATAGGTATCCTTGTGTGATTCCTTAAGAGCTCTCTCTTCATCTTTCATTTTATTCAAGATTACCTTACCAAAGAATAAAATTGTTGCTAGAATCCAAATCACTTGTCCAAAATAAAAAGGAATAGCTAAAACTAACAAAAATAATCCTAAATAAAGGGGATG
>DITO01000157.1 GCA_002422065.1 Erysipelotrichaceae bacterium UBA6182 | reverse complement strand
CAAAGCGTTGGAGTGTTATTATGGACAAAGCCCCAGACAATAAGGCTCTTGCAGGAATGCACGATATCCCCTTCCCATTCGAATCAGAATTCGGACGTAGGCTGACCATTGCTGACATCTGTCATTATGCTCCAGGCATGCTAAACAAAGTCGGTAAAGAAGGAAAAACTTCATGGGATAGCTTTGGTTATGCACTTATGATGGGTCACAATGTTTACTGCCATATTGTTGCTGTTCAACGTGCCAATAACTTAATGGACATTGAACTTAGAAAGATTCGTCCTAACTGGAGAGAATGGAACAAACTGTCTGCTAAAAATGCAAACAGTGGTGAAGTTAGCGATTGGGTTCCACGAAACATCTTGTATTTTGATCGATATGTCGAAGAACTGTTTGAATGTAAAACAAAAGAAGAAGCGTTTGCAATGATCGATGCTGCTAGTTCATTCCTAGAAAATCTTGAAGGTGCTAGATTACGCGGCGGTATTAAAAACGAATTTAATCGGTTGTTTGGCGACGGCGAAGATTGGGTTGACGATAGAGAAGATGTTAAGCTCGAAAGAATGGAACACGATATTAAAGGAGATGAATAAAATGTATGAACAAAGAATCGCACATTTAGAAAAGATGCATCAAGCTGTAGATAAACAGATCGATGCTATGGAAAAAACTGGCATCTACGAAGATATTGAAATAAACACTTTGAAAAAGAAAAGGCTTCAACTCAAAGATCAAATCGACACCTTAAAGAAAAAACAAGATCATAAAGAAGTTCATTAATATGAAAAGAGACTATTCAACCGGAGTTTCAGATAGTATCAATTTCTTTACAGGAATCGAGATTGAACATACTCCCGCCTACGGTATGAAAACATTATTTGTAGTTGGCCTTCACAGTGTAGATGATATACAAACACAGATATCATATCAGAGCGATGTCTTAACTACTAAAAAAGATATCCAACATATCTTTTTTGGTGCTAATCATAGTTATAATCCGTCTAGCTATGAAGAACATAAACTGTGGGAAAGTATGATTGCATACTTTCTTAATAAGGGATATTTCTGTAGTTTAGACATTCCTATTAATCAAGTTGAAGAATTTAACGATAGCGGGTTATGCGAATGGAATAATTTTATTCCACAAATTCGTGTACCTGTTCCTTATGTACGACTTTGGAACTATAATACCATGATAAAAATCGACGACAAAGATTTTGACGCAACTAATCCAGGGGTGTGGACTCATAGCTTGCATAAGCTAATGGATCGTGAGTGTTTTACCAGTTGGGATCAATATAAAAACGATGAGGTTATTAAATGAAATGGTTTGATGAATGGTTTTACAGCAAAGCAAGATGGGCCTGGAAACGTGCAGGTATGGAACATCCTGACTGGAAACGACACGAAGATATACTAGATCAGTTCGCCGAGGAAGATCACAATGGCGGAATTCTTCTTATGGAATCGGAATCAAGAAGCGGTGATCCTCACGATTTGTACGATGGTCTAAGAATCGACGTTAAAAGACTAAATGGCGGTTATGTTGTGACGTTTAGACATCCGCATACTAACTCTAACTATGTTGAAGAAACAAAAAAGAACAGTTATATTATTAGAGAAGACGACGATTTTAATGCTACGTTAGGAAAACTACTTACAATGGAATTACTGAAATGATTATTAAACAAGATATACGCCCTGCCAATGAGACCTTTATTAAAGTTCGTGCAGAATTTGAAGGCTATCATTATTACCCGAATGCAAGTTCAATTGATCCACGCATTCAATTTCTTGAAAATGAACATCGTCATATGTTCAAAGTAGAGGTTAAAATTTCAGTTACACATTTAGATCGAGAATTGGAATTTTTTCTTGTTAAGTGGGCTTTACAAGAACATATTAAAGATAGTAAAATGAATCATATGAGTTGCGAGATGATTGCAACTAATATATTACAGAATCACTTAATACCTAAATACGGAAGTGATAGGTATTATGAGATAGTAGTATCAGAGGACGGTGAGTCTGACGGTATTATTGAGTACAAACCTTAAACTTTTATTAACACAAACTGAAGGAAATAAAACAATGGCACATCCAACATGGCTTAATAAGTATCTTACTATGAAGCCCGAGGTTAACAAAATTTTCGATGACCTCGAAGGACTGTTAGACTATTGCAGATTCGAAATGCTTCCATTTAATGAAGCAGATTTGTATAACAAACAAAGTGTTATCTGGCAACAATACGAATACAGTAAAAAGCCACGCCGCCCTTACAAAGGTCGTAACGATAATCGTAACCGCAGCAACTATTCTAACCGCAGTAAATCACAATGACTGTTTACCTCATCGACTTAGAGCCTGTTGAAACACGCTATACAGCTCAATGGAAAATTCATTTGCCTAAGCTGTTAACTGCTCACGGTTATGAGGTAAAAGTTATCTCTGGACCCAGCGATGTTCCAAACGCTACCACTCCCGGAGCATTTCTAAACTTTGGAGGTACCAATGTGTACAAAGCTAATCAAGTTGAACAAATGGGTCGCTTGTTTTGTAACGGAGCCGTTCATCCCTATGTTAGCAATGTTGTTTGTTTTGTATAAATAAAAGTGCCAGTCGCGATGCTACCAACATCCACTGACTCTAACAGTTTATTAGGAACTATCAGCATGAATATTTATAGTAATATCCCATCACCGGAATTTAAGCCAACCTGGCTTTACATCAAGCAACACAATACCACCGGATTACGATACTTTGGCAAGACTACCAAAGACCCACAGGCCTATTTAGGTTCTGGTAAGTATTGGTTGCGACACTTAAAAGAACACAGCGAAGATATCACAACTGTTTGGTGTGAAGAATTTACCAACATGGATCAGTTGGTAGAGTTTGCTACATTCTTTAGTGAGTTCCACGACATAGTAGATGCTGTAGATTCCCGTGGTAAGAAAATATGGGCCAATATGATTCCAGAGAATGGATTAGATGGTGCTCCTGCTGGAGTTAAAATGCCCAGCACCAGTAGGTCTAATGCCATACATAAGAAAGGTATTACACCTTGGAACAAGGGCAAGGCAACTGGTCCTGCTCCTCATATAGCAGAATCCAATAAGCGTAGGAAAGGTTTGCCGTCAGGCAGATTGGGTGTTTCTACTTCCTTAAAAGGAACGCCACAACCCGTGCTGATTTGTCCTCACTGTGCCAAACAAGGCGGAGTTAGCGGAATGAAAAGATATCACTTTGATAACTGTAAGGAAAAGAAATGAACGAACGAATAGCCAAACTTGCTAATGAATCTGGGTTTGATGTTGATAAAACTGGAACCTTTGGAAATTACTCCGAAATGCACCGACTTGAAAAGTTCGCCGAGTTGATTGTTGAAGAATGTAGATATGTAATGGATTGTAATAAAGGCAGTGACCAGAATCCAGCGTGGAATCAAGCATTGTCAGAAACGAGCCTAAAGATTAAACAACATTTCGGAGTTGAAGAAT
>DITO01000072.1 GCA_002422065.1 Erysipelotrichaceae bacterium UBA6182 | reverse complement strand
TGTCTGATAAATTAACTTCACTAACTAGCTGCAAGTCATTGATTCTCCAGGAGTAAACATTTTCTCCATTACCATACTTGATAAGTTCCTGGATGGTTAGTTTTAAATCATTTAGTAAGTCATCATCAACTTCATAGCTTCCATCTTCCCAATCAGGTTTTATAGTTTCTACAGATTCTAATGTGAATCTAGCCACGATGGATCCTCTGCCTTCAGTGATGAGTCTTAGATGCTTGTATGGATGAATCTCTTTAAAAATTTCATATCCAAACCACACATCATATTTGTCACCCCATAGTTCATCAGTAACATACCGTTGAGTTCCAAATGATTCATAAATGTATACAGGACATGGCAGTTTGATTTTAGGAAATCTTTTTCTTGCTTCAGCTAATTTTTTACCATCGATGATTAACTTCGTGTATTTTCTTTTAACCGGAAGCAATATACCGAATGGAATCATGATGTCACCTTGTCTGATGCATCATTTTCGTGTATAATGATTTTGGTTTCTTCCTTGCTCTGGATAGGACCATTGAACGCATTTATCTCCCCAGATTGTGCGTTCTTTTCTTTTTCCTTGAAATACTCGTTAATGTATCCAAGTCTTAATGCAAAATCTTTTACACGTCTCATGAACCAATCATTCATGTCACGATAACCTGCTTTTCTAAAGTTCTCTTTACACATGAGTTTCTTTAGTTTTCTTGGTAATCGCACATGAACATGGAAATGAGGATAATCTTCAGGAACGTTGAATCGATTATTGAGACTCTTCAATAGCTGCAGTTCTTTTCGGTCATACAGTTCTAATCTGTTCTTACCAAGGGTTTCTTCTAAAGCTAGCATTATTTGTGGTGTTGGTAGAACCTCATAGTTCTCAAGCAGTGATAGAATCATCGGACTGATTTGAACCTTCTCGGCTAGATCTGTTTGTCTAAAGCCTTTCTTTTTTCTAATGATTCTTAGTCTCATGCTTGCTGACCTTTTTGTTCAAGAAATAAATTCATGCTTTCTAGATTAGTAAAGTCTCTGTTGTTATCCTTGCACCAATCTTTATAGAACAATTCGATTTTTGGATCTAGTTCCCAACTAATCGAATCAATTTGTTCTTTAGACAATCCTAATTTCTCGAGTCGATATTTGGCACCTTCAATTATTGATTTTTGCTCTTTTTCTCTACATCTATCCACCATATCGTTCTCTTTTAGAAATCCATAAAATAAAGTTGCTTCAGTTAGTGCAGACTTAGCTCCACTTATAACCTCAACAACTTTTTCACTTTCAATAGATAATTTAGTTTTCTTTTTCATCGTTTTTCTCCTTGCTCCGGATTTGTTATTTTCTTTTTTCGTTTACTACTTTAACATTTGTCTTTTTATCAGGATCCTCATCAGCTGTCCCCACATCTTCTGATAACCCTAGTACTTCCTGATTGTTAAGACCGATTATATTTCTGATAAACCAATCTGCTGCACTTGATAAATCAGGCTCATTTGCAGCTTCAACATTACTAATAATTTTTAAATTCATAGCACACCACCAACCTAATTCACAAATAATTCATCAACAGGTTTATCTAAGAATGCAGAAATCTTGCTGGTTTCATCTAAATAAAATCTTGATGTACCATTAAGTTTTTTTCTTAATGCACCTTCGGATAGCCCCATTTGCTTTGCTAATGCTCTAATTGAAAAACCCTTGAGAGCCATTTCTTTTCTTAGATTAGCGTATAACAAAGTTGTTTTTTGTCCTTTTGGCATATCGTTTATGCTCCTTTCTTATCAGTATCAAAACGCATTTCGATTACTGTGATATCTCTATAGTAATGCTTTTCGCTACCTTTGTCAAGTACAAAAATACAATAATCTATATTTTTATACGCATTTCGATTATTTTGATGTATAATGATGCTATAAAGATGAGGTGATTGTATATGGATATTTACGATAGAATCAGCCAACTATTGATAACTAAAGGGAAAACAAGAAAAGAGATGTGTCAAGAACTAAAAATACCTTACAGCACATTGAACTCACTATATCAACGTAGAACTGAAAGAATCAAATTTGACATGGTCCAAGATATTGCAAAGTATTTGAACACAACCGTAGAGTACTTAGCTTTAGGTAAAGAGTATCAACTATCTCCTAAGGATGAACTTGTAAGAATATTTGAAGCATTGAACGATTCAGACAAAAAACAACTTATAGAGTTTGCTAAGTACCTAAAAAACAGACAAGGATAATAGACAATGAATAAAGCGGTTATATACGCTCGATACTCTTCCGATAAGCAACGTGAGGAATCAATTGAAGGTCAATTGATGATTTGCCATGACTTCGCTAAAAAGAACAACCTTCAAGTTATTAAAGAGTATATTGATAGAGCAAAAACAGGTACTCGTACAAATAGATCTGAATTTCAGAGAATGATAATGGATAGTAATACCCAATCTTTTCAATATGTCATTCTTTATAAAACGGATCGTTTTGCTAGAAATGAACACGACTCCATAGTTAATGAGCATTACTTACTGACTAATGGAGTTCAGCTGATGTATGCAACTCAACCTTTTTTGAATAATAAAGGTGGTAGAATCATTAAAGCAATATATCGTGTACAGGATGAGGAATACTCAATAAACCTATCTGAGAGAACTAAGCTTGGTTTAGCTATGAATATTGAAAAGGGAAATGCGATATCTGGCCAATGCCCAATAGGATATAAGATAGAAAACAAAAAGATGGTCATTGATGATGAAAAGGCGGATATTCCAAGACTTATTTTTAATCTCTATGCTGGGGGTATAAAAGCTACGGATATCAACATTATGCTGCAGGAGAAAGGTTATAGTCCATTTAACATAAATTCAATTAGCAGGATGATTCGAAACAAAAAATATATTGGATCATTAACATTTCAAGGCAAAGAGCATCTAAATTATCATCCACAGTTAATAGATACTGAGACATTCGAGAAGGCAAACTCGATGCTTAATAACAAAAGATCTCGACATGGTGGAAGGTCTATTGAAAAGTATTTATTGAGTGGGTACTTGTACGATCAAAATGGAAAACGATTTGTCGGTAACAGTGGTAATGGTGAACACGGTAAAAAATATAGATATTATTCATTAGGCAAATACTATATAAAAAAGGATCACATAGAAAAACTTGTGATCGAGTCCATAATGAGTACGTTATCCAAATCATCCACTGAGTTCGCTCATGAAATACATAATAAATTACTTAATAGTTCCGGTGAATCAAACGCTGATATAGCAAGAAAGAAATTAAACGGAATCAACAAAGAGATAGTCAACCTGGTTAATGCCATTAAAACAGGCATAATAAACGATTCCGTTAAGGATGAACTTGATCGTTTAGAAAAAATGAAACTACATTTGCAATCAGAACTATTGAAGCCAGATGTTAGTCAATTCAGTGTCTCCCAGCTGAGAAAAATGGTTGAACAAATGAAAAAAAGACACCTCACTGAAAGTGATAAGGCATCTTTAATATCTTCATTGGTTGATAAAATTGTTATTTTCAAAGATTATGTTGCAATCTATTATCGATTAACCGGACAATCAATATCCTTTGATGATATTAAGAGTTCGGATGAAAAACTTAATGGTGCCATTAAGCATATCTATCCGAAAGTTGACATCATCATAGATGCTAATAGATACATATATGTATCATCTACTTTTCGTTTATGATAATCTTACAATCAATCTTGTTATCTTTTTTACTTTTCTGATCTTCCAAATACTTTTTATACTCTTCTGGATGCTTCTCAACATACTTAGCTATCAAAGGCATCAAAGCCTCAAAATTATTAGAATACATTCTATAAGCCTAGTAATTCTTTCTTCTTTTTTTGGAACTCTTCATCTGTTATAATTCCTTCGTCTAATAGTTGCTTAAATTTTCTTAATTCATCAGCATTCGATGTTGATGCATTCTGTTCAACAACAATAGTATTAGTTGATTTGACTTTATCTTGGATATAACTATATGCTTTTGTCATCTCTTTTTGGTCTTTTTTATAAAAGTAGAATCTATTCTCGTTTTGAGTTCCGCTGAAAAGTCCTCCACCTTGTTTTGAATCATGATGACCATCCAGATAAAACTCTATAAATCCAGATGTTACTGAACCAGCATCTTTAAATTGAAGCGAAGTAATTTGTTTATAGTATATTTTTCTCTCTCCTTGTATACCCTTTGTTAAGAACCCCATAGCACCTTTATGCTTAAAAGATACACAATCATCGTAAACAGTAAGTGTACTTCCTGGTATTGAAAATTCATAAAGCTTCTCCATAATATTTCCCCTTTTTGTTTCCATTATACCAACTAATAACTTAATTGATACAAAAAAAAGGATTTGCGTGCTGCAGATCCTTTTTGATTATCAATGATTTATTTAATTATTCTAGTGTCTTCAGGAGCCCTTCCAGGTACTCTTTGAATTCATCTAGCTGTTCAATCTTTTGATTGATCGAAGCCTTGGCCAATGCGATCTTATCAGTGTAGACACTGCAATCTTCACATTCAACTTTGGGAACTTCTACCGGTTGTGTTTCTTTAACTTCTTCAGCTTCATCTTCTGTTGGTCCTCCAACTTCAGAAGCAGCTTCCACAACCTCTTCTTGAAATGTGGCAACGTCTTCAACTGCAGTATCAGAAGTCAAGTCTTCAGTTGTCACTTCTAGAATCTCTTCAGGAAGATCTACGGAGGGTACTTCAACCGCTTCAACGATAACTGAAGATAAATCCTTTTCACCACGAGTTGCAACAAACTCAGCTTGTTCTGCATCGCTAAATTGAAGAATCTCTTTAGCTTTGTCAGTAGTGATTTGCTTTGCCATTTCAGCGACTGGATCATAGATATACATAGATCCATTGTCAGTGATACCAACGGCTTGTAAGCCAATTGGATCAGCCGTCTTTTGCATTTCAACAAGGTCACCAATGTTTTTGATTTTTCCATAGACACGTTTGTCAGATACGAACATTATATATCCTCCTTTAACTTTTCAGCTTCAGTAGAATAACTCTTGATACGTTCCTCGATTGCTAATCGTTGTTTCGTATAGTTGTTATTAGCAATACTTTGTTCTGCAGTTAATTCTCCACCATATTCTGCAATACGCTTCACATATGGTTTTAAATAGCCGTAGTCCACATCCAATAGATCTAATTCTTTTTTAGCTAGTTTCACAAGCTTGTTAATTTCCTTAATGCGGCCTTTGGATTGCATCGTCAGTTTAACAGCCTCACCAAGTTCCTTACCTCTAGAAAGAATACCAGGGCCGGATACAAGCCCAACAACAATTAAGAATGCTTCGATGTTTTCAGCAACGAAAGCCAAACTTGGAACGTATACCGAAGCTATCCCTAATCCTAATAGCAGCAACGTAATTACAAGTGATAAAAGCTGCTTCGTACTTAATGATTTAAAATATGTTTTCATTTTCTTTCCTCCTATTTGGATTTTTTGATACATATGTATTAAGATTTCACCCTTCTTTTCTGGGTGATTCGCAAGCTGCACCAGGTTGTTTGTCTTCTCCATCTGAAGTAACAATTCAATCAGTTTCGATTTTTTCATTTTTCTGTGCTTTGTTACTGCTTGATATATACCAATCCAAATCAAGATGATGGATGAGATATAAAATGTTTTCTGCAAATAAATCAATTCTACTGAATCTAGTGTTTCTAATAATATCGTAAGTAGTATCGTTATCAATCCACTTATTAATCCCCAAAAATCCTTAAGTAACCTTATCACATTAGATATACCCCGATTCGAGAGTGTTAATCATATCTTCAATTCTTCCCGTAACATAGCCCCAAGGATCTAATCCTAAAACAAACTGAGCGAGTATCAATGAACCAAATACCAGGATACCAATACTCATTACTGCAGCCCAATAGTTTTGAGGTCTGAAGAACCACTGACCAAACTTTTGAAATGTCACTAGAATCCATTCAAAGAACCGGTAAATAAAGTAGACCATTGACATGAATAAAACAATGTAATACATGATGCGAAGTATCTTAGGGAGTCTATTGCCTAATCGATAAGCAAACCTCTTGCTGATCTTCGTAGTGATGTCTGATACTTGGTCCATTAAGTAGTACCTTCACTTTCAGTAGTTTGTAATTCGCTTTTATTTTCAATCTGATGTGCTTCAGTTGTTACTGTAGCGTATCCTGCATCGAAGCACTTTACTGATATCTTCTTCATGACTTGATTACCTCCGTAAATAGTGTTTTCTTAAATCCAAGCTTTACTCTCTTCTGACCTTTTTTTATCTCAATCTCACTGACTGGAAGAATTGCTGTGTGATTCATTTTGTCATAGACAGTAACTGTAGCATTTAATCCTAATGGTTCAATCTGCATTGGATTTAATACTTCGTTATCCAGGATAATGATGTTCTCATTAAACCTGGAGTTTACCAGCTCATAGATTGCATTAAACTGTGCTTTATAAAAGAAATCTTCAGCAACAATTTTTTGCTGCACTGGAAAGATCTGATTAGCTGGAGTAATATAATCCTCATAGATTTCATTATCTTTTCCTAAATAATAGTTTTTCTCTGGAACAGGCTTTGGCTCTCTAGGAGATTGTCCGACTTGCCAGTAATAGTAATTGGTACCATCAAACGTTCTTACACCATAACCATAGGGAGGAACTTCTCCAGTCAATTGGATTGGATTCACCGGACTCATGTACCAATCTTGTTGCTGTGTAGTTTTACCGTATACGTAGATTTCTACAGTGCCAATATCTTGCGGTCTTGTAAATATGATTTTATTAGCTATCTCGGTTAAGAATGCTGAACCTAAATCTGTATTACCTGTGTATACATTTTTTAGAACTAATTTAATTTCAAAGTAAGCATATTCTACAGGATAAGAGCCTTTCAACTCTACTTCAAACCATCCTTGGCCAA
>DITO01000211.1 GCA_002422065.1 Erysipelotrichaceae bacterium UBA6182 | reverse complement strand
TGCCTTGGTTGGTTGGGTTTGTTGTTAAATAAATATGTACATGATGCAGATTAATCAAAAAATGCCACTCTATAAATCAGGGTGGCATTTTTGTATATTTACTGAAAAATTAACTGCTATGTGTATATAATGTTCCTATGTAATCGATGATGAGTTGAGTCGTGTACTCATTCTTTTGAGTATTAAAAGGATCAATCAGTGTTGCATAATCGCTTGTGATCTTACTTGTTGTCGTTGTTGGAACATTGAATGTAAAGTTAAGCCCTGCATTCATACTGTTAATATCAGTGACAAGCGCGCCAAGTTGTTCTTGTTGAACAAATAGCATAGGTACATTGACCATGACTTCAACGATTTCTCCACCACTCTGATAGTAGAAATACTGTTTTCTGAATTCGATATCATAGCGACGGGAAAGTGTCTTTGTGCTGAATCCTCCAACATTCTTGGTTGCAAACACTGTTGCACTGCCATTGACATAAATGAGATGTGGGTTATTGTTCTCAAGAGGTGCAGTTACACCTTTAATTGTTGTAATGCCTGAGGTGTCATCAAGGTTGAACCATAACGTATTATAAGTAATGGAACTGAATGTTTCTCTGACTTCATAGCCTAACATCTCACCTGTATCGACACTATAAAGTTCAACGATAGTACCCGCCCAGCCCATCATTGAACTGGATTTATTGCCAACCACTGAAACATAATCATCATTGATGAAGAATTCTGCAGCAGTACCTGTTGTAAATGTGCCATCAACACCTAGATATTCGAAAATTCTGCCTTCGACATTATCATCATTGTCTTTTGATATTTCAAAGTATGCTCTTCTGATACCTAAGTACATAATGCCAAACTTATAACTGTTATTGGTAACTTCATATTTTAATGCATTGGCAGCACCCAATTGGATACGACCAGTTTTCTCTTGAGTTAGAACATTATATGTCAATGCGATTTGAACTGTCTGAAGTCCAAGGACCGGTAATGTTGCAGTATAATCCAACACATAGTACATCACACCATCTTTAAATTCGATGGTTACTTGATAAATACCTTGTGTAAATTCATAGTATTCTGTATTCGCTGGATTGCTATCCAGGTAATTGTTAAACGCAAGTATTGAAGCGCTCGATAAAGTGTCAACGACAGTCAGCACATTAAAGAATGTCTTGGATTGTTCAAGATTCGTAACAACCATCTTCCACTGTTCGCCGTGTCCACCATAAGGAATCGATGACACATTGACAAATGATGTGAAGTCCAATACGGATTGTTGTTGTGTGATCAGATTTGCACCTGGCTTCATAGAATCAGGAATATAAGCATATGGACTCTGAGCATAACTGGAAAGCATTGTCGATAAGTATGCCCCATATGGAACAGCTTCATTCCATTTCGCATAAAGGGTTTGATTCTGAGTCACTTGAAGAGGCCAAGTCACTGCTTGAGTTAGGTCACTATCTAAACACCAGGAAACAAAATGATAACCTTCTCTGGTTGGCTCAGCGGGTTCATTGAGCATGGTTCCATAATTTGAAGTGTTGGGTTGTACACTGGAACCACCATTCGAATTGAATTGAATGGTGTATTGACGAATCGTTTGTGTGAAGACCGCTTCATAGGTAGTGTTAGCTTGTGCTGGTTGGATTGCAGGACTCCAGCCATTGAATGTATAAGTATATTGTGCCGTGGATGCTTTAACAGGAACTGAACCATTGAAAGTCGGTGTTGTACCTTCAATAACATTCAAATCAGTTTCAACGACTTGTCCGTTGACTTGCCAAGTAATTGTATAAGTAACAACAATTGCAGTCCACTTCGCGTAGAACGTTACGTTTGATATCAATGTATGTGGCCACGTAACTGCAGTCGTGAGTGCAGAACTCGTGTACCAGCCATCGAAGGTAAAACCTGTTCTTGTTGGATCTGTAGGTTTAGCGATGATGGCGTTTTGATTGTCAGTGATGACGTTTACTGCAGTTCCACCGTTTGATTCAAATGTAACAGAATATGAGTTTACAACAATTGCGGTCCACTTCGCATAGAATGTCACGTTTGAAATCAATGTGTGTGGCCATGTAACTGCTGTTGTGAGTGCTGAACTTGTATACCATCCATCGAAGGTAAATCCGGATTTTGTTGGATCTGATGGCTTTAAAATACTTGAGTTTTCATTGTTGGTGATAGCGCTCACTGCAGTACCACCATTGGAATCAAATGTAACTGTAAATGTGTTGGTTACAACATTTTCAGTCCACTTCGCATAAAACGTTACATCCGCTGTCAACGTATATGGCCAAGTAACTGCTGTAGAAAGCGCTGAACTAGTGTACCATCCATCAAAGGTATATCCAGATCTTGTAGGATCCGATGGCTTTTCGATACTAGCATTTAAATCTTCTGTAATCGAGTTCACTTGAGTTCCACCATTGGAATCGAATGTTACAGTGAATTCAATGCTGATTTCTGATGGACTTTCACATCCAAATAACAAAAAGCTTGACATAACAAGCAGTGAAAAGAGAACAATAATCTTCTTCATTTGATACCCCTCCATATTTAATTTTTGTTTGGTTAGCCCTATTTTATCATAGATACTATCGAATCAACCTATTGATCTAGATATTTCTAAAAAAGACAAATAATTCTATGATTTTATTAAAGGCAAGGTATGAAATCATGAACTTCAAAAGGATTAATTTGGGGTTATTTTGCTTTTTGCGAGTAGACTAAAGCTGCAAATAATGATGTTTCTATCAATTGTCGGAACCACATGCAAAATGATGTAATTTAATGAAAAAATAGATAAACTACAAATTTGACAGTGGGTTTTCGTAATGTATGGTTTTTGAAATAAACTCTTCAAGTTTTTCCATATTCTCTTGATTTTCTTTAAGTGTTAGATAGATTGCTCCTATGAATGCCTCATAGAGAGTTGATAACACTTTTTCTCCAAGTATTTCATTTGAATGGTATTTTTCAACACCGTCAACGATAATATGCGTATACCCAAACAATTCAAGTTTCAAAGTTAGTTTTGCTAAATACTCATCATTTTCAAATTCTTGTGAATTGTCTTCAATAGCAGTAGGATCACTACCTTGCAGGTACGATTGAGTTACTCTGATGAGTCTCAATGCTGAATCACCTAGAATGGCTAATGATTTATTAGGGACTGATTTTAAATGTGGTTGTAAGTTGCTTGAGAAATTAACTTGGGGTATACTATAATATTCCGCAACAGAAAAACAACGATACAAGTGATTATTGTCAACATAGCTGATGTCAATATCAATGATATTTTTGATGTGAGCAATTATATCTCTAACCGTAGTACTCTTGATATCATACTCAACAAACTGAATGTATCCTCGTGTGTTAATAGCAACTTCTGCCCATTCTAGTACAGAAGCAATAACATGGGTAGGATCATAGATAGAATTTCCTGTTGATTTCTTGTAATAATGATAACCCAGTATACCTACAACTGTATTTAAATCACATCCAGAATCACCTAATTTGTTCGCTCTTGCATTCCCTTTTGGTATTTTTCGATTAGTAAAACGAAATGATTCATTTTCCAGGATATCAAATAGATCAAATGAGTATCCCTCATTTATAAGTTTGTGTAAATGATCTGACCAAAATGTTTTCTTGTTTTTGGACTGAAAATAGAAATTAGTGATACTACTATTGAGCTGCTTAATCGAAGCTCTTCCATTAGGTAACCTATTGAGTTTGTTTATAATAATTTCTGAAGCTTTCATTGTGTTTTTCCTTTTTACTCGCTTTACTTTCAATTTTTGAAGGAACAAAATGATTCTACACTAAAATCAGTCATAGAATCCAATATTGTCACTACTGTGCGTTCCCTTGTTTATTCAATGTGATTGTATATATTTTCAATCTCATTCTTCATTATCAATTGAACTATCAATCAACTTTAGTTATAACTTCATGCTAACAGATGAACAATGTTCATTCATGATTCCTCTTCTTCATACAAAATCTTAAGTTCAACTGCGCATATCATTGATGAACTAAAAAACATTTCGCTCTCATTTGATACCAATCGTGTTTGTGAGTGATTCAGTTCATCATCCCTATCTATACTAAAAACCATTTGTGCATCAATCCTACCATTTTGAAAATCATGATCCATATCTGAGTCTTGTACTTCAAGCCATATAATGATTCTAAATGATTTAACCTCTTCTGGTTGAAAATCAACTAATAATCCCCTCATCACCATATATTCTGATAAGAAATCAATTCCACTAGGCAACTGTTGATCATCAGGTATGTGATTGGATTCATCAATTTGATCTGCTTTTTGATACATACCCTGAATAACGTTATCCTCAATAATTAAGAATCTGATTTTTTCATGCATGGCATTGGTAACATTAATGATCTTGAGGAAATAATTGATGCTGATGGTTTGACTTCCATCGTTTTTAAGATAAAAACTATATGCCAAGTAAGGATAGTTGTGATCAATATAGTAACCTTCACTTTGAATGATATCATCGATATTAATTGATGCATATGTCATGCCTTGATTGATTGTAGTCTGAACGCTCAAGAATGAAACCTCGGACTCAAAATCTGAATTATCAGAAATACTAATGTTAAATTGTGATCTTGGAATTAAATCATTCATTTCTCTGGCTTCTATGTATTTTTCATAGAAACTGATACCTATCATCACAAAAGATGCAATCATCATTGCACCAAGCAAATAGAACCATTTTTTGACTACTCTAGCTTTCTTTGAAACCATCAAATCAATACCCCCTCAAAACAATATCAATGATGATTCATCTCATGAAGAGGAATCATCTTTTTTCTTTTTCAAAGTGATGATCACATAAACAACATTAGGTATCAGCATACTGAATATAAAGATGATGATGACTCCAATTTCATGCATCATATCTGTTTGCTCTTTTTCTTACTCTTTTGACTTCCATCGATGATAGCACCATCAAAACCAGATAGTGCTTCTCCTTCGCTGATGATGATTAAGACGATAATGCTAATCAGGATAAAGGCTCCAAAACTGATCCATGCCATTTCTTTTGATAAGTCTTTAAATGACTCTGGTGTTGAAACCATACCTATCATCAAGAAGTAGATGATGTTGAGAAAATAAAACGATAATCCGGTGAATCCAGAAGATGATAGCCATAAGATTAATGAGATAACAAATGATAAAGAAATAAAAACGCCTAGGAATATTTTGTGGTGACGCTTGAATAGTTTGATACGACTCAGTAGTGAAAATAAGATGAGAACAGCCATCGAAACAAGGATTGCTACTAGAAAGTCGTTAAGTGATAGGCTATATGCTTTAAAAACATAGTATGCTGTAATGAAAAACCCAATAGCAACCATATTCACAAGAAATGTGAGTTGATAAAAGATTGTATTCTGATTTCCAAGCAAATAAAGCAGGATACTGAAAATCATCATGAATATGCCGATGATTAGACCTATCCATTGATTATAGTCAACTAAGTATTCAAAACCAAAATGAATACTTAAGCTAACGATGATGAGCGCTATGAATCCATAGATGCTCATGCTGATACGTTTGTAGCTCATATGCCCCCCAAAAAAGGTGTGATGGTTTTTCTTGATTGGTGTAATTGATAAGTAAATGATTATAATTGTTGTTTAGTCTAATTTTATCATAGTATTGATTGCCTTGGTATATCAGATTTATTATCCAAGGAATGTGCCAAACGTGCAACGAAATGCAATGGGGCATATGGAATGCAACATAATACAAGAAAAATACCCACTAGAGGACTAATGGGTAATATTGGGTAAGTTCTGGGTGTTGTAAAGAAAAGTGTAGAAAACATTCGTTGGAAATCAACTAATACAAGTTTTGATAAAATACTAAATAAAATGAGTGTTCAGAATATTATGTTCAAACCCAATAAATTATCACTGATGATTTTTAAATTGTTAGGTTTTACATAATTTATTTAAATATGGTGTCGTAAATTTCACTTACATTTACCGATATTGGTTCAATTACTTTAAATCGATTTCTTCTATCGTTTTCTTCATATTTTTTGTTTGTAGTTTTTTTGAACCCATAATTTTCCATGATACCCATGACATAATTTGATTTTCTTATTTCATTTTGATTTAATAAGTTGTTGAATTTATTTTTATCGATACTTACTTCTTTTTTTACAAAATCAAGAAATTGTGATAAATCAAATTTCTTCAAAATTTCTTTATCAACCTCATTTAAGAACTCAATCGACGCACTATTTAAACTAATCAACTCTTTGTATTTTATATTACCATTATGATCGAAGTTTTGAAGTAGTAGATCAATATCCATATTAGAATAGTATTTATAAATATAATTTTTATCCATCTGTAGTGTATTTCGATTTTCTTTTGTAATAGAAGATTCAGAATTTAAGTGTGCAATTTTATTTCTCCATGAAATTACTAAATCTACAAAAGAGAACAGCAATCTTTTAATTGAGTAATATTCTTGGCAAAAAAAATTGACTCTATCTCTAACTCCTCGACATCCGTTAAACCCTTTAATAAAATCATCGTGAAACAAATACAAATTGCTTTTCACAACATCCTTAAGATAGGAATCAATCATATCAGTTATAACAGTTAAGTATATTTTTCTAATGAAAATTTTTGAAATTTTAACTGATTCTTTTTTATTTATGGGGTCCCAGGTAACACTGTCACCTAAAGTGTTTTCCATATCACTTTTGCTAAAGTGATCTAACGCTATTAAAGCCGTATTGATGTACTGATTCGATTTACCGTATATTTTTTTTATTTTACTGTATGTTGGTGTGTTTTCCAAAAACATTATATACATAATCTCACCTCAATTAGTGGTGCCATATATTGGATTCGAACCAATACTCTTTGCGTTAAGTGCCCTAAAGCAATGAAGGCAAATGCTCTACCATTAAGTTAATATGGCAAAAATCTATCTATAAACTATTGTACTCTAATTCGCTGGATTGGCAACACTTTTTTGAACCATTTTTAATATATACATTGCAGCTTTAATATTTGTAATATAGTTATATCAGTATAACCTATCCATAATGATACTCGAAAATTGAATTAATTATCCACTTGATTTAGTTTTTCTGATAAGGATTTTAGTTCAAGATAATTTTTTATATACTTCTTCTCAGATTCTGTGAATGCAATATGGTTGACAGAAATCTTACTTGCTAAATCATATGTTCTTTTAGTTTTATTTACCTCATATCCAAGACTTATTAAGTGATCAAGTAAGGAACTATAATTATTAAGTGCTCTAGGTACACATGAATACGTTATTAAACTTCGTCGAATTCCACTTGTTTCGGAAAAACCCAAAAATTTCTGAACTCTGTCTAAAGCCAAACAATTCACATAAATAACATTGCACTGCCCCATAAAATGTTCCAATATAGAATAGAGACTTAAGATCTTAGTTCTTGAACTGTAAGCGGTGCAGGCGGTTGATAGTTTAGTGAACTGTGTGGTCTAACTGTATTGTAATATACAACCCATTGTTTTGTAAGTGCCTTAGCCTCATTCAGTGTACTGAAGACTTCCATATTTAAGAATTCATCTCTCATCTTACTATTGAATGATTCACAGTAACCATTCTCCCATGGAATTCCTGGTTCAATATAAGAAGTGATGACGCCGATGTCTTTGAACCATTTTCTTAGTTCTTTAGCAATGAATTCTAGTCCATTATCGCTTCTGATATGTGCAGGGACTGAGTGAAGAATAAAACAATCCGATAAAACTTCAATAATGTCTTGGTGCGTCCAGTTTCTTCTGGGTTCACTGAAGATGCATATTCTAGAATGCTCATCAATGATATTCAGCCATCTGAGCTTCTTTTTACTTTCTAACTGATCAGTAACGAAGTCATAACTCCAGACGTGATGTTTAT
>DITO01000217.1:12655-12848 GCA_002422065.1 Erysipelotrichaceae bacterium UBA6182 | reverse complement strand
TTTCTTTTGTAGAACAAGCACTTAACCCGCCTGCCACAAGTATAGTCGTTAGTAATAATCCAATTATTTTTTTCATTCAATTGGCATCCTTTCTTTTTTGTTTAACATTGGTATAACATTGATAACGATTAAGACAACCGTAATCACCAAAACCATTAACGTCGACAGCGCATTAATCGATGGATTAATACGT
>DITO01000217.1:10594-12585 GCA_002422065.1 Erysipelotrichaceae bacterium UBA6182 | reverse complement strand
GATAAAATACCCGGTGTAATCTGAGGAACAATAACTTTAACTAATGCCTGCCATGGAGTAGCTCCTAAGTCCATTGCAGCCTCCGCAAGATTAGGATCCAAAGATCTCAACTTAGGAAGGATCGTTAGTATAACGTAGGGTATAGAGAAACTAATATGTGCTAATAGTAATGTGATATATCCTCTTGGAATATTCATTGCACTAAATAACAACATCAATCCAATCGCCGTCACAATCTCAGGATTTAAAATTGGTAGATTATTTAAAGAGTTTACAACATCCTTAACAATCTTCTTAGACTTACTCAACCCAATCGCAGTTAGCGTCCCCACAAACGTAGAAACCAAGGTAGAGATCACAGCCACAATTAATGTCGTACCCACAGCACTCGCCACATCCCGTGAAGAGAACAGCTCTTCATACCACCGAAGTGAAAACCCCGCCCAGGAAGTCAATGATCTTGAATCATTAAACGAGAATATCATGAGGATCAATATAGGAAGATAGAAGAATAATAGTACTCCCCCAACCATCACAATAGAAGAAATCCAGGCCTTTTTACTTCCGACCATTATCCTACCTCCTTACGTGATTGTCGCTCTTCAATATCTTGATCAAAACGCTTAGTAATAAACATACTTAGCATGATAACACTCGCCATAATCATTGAAATAGCACTCCCAAAATTCCATTCACCAACAGTAATAAACTGCGTTTCAATTAAGTTACCAATCAAAACATAATTACCGCCCCCTAAGAATTTAGGAATAACGAACGTACTCACAGCAGGTAAGAATACAAGCGTAATCCCAGAGATAATCCCAGGAACAGACAATGGCAATACCACCTTCAAAAAGGTTTGCATCTTATTAGCACCAAGATCATAACTCGCATTAATAAGTGCCTTATCAAGCTTCGCAAGCACAGTATAGATGGAAAGAATCATAAATGGCAGAAAATTGTACACCATTCCCAAAATGACCGCAAAGTCCGTATACATCAGATTAAGCGTTGGAAGCCCTAAACTTGTCATTATATTATTGATAATTCCATTTTCAGAAAGAATACCAATCCAAGCATATGTCCGAACAAGCATGTTAATCCACATAGGAATTGTTACAAGTAAAATAAGTAATGTTTGAGCTCTTTCATTCGCCTGTGAAATAAAGTAAGCCACAGGATACCCAATAAGAATAGATATAACCGTAGTAGTAAGTGCAATTGAAAGTGAGCGAAGAAGCACTCTCAAGAAGATAGGTTCACCAAATTTTAGAAAGTTATCTAATGTAAATCGAAAACTAATAATATCGTTTCCGGATGTTGTAAAGGCATAAAACACGATAAGCAACATAGGCACCACAATAAGTATACTCATCCAAAACAAATAAGGTTGAACAAATGAGCGATATAACTTCATTTTAATAAGCTCCTAGTTTGCTCATAACATGAATGTCTTCAGGATAGAAGAACAAACCAACTTGACTTCCTATCACAACAGGATCAGTGGTATGAATCATCCATTGACGATATTGACTCTTTACGAATACTTCAAAGTGTACCCCTTTAAATAAAGAAGAAATAACCTCGCCATGGATCTTTCCTTGTTCAACACTCATAATATCAATGTCCTCAGGACGAACAACAATATCAACCTCTTCATTATCATGGAAACCATAGTCAACACATTCAAATGTGATGCCATCAAAACTAACAACATAATCATCATGCATGATGCCTTCTAGAATATTAGACTCTCCAATAAAGTCAGCCACAAACCGATTTTCAGGTTCATTATAAATATCAGTCGGTGTACCAATCTGTTGAATCTCACCTTCATTCATAACAACAATCTTATCCGACATCGTAAGTGCTTCTTCTTGATCATGAGTTACATAAATAAATGTAATTCCAACTTCTTTTTGAATCTTTTTAAGTTCGATTTGCATTTCTTTTCTTAGTTTTAAATCAAGTGCACCCAAAGGTTCATCAAG
>DITO01000217.1:0-10569 GCA_002422065.1 Erysipelotrichaceae bacterium UBA6182 | reverse complement strand
CTTAACATTTTCTCGACTTTTTGTGCGATGATATCTTCAGTCGTCTTCTTTATTCTTAAACCAAATGCAATATTATCAAACACATTCATGTGAGGAAATAAAGCATACCTTTGAAACACCGTATTAATTTCTCTTTTATAAGGTGGAAGTTTAGATATTTCAATCCCATCAAANNGTCACAAATTCGTTCTCAAAGATGGTCAAGTTTATTCCTTTTAAAACAATAGTGTCATCAAACCCTTTAACAATATTTTTAAATTCAATTAGTTTTTTCATCCATGTCTCCTTTAAAAAATAGGTGGTGTACAAACCCAAATCACTTTAGCAATTTGATTTGAATCATTTCTTAAATAATGTTGATACGTTCCATGAATATAGAACGTCTGACCTTTCTTCAGGACATAGGATTTATCATCATCGATTAACGTAATTTTCCCTAATAAAACATATCCAAACTCTTGCCCCACATGAGGATCAACGATGAAACTCGTTGCCCCAGGTTTAAGTGTTAGTTCAATTGGTTCCATATCATTCTTCTGTGCATTAGGTACAATCCACGTTAATGTTTGACCATCTCGCTCATCAACAAAGAAATCATCAGAAGAAAACACAATCTTTTCTTGCTTCTCTTCTAAGAAGAATGTTGATAATGAAAGTCCTAAAGCCTCAGTTATGTCTGATAATGTTGAAATTGATGGTGATGTTAAATCTCGTTCAAGTTGTGACAAAAACCCTTTAGAGAGTTCAGTCCTAGAAGCCAGTTCCTCAAGTGTTAAACCATTCTTTATTCTTAGTTGTTTTATTCGTTGACCTATGTTCATAGTGCCCCCTTGTTTAGTATTACTAAATTTATTGATTGTATTCATTAAACACAAGACACATTATAGAAAACTTTGAACAATAAATCAACTAAAATACAAAAAGTTTAGTAAAAATAAACAAAAAGAAGGTTTCCCTTCTTATATGCCTGCTTTTGAAGCAATAAATTGTTTAAGCATCGGTTTAGCTTGGAATCCAATGACTTGTCCGATTTGCTGACCATTCTTGAACAGTACAAGCGTCGGAATAGATACGATACCAAATTTTTGAGCAAGTGCTCCTTCGCTATCAACATCTACTTTAACAATTCCTAATGTTCCTGCATACTCTTTTTCTAATTGATCGAGCACTGGAGCAACCATTTTACAAGGTCCACACCAATCAGCCCAGAAGTCAACTAGCACGACACCTTCAGAAACTAAGGCTTCAAATGTACTCGCTGTTGCATGTTTCATTATATGTATACCTCCTAGTGATTACGCATTGATTATACACCACTCTAATGATTAATTAAAGCAGATATGACCGAAGCAATTCCATTATCATTGTTTGATGAGCAAACATGATCAGCAGTTTCCTTGACTTCCTCCATGGCATTAGCCATAGCATATCCAAATCCTACCGCATTAATCATCTCTAAATCATTATGAGCATCCCCAAATGCAATGAAGTGAGATAAAGGGATATTAAGCTTCTTGGAAGCCCATTCTAATCCCACTGCTTTATTCATTCCAAGAGGCATGACATCATACCAAAAAGAAGTAACTTTAGCGACACTCGCACGTTTAGAAAACAATTCAACAAATCGTTTTTCCTTAGCTTGGAAAAACAACTTATATTGTGAGATACCCATTTTCGTTATATTAATATCAAGTTGTTTTGTATTTCGTAGTGTTTTAACCTTCATTGAAGGTTCCATCATAAAACCAGAAAGTATTTGATACGGTTCAGTTTGTTTGCGCTTTAATAAATGTCGAGTCTTCAAGTACAAGATAATGACTTTAACAGGAAGAAGTATCCATGGTGTATGGATAAGAAATCCCCCTTGATGCTCAACTAAACACTGCAAATGATTACGTCTAGCAAAGGTAAATACTTCCTTAGCAAGTTCTGAATCAAGTATGCCTTCTTCAATAAGTTCATCATCTGCAAAATCATATCTTTGCTGTCCATTTGATCCAATAATCATTCCATTAAATTCATCCATGCGAAGTTGTTTAGCAAGTGGCATAACCATCGTAACATTTCGCCCTGAAGCAAGAATCAACTTATATCCTTTTTCCTGTGCTTCAATCAAAGTATCTCTCGTGATATCTGTTAAATCTTTATCATCATTAAGTAATGTGCCATCAATATCTGACACTATAACTTGAATATGTTTCATTTTGTCCTCCTTTTAAGGTGATGAAATGACTTCTAACTCATCCTTCAGAAGACATTTACTGTAGTGCTGACTTTTGAGGCACTCTCATGCGAAGCTTCTGTTTTATCATCTTCACATGAAGTGATGTTTCATTTCCTACTTCACCATCAATAGAAAGTGGAGCTAATTCTTTTGTTTTTAAAGTAAACTCTTCAGTCTGATAAAACGTAACTTCTTTCTCATTAACATGTGTTCCTTTTGAATACATAGGAAGAAGTTGTAGCATTCTAAATATATTGCAGTCATCAACAAAACAGAGATCAAGTTTTCCATCTTGAATGCTTGCGTTCGGTGTTGGAGTAAACCCACCACCATACCACTTCCCATTCATGATTGCGGATAAAACAATCCGCTTCTTAATCACTTCACCATTAATGTGTGCTTCAATATCAATCTTCTTAGGATTACCAATCGCAATTAATGCTGAGGCAACATAAACCAATGCACGAGGAAGTGGTAGTTTCTTAGCAATATTCTGGGCCACTTGATTTGCATAAGCATCCAGTCCCATCGCCATCATATTAATAAACTTACGCCCATTTGCCACTGCATAATCAACTAACACTTCACGACCAAAAATTGTATCTCTAAGTGATGTTTTTAAGTCTTTACCTAAATCAAGCATACGGTAAAAATCATTCCCTGTTCCTGCTGGTATAATGGCCATACACACATTATCTTGAAGTCCATTAAGCACTTCATAAGCTGTGCCATCGCCTCCTACAGCGTAAACACATGTATCAGGTTCATGATAATTTGCAGCTATCTCAGTTGCATGACCAGCATACTCTGTAAATATAATTTCATAGGGTTCTTTTAACTCCCCTAGATATCGATGAATATCATCAACAAGTAAAACTGATTTCTTACTTCCACTTGCTGGATTGATGATAAAAACATGGTTCATATTTTTTCCTTAGCTCTAAAGAGCAATTCTTTCCCTTTTCTCCCCCTTTATAAGTTTAATCTTTTTTAATGATTTCTCCCATAACTTCTCCACTAATTCCAGCCGCATTAGATTCATCTGTATCAATATGCATTGCTGCTGCAAATGTTGGATGAACACGAACTACAACATCATCAAATATTAGTGTACGATCATCTGATGAAATCTTAACCATCACAATTTCTTTATCATTCACGTTATACTCTACAGCTTCACTTTCAGTGAAATGAATATGACGTTTTGCGACAATCACACCCTCTTCAATTGTAATAGATCCTGCAGGTCCTACAAGCGTAGCTCCAGCTGATCCAGTAATCTTACCTGATTCACGAATTGGTGCTTTAATACCCAAAGTACGAGCTTCAGTAGCAGCAACTTCTACTTGAGTAGCACTACGAACTGGCCCTAAAATAGTAACACCTTTTAAAGTATTACGTGGACCAACCACATCAATTTTTTGAGACGTTGCGAACTGTCCAGGTTGTGATAATGATTTAGTTGGAGTCAATGTTGCTCCCTCGCCAAACAATACTTCTAAATGCTCCTGTGTCACATGAGCATGACGTGCTGAAATCTCTACTAATACATCTTTTTTTAACATTGTTAATCTCCATCTTTTTATGTTGACATTATACATGTTGCCATGTGACTTTTCAATGAATACTCACAATACTAGTGAACTTTAACGTTAGACTTTGTATCATGATATAATAAATAGAGGTTATTACTATGAAATCAATCTTTAAACGTTTTCGTAACAGAAATAAAGCTATTCTTATTGTCCATGGATATTCAAAACGTCGTTGGCATGCATTAGATCCGCTTATCTCATTTTTAGAAGCTGAAGGATATACACTATTCTTTCCTGCTATCTACAATAATCTAGATGAAAATGATAGTGATGCACATGAATGGGTACAACGAATGATTGTAGAAGCTCAGAATGTAACAAAGCGTTTTGAGAAAGTCTATGTGATTGGTTTTTCAATGGGAGGCGTTGTTGCGAGTGCTATTGCAGCTGCAGTAAAAGTTAATCGTCTTATTCTACTTGCCCCTGCATTTGAGTATATTACTTTTGAGAACTTAAAAAATAAGGTAAAAAACTCCTTACTTCCCAAAACAATTGAAACTGATATGGACTACCCTCCTATTCCTTTATCTTTTGAAAGAACATTCAAAGAAGTTGTAAAAGACTTTAAAAGTAGTATCCAATATGTAAATTGTCCATTACTAATCATTCATGGCTCTAAGGATTCAAGAATACCATTAAGTAGTAGTCATTATGCTTATGAGAAAACATGTAGTTTTCATAAACAACTCATTGTCCTTGAAGGTGTAAATCATAATCTTGTGGAAGATTTAACATACAACTCCCAAATATTTAGTCTTATTCAATCATTTATTGAGAAAACTCTCACAGATTAGTAACACTCTAAAGGGGTGTTTCTTTTATTATTAAGGACAATTATTCTGCTTCTATCTTAACTTATTAATGTCGTCAGTGATAATCCAGTCATCCATATTATTCAATCTATTATACTTAAAGGGAATAATTGATTCGATGTGCTCAACCTGATATACAGCAAGACACTTCTTGATGCCCCATCTTTCGAATTGCTCTTTTGATAGATTTAGTTCTTTTTCAAATTTCTTAACAAAACCTATAGATTCCTCTGGTGTCATTTTAAAGCTTTCAATGACATTTTTGATGACACCTCTATGAGTTACCATCATATCTCCTCCTGTTTCAACAAAGTAAACTATATCATTAATCTTTGCTCTTCCACCTAAAGGACTTTTCTTTCCACTTGCTCCTCGAATGATCATACTTTTTTCATTATTTAATAGTTTTTCAAGTTCTTTTGCTCTACTATCTAAGTATACTAAATGCTCTGCTTTCCCTGTCTTTCCTTCATACCATTCTGCCTTCGCCATATCTATTCCTCCTAAAAATAGTCTAGCATATTAATTAAAAAAGCGAACTCAATAATTGAGTTCGCTTCATTTCTTTAATGGGGCGACCGACGGGGCTCGAACCCGCGAATGCCGGGACCACAACCCGGTGCGTTGACCACTTCGCCACGATCGCCATGTTTAAGTGCTTTTCTATTTTATAGTATTTCTATATAATTGTAAAGCACTTAAGAATAGATAATTTAACGAAGTGTACGACGTAGTACTTTAACAACAGGAACAGCAATTAAAACTGCTGCTACTATTTCAGGTAAAGTGTTTACAAGTAGAATACCTACAACTGCTGCCCACCAAGTAGTAAGCTGTTCAAGAAAATTACCAGGTAATTCTAATACAAAGAATAGTGCCCCTAGAACTAGAAATGTGTGGGCAATTGTTCCTACAACTGCAATTGTAATATCAGTGAACGTATTGTCGGAATGCGGTTTATTAAAGACTTTTACTAACCCTGCTAAGACAAAACCAAACATTAGGCGTGGTAGTACAGAAACCAATGGATTCATAAATAGTAAATCAGTAGCTAACCCTCTAGATATCGCTACCAACATAGTGCTCACTCCAAAAGCAAGCGAAGCAATGATTGCGCTTTTCCCACCTAATAATAGTGCGGCGATGATAACGATAATGTGTAGCGTAGTCGCAGAAAGTGGTCCATAGGTTATAATCCCTAACCAAGGAACAAACGCCATTACCGCAATTAAAGATATAATCAATGCATTGTATGCAATTTGTTTTGTGTTCATAAATTCTCCTTTACGACTCGATTATATATGATAAGTAACCCTTCATTCAACAAATATGGCATAAATTCAAATGAAGGCATGTATGAATAGACTAAATTAGCATAACCCCCTGTTAAAACTCTTCGCATAGGTTGATTAAGTTCAATTTCAATCGAACGACATATTCCTTCTATACTTCCCATTAAACCATACATAACTCCTGATTGAATGGCAGTCACTGTATCAATTCCAACAACTCGAGATGGGACTTTGAGTTCAATCGGAGGAAGGTGTGGAATAGACTTATTAAGTGCAGTAGCTGATATGCCTATTCCTGGGGCAATAACACCACCTAAGAACGCACCATCTTCATTGATTACTGTAACCTTTGAAGCAGTACCAATATCCGCAACACAGGCAGGGTATAGTTTCTTGTCAAGAATAGCAATAGTGGTTGCTAATAGATCGGCACCGATCTCTTGTGGTCTTACTAATCTGTTTTCAAATGATTGAATTAAATCTCCATTGACAAACAATGGCTCAATTTCAAATACATCAACAACACATGATAATATTGCTTCTTCAATCAATGGTACAACACAACTAATGACTATTCCTTCAACCGCTTCTTTATGCTCACACATAGTTTTAATCATTTCAAAGTACTGTATATAGTATTGAACAACATCTACTTTAATCGTTTCTTGGCGATTTTCAAACACTTTCTTATCATGGACATATCCAACGATAAACACGTTGGAGTTTCCAATATCAATCGTTAATATCATATTCACCTCACTCAGATATAATATCACAAGATACTCTAAAAAAAAGGCGAAATTCGCCTTTTAGAATAATGGGATTGTTTTTGCTCGAATCTTTGTTTGCATTGACCAGTCGATAATAGGAAGATTAAGTGGAAAAGTAATGATAACTTCAATACGATTATACTCATCTGCCTCATAACTTACTTTACATTGCGAACAATTTGATATTGATGTAAGTTGTGCTAGACTTTGATTTTGTTCATTAAACTCATCCATGACTTCAATATGAGCTACAATTCTCTCTTGTAACATCTTTGCATCTTGATATTGAATCATAATCCTAATAAGTCCTATTCCTAACACAAGAAACATCATGACAAAGGTTAATATAAACGCAAACTCAAATGAACCTTTCATCAGTTACCTACTTCAGTCATACTTTGCCACTGATCGTTTAAATTTGTTTTTAGAGTCTCTTTAAAACCTTCTGAGAATGAAATCATACCTACCGCAATTACAGTAACTACAAGTACTAAACCATATTCTTCAAAAAAAGCTTTCATTCATTCACCTCCTTTCTAATAACGTCATAATAGTCTGAACCATCATTACTAAGAACAAACCCCCAACACCTAACAATGGCAACATTCCCCACCACCCCACTAAAGATATCGTTGTCGACTGTTGGTTAAAGCGTTGGTCTCGCAACCATTTGGTAGTCGCTTGAATAAGTCGTGCTAATTGTCGTGTAGCATCCTGTGATCCTACACGATTGTAACGATAAAGTAATTTCATCGCACGCTGCACCTCAATACTTTGATATTCTTGAAGAAAGCTTGTATACAACAATAAATCGTGGGGTGATAATTCAAGTTGTGCAACAAGATCTCTTAAGGCAACCTTAAATAATTGAGGAGCATGCGATTGAGAAAGTCTCAAGCTCTGCACCACCGTATTGTGTTGTAAGAGTATTTGCAATTGTCGAAGCCATATTGGGAACTCAATCTTGAGTTGATTCAACCGTTTCTGATAGAGTTGTTTCAACACAAGTGCCGGCCATTTGATCATCAATATTGCAATCACAATCCAAGATAAACTTACAAACGTACTTTGATTCAAAGCAAGAGATAACAGTGATAACCCCATTACAAGCAAACCTCTCGTAACTCGCTTGGATGAGAACTCACTGACTTCTTCTCGCTCTAATATATGCAATAAAATCGGTGTTTCCTTTTCTAAAAATAGTTTTTCCAATGTTTTTTTATTCGTCCATAAAAGTGCATAAATCACTGCAACTATGAGAATATATATCAATCTTTCCATAAGCACTCACTCTTTAAAATCCATGATGTATTCAATAGTTCATACGCCTTAATGGTTGTTAATAGCAGGACACTTAGAAACACAAAAATGGAAAGCTGATAAACTTTATTGTTGGATAAATCCATAAAACTACTTAACATATGTTGATTGAAAAGCGCTATGATGAGTGACAATCCTACAAGAACTACAATCTTATTTTTGATGCTATGAAGATTCTTAATNNAATATTTACAACAATAAAATGTGGAGTAATATCAAATAGAAATTGAAGTGGATGCTTAGATGCATCTTGATTTAATTCGTCTAGTGATTGATCAATTAAGTGAACATACTCTTCATCAACAACATTTTTAACATCAATTAAAGCATGATAGGATTGATGATAGATTTTGAAGTGGGCTAAGAAATGCTGTAGAAATGTAGTGATTTGATTAAACTTATAAGCATGATAGTATGCACGTGCCTGATAGTGTAGAAATAAAGGCATTGCACATACTCCCATAACATATAAAACAAGACTATATTCGTACGATAGTTTAAAAAGATATCCTACCAGAGTCAATATTACTAAAAGGAAAAATATCTGAATCCATGATTCCTTTCTACTGAAATACCCATATGAAGGACCATAGATTGAATTCACTACATGACATCGCTTAAACAATGATGATAGTTTTACTCGTTGATTTATGTATACAATCACTGATAATCCTATAAGAATCGTTATCCCTAAATACATGCTTCATCCTCACTTTGGATTTTTTTTAGTTCTAATGAGTTATCATAGACTATTTCGCAGTGTGGCTGATTCAACTCGTTAAGACTAAATAAAACAACTTCCTTTATACAACGATGTATTCCTTTCTTAGTTATTACTGATTGAACATGAACACCAATATCAATCGCATCGTGGATTAGGGAAATCATTTGATCATAGGACAAATCATGTCCAGGAATCATATGCATTAAACGCTGGGGTATTTGCTTAGCATTGGATGCATGCAGAGTAGACAAGCAATGTGTGCCTGTAGACATACTTTGAAGTAAATAATATACCTCTTTAGAGCGAACTTCTGAAACAAGAATCCAATCAGGACGCTGTCGCAGAGCTGCTTTAATCGCATCCTCATAGTTAAACTGGTCACTCACTCTCATACTTACTGAATCAAGAAATGGATACAACGCTTTGACATGCATTTCTAAAGTGTCTTCAATCGTTATGATACGCTCATACGGTGTAATCGCAGAAGTTAAGAATTTTATAAGTTCCGTCTTACCAGCCCCAGGCAAACCAGACACAAGGATATTCTTACGATTTTTAACCGCATCAATCAGATACTCAATGACATGGGCTGGTGCATAAGACTCCTTAATCATTGATTTAGTTGATAATCTTGCAATCATAGGTGTCTTTCGAATCGATATCGAAATTTTAGATGTAATTGATTCATGAATCATAGACCATCTCATTCCATCAAACTGAGCCTCAACAAGAGGCGTTTTAGGATTAAAAGTTTGATTTACATGATTTGCGAAGCGATAGGCTAATTGTTGTATTTGATCATGAAATTGAAAGGAATGAACTTTGTATCGCCCCTTCTTAAGATGATCACACCATAAGTCATAACCGTTGTAATTAATATCAGTAATCATTGGATCTTGAATGAATGGTGAAAGCACAGTATAGTCAAACATGTATTATTTCCTCTCTTCAATCATAATTTTTGAATATTTCAAAGTGATGTCATTAAGTCCTGTAGGAATCGTTAGTTCAATCTCAATCTCCAAGACTAGCGGATCAAATAATAATGTAGTGATATTTCTTTTAAATTGAGATTGGTTAGGCCATCGCTCTAGAGTCTCACTATCAATCCTTGTTAGTAGTTGACTCGCATTACAAGAATAATCTAAACACGACATACTCAATGTTCGATGTAATTGCTTAGAGTGAATCAAAAATTGATCACTATGAAACTGGAATAAAATAATCCATACCATAGATAATATGATTGATGTGAAGAAAACAAAAAGACCAAAGATAAAACTAACACTTTTCATATTCACCTCTCTCTATTAAATACGAAAAAAAACAATGAATTCCTTCATTGTTTTAAAATATTGTGATTATTAGATAGATTGCATAGGTTACTAGTAAAAGCACACCTTGCCATTTAAAGAACCTTTTAAAAACTATCGGTGGCAACATTGCAATAAGCATAAAGAGAAGTGAAAACGGAATATCTTGGACAACAGTTTGTCTACGCATGACTAGTCCAACTTCAGACACAAGTGTTGCGGAAGGAATAACGAGCAAAATGTTCATTACATTAGCACCAATGATATTACCCAGAGATAGATTTGAATTTTTCTTAATCAACGCTGTTATAGTAGTCACAAGCTCAGGAAGAGAAGTTCCTATAGCTACAATTGTCAAACCAATAATTGCTTCAGATATATCTAAAGCACGTGCAATTGCAACTCCATTATCCACAAGTAGTCTTGCACCAATCACAACACTTAGTGCACCTAGAATGAAAAGAAATATGTAATTTTTTTTTGGAAGATCTTCTTCTTCAATAACTTCTTTCTTCCCAG
>DITO01000077.1 GCA_002422065.1 Erysipelotrichaceae bacterium UBA6182 | reverse complement strand
ATGGCACTATTTGCAATAATGCATCGACAAATGCATTAGATTCATAAGGATTTATGATGGTGACAACAGCCCCTTTAGACTGTAATCTTTCTACAAGATTATTAGTTGCTTGTTCTGTATTTGGAATACGTGAAGCGAAAGTAATCGTTTGATTGCCTTCTTTATAAGTTCCTCGAACATCAACAACAACGTTAGCTACTGATACGCTAACTTCTGTGATAATACCTCGTTCAATCAAGGCATCAAATTCGTTATAATTCAAACGTTTGATAGTTGGGGTGTTAAGTACAGAAGAAATACTTATCACCGCAAGTAAAACTATAATCCAAGGGATGAGATTAAAAAAGCGATTTCCTTTCATCCTTTATCTCCTTTCGAGTTGAGTGTTATTGGTAAAGTTCATCTTTTAATACACCAATGTATGGTAAGTTACGATACTTCTCGTTAAAGTCTAAGCCATAACCGACAACGAATACGTCTTCGATAGTAAACCCAATATAATCAGCATTCATATCCAAGACACGGCGGCTTGGTTTATCTAAAAGCGAGACAATCTTAACTTCACTCGCGCCTTTATTCATAAGTAATTGAACAACTTGATCAATGGTACGTCCTGTATCAACAATATCTTCGACTAGAAGAATTGAACCGCCTTTAACTGAGCGATCTAAATCTTTCAAGATTTTAACGTCTCCAATTGAGCGTGTTCCTTCATATGAAGATACTGCCATGAAATCCATTTCGATATCAAGCGTAATGTGTTTCATTAGTTCAGCCATGAACGGTATTGAACCTTTAAGTACTGCGACAAGGAGAGGGATTTTCCCTTCTCTTGCATAATCTTCACTAATTTGTTGGCCTAGTTCTTTGGAACGTGCAATGATGGATTCTTCATCCACGAGTACACGCTTAATGTCTTGATGAATATGTTTCATACTTCCTCCGCGTTCGTCTTATTTTATCACAAAATGTTACTGAATGTTAGTCCTATGAACCAAGTCAGCACCCCATCCTTTCACATAAATGACCTGTCTTTCTGCGTTTTCTATGACTGGCCAAGATTGGCGTGCTATACGTGGGATTTTCTTCTCACTAAACCAATTGAAAACCTTCTTACGTCCTACTTTAATTTGCAAGCGGTCCTTTGGTTTCGCAAATCTCAGTATTAATGGGAAGTCTTCTTCAAAGAAAGCACAAGGCAACTTTTTTAGGGATTGAGAATAAAGTGTTAAGTCAGCATTTTCTAGCTCAGTTTTATTGTTGATGATTTGAGTATTTGCCTTAAGTGGTAGAAATGCTTTTATCATTCCATAATGAACAAGTAAGTAAACCGGTGCAAAAAACTGATGATAGTCTTTGTGATCTAGATGAAGACAGAATTGATCTAATGCGTCTTTGGTTGCTTTAATTGACTTATGTTCATTTAGAAATACTCTAAGACAAACGTGTTGATGTTCATGGCTTAATGTTTTAAACCAAGAAACATCAATACCTTGTTCACTCATGTGAGGAATAAATGCTTGAATGATTTGATCAATCTCCTGGTTTGCCTCATTGATTTCCTTTAGAATTTCATTCTTCACTGCATCACTCATGGTTAGACATTGTTGTCGAATGACGTTGCGGGTGTATTTTAGTGATGTATTAGATTCATCGATAATATAAGGAACATTGTGTTCATGATTGTACTGGATGAGTTGTGCCTTTGACATCATCAAACAAGGTCTTACAAGCATGAAGTCTTTAAGCCATGTGGAAGGTTTGATACCATAATGAAGTGGTTTATGATTACGTTTAATCTGCCACAAGTATGTTTCAATATGATCATCAAGATGATGGGCAGTTAAGATAACCTCTGCACCAACGGTTTCAGCTACCTCAATTGCTTTTTGGTATCGAAAATCACGGGCTTTCGCTTGAAAGTTTCCTTTTAAGTCATAAGCATCAAAGATGTGACACGGTAGTTGATGTTGTAATGCAAAAGATTGAATCAACTCAATATCTTTTTGCGAAGAATCACGCATATGATAATTCACACTCACTAAAACGATGTCTAATTTATAACTCATAGCCATATGTACTAAGGCCATTGAATCGGGTCCACCAGAAACTAGAATAATGCATTTTTTGTTGTTAAGTTCTTTGTATATTGTCATGGGTATAGAATACCACATCATCCAAAAATTGTTTCAAAAACTTTACGACGAAGTTGAATGAATCTCTGATCTTGCATGGATAAATGTCCATAGACATCAATAATTCTAGAAGTATTGATAAACTTAGCATCATTAAGGAAACAGACAGAATGCTTCGTTAATCCTTCAATAGCTCCCACGATAAATACATGTTCCTTTTCTAAATGATATGTGTTCTGATTAGAAGTTAGCGGTACAACAAACGCTTTGAAATGTGATAATTTTAGAACAATTCCAAAATGCTGATAACCAGCTTCATAACGATACATCGGTCCATAATCAATGTAGCAGACATCCCCCACTTGGACATTAATGTCTGCTTTGATTTCTTGGCGATGAAGTCGATTAATCGATGAGACACATTCCATTTTGATTTGTTGGAGTGTCATATTTCGAATCTGATCGTTAAGTAGTTTTGTATAATAATGCATTCCTTCTTCTTTAGATTTTATATTGTAAGCTTGTTGAATTAATTCATAATCATTCATATTCCCTCCTCCTACTCTACTATTCTCCATTACTTCTTTTTTTCCTAAATAAAACCTCGTAATTTCTTACGAGGTTTAGATTAGTGATTTGGTTTATTTATGAAGTGTCTCAAGCATAATGCCTGTACCTTCCGCTACACATGTTAATGCATTTTCAGCAATGTACACAGGAACGTTAAGTTCATTCATGAGTAATTCATCAATACCACGAAGTAATGCCCCACCACCGGTTAAGACAACACCACGAGTGACAATATCTGCTGATAATTCTGGAGGCGTTTGTTCAAGAACAGTACGACAAGCACGAACAATATCTTGTAGTGATTCACGCATAGCAAGTTCAGTCTCTTCAGAATTCATCGTAATTGTATGTGGAAGTCCTGTAACTAAGTCACGACCACTAACATCCATGGTTTCTTGTGTAGATCCACGCCATGCTGTACCAATACGCTTCTTAACTTCTTCTGCAGTACGATCACCAATAAGTAGTTTATAAGATTCTTTAATGTACTTAATAATATCGCGATCGAGTCTATCTCCCGCAATCTTAAGGGATGTTGATGTAACAATTTCTCCTAAAGAAAGAATCGCAACATCAGTAGTACCACCACCAATATCAAGTACCATACTACCATTTGGTTTAGAAATATCTAATCCTGCACCAATAGCTGCAACCTTAGGTTCTTCTTCAATATATACTTTCTTAGCACCAGCACGATATGCTGCATCACGAATCGCATTACGTTCAACAGAAGTAATGTTTGATGGACAACAGATTAAGATAGTTGGACGTGAAAAGACACCTTTTAATTTAAGCTTACGAATAAAGTGCTGCAACATAATTTCAGTCACTTCAAAATCTGCAATAACCCCGTCTTTAAGAGGACGAACAGCTAAAATACGACCAGGTGTACGACCTAGCATATCTTTTGCGGATTGACCTACAGAAATACATTTTTTTGTTTCGGCTTCAAGAGCAACAACGGATGGTTCATCAAGAACAACTCCTTGTCCCTTGACATATATTAAGATGTTAGCGGTACCTAAATCGATACCCACGGATTTGGAAAATAGCATGGTAATAACCTCACTTGTAGTCCCTATTATACCACAATCAAAGAATTAAAAAACATGAGCATCCTCATGTTTTTTAACGTAACATTAATTGTTTTAGAAACTGAGCGATTAGATAACCAAGACCCATACTTAATCCAATGTATAAGACTTGAGCTTGAAATGTTCTTCCTTGCCTAAGTGCTTTTTCAAACTGGATTGCCGATATTCCATACATGGCGACAAAGAATCCGAAGAAATGAAGCAATACATTTACAATGGGTTCTAGCTCAATCATGATGCAACATCAATTCGGTTTAGTGCACGTTTAAGTGACACTTCCGCTTTCTTAATATCACTGTTTGGATCTTTAATTTCTTTTTCAGCACGCTCTTTTGCTTTGAGTGCACGTTCAATATCAATTTCATCACTACGCTCAATAGCATCAGTAAGGATGGTTGCAATGTTATTTGCGAAGTAAAGTACTCCACCTGCAAGAGCATAACGATGACGACCATCTGATTCAACCGTACTCATCATTGATATTTGCAACATTGCAACAATCGGCATATGATTCGCTAAAATTCCAATGTCACCATTTGAAGTTCGTACGTTGAGAATGTTGGTTTCAATTGTTTTGTTGTCCCCTAGAGGAGTAATCACTTGTACCTTAAACATTAGGCACCTGCTTTCGCTTTAGCTCGTGCTTCCTCAATGGTTCCCACAAACATAAAGGCAAACTCCGGTAGATTATCCGCATTACCTTCAAGAATTTCTTTAAATGAAGCTATTGTATCTTTTACAGGTACAAATAGTCCTTTTATACCATTAAACTGTTCAGCAACATGGAATGGTTGAGATAAGAAGTTACGTACACGACGTGCACGATTCACGATTAGTTTATCTTCATCAGATAATTCATCCATCCCTAAGATGGCGATAATATCTTGAAGTTCTTTGTATCGTTGAAGGAGTGATTGAACTCCACGAGCTACTAGATAGTGTTCTTCTCCAACAACTAGAGGGTCTAACATACGAGATGATGAATCCAATGGATCCACCGCAGGATAAATCCCTAACGCTGCAATTGAGCGATCAAGTACTGTTTTAGCATCTAAGTGTGTAAAAGCAGTTGCAGGGGCTGGGTCAGTTAAGTCATCCGCTGGAACATAAATTGCTTGAACTGATGTAATTGAACCTTCTTTAGTTGATGTAATACGCTCTTGTAACTGGCCCATTTCTGTGGCTAGTGTTGGTTGGTAACCTACTGCAGATGGCATACGACCAAGAAGTGCAGAAACCTCTGAACCTGCTTGTGTAAATCTAAAGATGTTATCGATGAAGAGAAGAACGTCTTGTTTATCTACATCACGATAGTGTTCTGCCATTGTTAGAGCTGATAAGGCAACACGCATACGTGCTCCTGGTGATTCATTCATTTGTCCATAAACAAGAACTGTTTTGTCTAAGACATTGGAGTCTTTCATTTCATGGTAGAGATCATTCCCTTCACGAGTACGTTCTCCAACACCAGCAACAACAGAAAGTCCTCCGTGTTGCTTAGCAATGTTATGGATAAGTTCTTGCATGACGACAGTCTTACCAACACCAGCACCACCAAATAGACCTACTTTTCCACCTTTAGCATATGGGCATAATAAGTCTATAACCTTAATCCCTGTTTCTAGGATTTCAGCTGTGGTTTGTTGTTGTTTAAATGTTGGAGCTTGACGATGAATTGGACTTCTTAAGATATGATCTGGAATAGGACCTAGATTATCGATGGTGTCTCCTAAGACATTGAACATACGTCCAAGAATTTCTTTTCCTACAGGAACTGAAATTGGAGCACCAGTATCATTCGCAACCATTCCTCTCACTAATCCATCAGTCGAACCCATTGAGATGCAACGAACAACATCGTCACCGACGTGCTGAGCAACTTCAACGGTAAGTGATTCATCACCTTTTTCTATTACAACCGCATGGTTAAGCGCTGGGAGTGAATCCTTTTTAAAACGGATGTCGACCACTGGTCCAATGATTTGAATTAATTTTCCTTGATTGTTCATAATGATTCTCCCTTACAGTGCGTCAGCACCAGCCACAATTTCAGAAATCTCTTGAGTAATTGCAGCTTGTCTTGATTGATTAAATTTAAGCGTAAGATTTTCGATAATCTCTTGAGCATTATCAGTAGCATTTTCCATCGCTAAGCGACGAGCAGCTTGTTCTGAAGCTTTCGATGAGAGATACATACGATAGATACTTGATGATATCGTCATCGGAATAAGTTGATTAAGTATATCTGATCCAGATGGCTCAAAAATAGTCTCTGCGATTAAAGATGTGCTTTCTTTTTCAGGAACAGTGAATGGATATAACTTCACTGATTTAGGATCAAAAGTAACACTGTTAATAAACTCTGTATAGACTACATGAATTGATGTAATCTCATTGCTTTTGATTTGATCATAGATTCCACTCATTACTTCATTAATCACGGCCATATTTAATCCCTCAGAACTTAGAGAAATAACGTTATAACCTCTTGAAGTAGTATATCGAACACCTTTATATCCTATCGCAATACATTGATTAACCGATGGAACTTGTTTAAACACTTTCAATGTATTACTGTTGTATCCTCCACAAAGCCCTAAATCCGATGTGATTAAGATGACGCATGGATGTGTGTCTTCTCTTTCTTCAAGCCAAAAGACATCCTCCACATAAGAGCGCGATGCAATGTCAGCCACCATATCGAGTAATGTATCGGCATAGTTTTTGTTTCGCTCTAGGAGTGCTTTTTGTTTTTGGTATTTAGAAATCGAAATCAACTCCATCGCTTGTGTAATCTTTTTAGTAGCTAAAACGGAGCGAATTCGACGCTTAATGGCTTGCTTACCAATTGGCATGCTAGTGACCCTTCATTTGATGGAAGAGAGTCACGCATTTTTCGCACGCTTGCATCATCGTGGCTTGAAGCTCTTCTGAAATCATCTTCTTAGTTTCGATTTCTTCTAAAATATGAGGATAATCTTCTTTAATGTAACTATGAAGTTGTGCTTCAAAATCAACAATATCCTCAACTTCAATTGTTTCAAGGAATTTGTATTTTGCACTGAAAAGGCTTATTACCATTAAGCTGAGTGGCATAGGACTATATTGCTTTTGTTTAAGAAGTTGCATTAGTCGTGCACCGTGATCAATGATTTTCTTAGTTGAAGGATCAAGATCAGAACCGAACTGTGCAAAAGCAATTAGTTCTTGATATTGGGCAAGTTCTAGTTTGAGTGAACCTGATACTTGTTTCATTGCTTTAGTTTGTGCAGCAGATCCTACACGTGATACAGATAAACGGCTATCAACTGCAGGTCTAAATCCTGAGTTAAACAACTCAGTAAGAAAGAATAGTTGACCATCCGTAATTGAGATTACGTTTGTTGGAATATAAGCAGAAATATCTCCCGCTAATGTTTCAATGATTGGAAGTGCAGTTAGTGATCCACCACCATATTCTTTATTGAGTTTAGCAGCTCTTTCAAGAAGACGAGAATGTAAATAGAAAACATCCCCTGGATACGCTTCACGTCCTGGTGGACGACGAAGTAATAGTGACATCGTACGGTAAGCTACCGCATGTTTTGATAAATCATCATAGATGATTAAAACATCTTTGCCTTGTTCCATCCATTCTTCACCAATAGCACAACCTGTATATGGTGCTAGATATTGTAATGGAGCCATTTCAGAAGCTGTAGATGAGACCACGGTTGTATAATTCATTGCACCATGATTACGAAGTTTTTCAACGATTTGAGCAACTGTTGATGCTTTTTGTCCAATCGCAACATAAATACAAATAACATTTTGGTCTTTTTGATTAATAATAGTGTCAACCGCAATGGCTGTTTTCCCTGTTTGGCGATCTCCAATAATAAGTTCACGTTGTCCACGTCCAACAGGAATCATGGAGTCAATGATCTTAAGTCCTGTTTGTAATGGTTGATTAACAGATTGGCGAGTCATTACCCCTGGGGCAACACGTTCTACTGGTCTAAACGTTGTTGATTCGATTGCAGGTCCACCGTCAATAGCATGACCTAACGCATTAACAACTCGTCCAAGTAAAGCATCTCCAACGTTGACTTCAACGATTCTTCCACTACGTTTAACTTCATCGCCTTCTTTAATTAGAGAATCTTGTCCAATTAAAACTGCACCGACGTGGTCTTCTTCAAGGTTAAGTACCATTCCAACAACATCATTAGGAAACATTAAAAGCTCACCAGCCATGGCTTTTGATAAACCATTAATGAGTGCGATACCGTCCCCAACTTTGATGACTGTTCCAACATCTTCTAGAACTAAACGAGAATCATAGTTCTTGATCTGTTCTTTAATTAAGGCACTTATTTCTTCTGGTCTAAGTTCCATGTGTCATCCTTCTTTCTGAATTTAAATATGAACGCAACTCATCAAGTTGCCCTCTTAGACTGCCATCAAGGATAGCATCTTCCATTTCAATCTTGTATCCACCAATGAGTGTTGTATCAACAATGTTGGTAAGAATAACTTTAGAATTCCATGATGTTGATAAAGCATCAATTAAAGTCTTCAGTTGTTCTTCACTCATTGCACGTGTAGACTTAACAATTCCACGCTTAATATTTAATACAATATCAAGTTGAAGTAATGTTTCTTCACAGATAGTTAATAATTGTGATGTTCTTTTTTTATCAATACTTACAAATATGAAACGAACAATATATGGATGAAATGATGATAGTGATTTTTCTATGACATCCTTCTTTTCAGTTGGACTGATTTGAGGCGCACCTAAAAACTCATCAAGTGCAGATGATTGAATAATAGTGTGGAGTTGTTGGATTTGTTCATGAAAAATCTCAGTGAGATTATATTCATGGGCTAATTCAACAAGTGCAGTAGCATATCTTTTCGCAATAGCACTCACGATTTTAAAACATCCTTCACATAAGCTTCAAGTAAAGCTTCATCGGCCTTTGCATCCACAACATTTCGTAATAATTTTTCACTTGCTAAAATCGCCACATCGACGATTTCTTTTTGAACATCACTCATCATCGAAGCTCTTTCGGCAATAATTTGTTGGCGAGCGGATTCAAGTTTAAAGGTTGCTTGTTGTTTAGCATCATTTATAACTTCTTCTTTAACTCGCTTGCCTTCATTGTTTCCGCGCTCAATAATTCGTGTTGCTTCTTGAGCAGCACGTTGTAGTTGTTCTTTTGATTGGTCTAACGTCGTTTGGGCTTCTTCATTAGCTTGTTTCGCATCGAGTAGTTGTTGTTGCATAAAATCGCTACGTTTCTGTAAGTATTGACTTACTGTATTCCATAAGTATTTACGGAATAGGTAAAACAACACTCCAGTCGCTGCAAGTTGCACCAACATGGTTCTCAAGTCAGGAAACAATTTGCCCATGATGTCGATATTGATCATGTGCATCCTCCTTCATGAGTGTGTTTTATTGGTATACGAACAATAATAAGAAGGAAATAAGTAATCCATAGATCGCTGCTGTTTCTGCAATCGCAGCTCCTAGAATTAACATAGAACGAATTTTTGATTCTGCTTCTGGGTTACGACCGACTGCTTCTACAGCTTTACCTGCTGCATATCCTTGTCCAATTCCTGTCATAGTCCCTGTAAGTACTGCTATACCTGCGCCAATAGCGATTAATCCACGTGCGATATCCATATTCAATTTTCTCCTTTTTAGTTTATTTCTGGTTCAGATGGTAACTCATTTGCTACAAATACAGTAGTTAATGAGATGAAGACATACATTTGTATAAAGCCTACGAATAAATCAAAGTAAGCATGTAGGAATGGGGCAACAAGTGGACCAATAAAATCAAATTGTCCAATCACTGGAATGAACCCCGAAAGATAACTTGTAAATGTGTAGAACAATAGCATAATAATTGTTCCACCAGTAATGTTTCCGAATAGACGCAGAGACATTGAGACTAGTGGGGCAACTGCTCCAAAGAAGTTCATAATGAAGAACACAGGGTATGGTTCAAATAAGCGGGTAAAATATTTCACAAAACCATTGGTTTTGAATACTGCTCTTTGAATTAAAACAAACGAAATTAATGCAAGTGTTAATGTAACACTGTAGTTTGCTGTAGGTTGGGCTAATCCAAATAAGCCTGAAATATTACTGAATAGCAGGAATAATGCTAGTGCTCCAATGTAAGGAGCATACCCTGAGGCATTGTGTTTCCCCATGTTGTCATTAGTGATTGTACTAAATGTTTGAACAATTAGTACTCCTAGTAAGACAAGTCCTGTCGGTTTTGCCATAACATCTGCTTTTTTAATCGCATGATTGATCGCAAATACCAGTGCAATAATAAGTCCAGTGATAATCCAAATTGAAATCACTTCAACTTGTAGAGGGGTAGAAAATGCCCACTCAAGAAATTGATTCAACGGTTCTCTCCTTTCTTTAATGTTAATTCTTTCACATATACCCACAATTTTAGCACAAACAACCCGAAGATAACACCATATATGCTGACATAATCAGACAATACAAATGCGGATGCTACGGCTGCTGCTAATATCATGAAACGAAATAAATAACTAATGATAAACATAAACACTGAAAATTTTTCTTCAAAGAGTATCTTATCAACATATTGAACAAATAACAATTGGTGAATTAAAGATGCGGTTAAACCAACGGCAAAACCGACACCAAGATTAAACTTTGCAATAGTCATGATGATTGCAACACCATACATGATCTTAATCTCTTTTGATTGGATAAGTGGGTTAGGTGTCATACTTTACTCCAATCAAATAAAATTTTAAATACATTGATGAGTCCGATAACGACACCGAGGATAAGCATCCATGGTTTTGTGTTAAGCCAACTATCAAGCCATAATCCCAAAAGTACACACGCAAGTAGCGTGAGTGCTATCTGAAATCCTAACCCAACAGCCTTCAACAACCACGAAGCATTACTTGGTTCCAAATATTCTGTCTCCTGCATCTCCCAACCCAGGAACAATGTAACCAATCTCGTTTAGTTTTTCATCAAGAGCAGCTAATACGATATGAACATCTGGATGATCTTTTTCGATTCGTGCTACTCCTTCAGGAACTCCAACTAAGCATACAAGTTTAATGGATTTAGCTCCTTTTTCTTTAAGGATTGTAATTGCAGCTGAAGCACTACCTCCAGTTGCTAACATAGGGTCTAAAACCATAACGACTGAATCTGGCATATTTGGTGGAAACTTAGCATAATATTGTTGAGGCTCTAGTGTTTCCTCATTACGATACATTCCTACATGACCTACTTTAGCTGTAGGTATTAGATTAAGAATGCCATTCACCATTCCAAGTCCTGCACGTAATATTGGAATTAACACTACTGATTTTGCTAGTTCATAGCTTTCAGTGATTTGCATTGGTGTCTCAACACGAATCTTTGCAAGAGGTAAATCTCGTGATATTTCATAAGCCATAAGTCCGGCAATCTCATCAAGGTTTTGTCTGAAATCTTTTGTCCCTGTATTAATTGAGCGCATTACAGCAAGTTTGTGAGTAATCAATGGGTGATCAAGTACGGTTAGCATAGTCTTTCTCCTTTTGTGTTATAAAATTGTTTATGCTTTGCTTAAGTTCACTTAAATCTGCATCAAGTGGAGATCGAAGAATTTCTACAATCCATTTTGCTACTTGAATAAAATCTAACTGAGTATATCCCTTCGTTGTCATTGCAGGTGTTCCTATACGAATACCTGAAGTAACAAGTGGTGGTAATGTATCAAATGGGACACTGTTTTTATTTGTGGTAAATCCCATTTCTTCTAAACGATTCTGCGCTTGTTTACCATTAATGTCAAAACTTTGTTTGACATCAAAGAGCACAAGATGATTATCGGTACCATCCGTAATAACTTTAACACCTTCATTCATGAGTGTTTTTGCAAAAACTTGTGCATTGGCTATGACTTGTTTTTGATATTCTACAAACGATGGTTGTAAGGCTTCATGAAATGATACTGCTTTTGCAGCTATAGCATGCATGAGTGGTCCTCCCTGTACTCCAGGGAATACTTCACGATCAAGTATGGCAGCCCATTTCTGCTTACACAGAATAATTCCACCTCGAGGCCCTCGAAGTGTTTTATGGGTTGTTGATGTTACAAAATCTGCATAAGGCACTGGATCTGGATGAAGCTTTGCAGCTATAAGCCCCGCAATGTGGGCCATATCCACCATAAGATAGGCACCCACTTCATCACATATCTCTCTAAATGCTTTGAAATCTAGAAAGCGTGAGTAAGCACTTGCTCCCGCAACAATCATCTTAGGTTTATGAAGATGTGCCAATCTTCTGACTTCTTCATAATCAACACGATGTGAATTTGAATCTACACCATAAGAAACGAAGTTATAAAGCTGTCCACTAAAACTTAATGGATGACCATGAGTTAAGTGACCACCAGCTTTTAAGTCCATTCCGAGAATGGTTTCTCCAGGTTTAATGACACTCATATAGACTGCCATGTTTGCAGTTGAACCACTATGAGGTTGAACATTGGCATGTTCAGCACCAAAGAGTTCACATAAGCGTTGTCGAGCAAGATCTTCTACTTCATCGACAACTTCACACCCTCCATAATAACGCTTTGCTGGATAACCTTCTGCATACTTGTTCGTTAAGATTGAACCAGCAGCTTCAAGGACATCATTGGATACAAAGTTTTCAGAGGCGATAAGTTCAATCGTATTTGATTGTCTTTGATGTTCTTTCTCTATTAGAGATGCGATTAATGTATCTTTCATATTAATCCTCCAAAGCAGCGATTTTATTAATACGTTGTTGATGGCGCGCTTCATGTGAAAAGGATGTTTTTAACCAAACATCTGCACACTCTAACACAAGTGGGATATCCATAATTCGTCCACCCATCGCAATCACATTAGCATCGTTATGTTCTTTTGTGACTTGAGCCATCCATGGATTATGAATCAGTGCACAGCGAATACCTTTGACTTTATTTGCGACAATGCTTGCTCCAATGCCTGTGCCACAAAAGACAATCCCAGCATCAACTTCTTGATTGGAAACTGCAAGTGCACAAGGGTACACTGTATCTGGATAATCAACACTGGATGAATCAAAGCATCCAAAGTCGACAACATCATAACCTTGCGCTATTAAGTGTGCCTTTAAGGCTTCTTTATGCTCGTAAGCACCATGATCGGTAGCTAAACCAATTTTTAAATGTTCCATTGTTGTTTCTCCCATCATTTATTTTACCACAGCCATGCGTGGTTGAGGCCAAAAGAAAAAGAAACCTTATGGTTTCTTAGTCACAAAAAACAGCATTCGCTCTTTGCCATTTAAATCAATTTCACATTCAACTTGCACTTCAGGAAACCGAAGAAGTATTTCCTGGGTAATAAATTCTCGTTGTTGATAACCCATTTCAAAAGCTACAAGTGTGGTATTTGAAGTCACTTGATCAAGTTGATCAAGAAAACGACGGTACAATAGTAGTCCATCTTCTCCTCCAAATAATGCTAAATGAGGTTCATAATCTTTTACACTACGATCCAATGTTTCAGAAAGTTCAATATACGGTGGATTGCATACAATAACATCCCACACTTCACCCACAAGTGGAAGTAACATATCCCCTTGTCTAAAGGAAACATCAATTCCAAGTGATATTGCATTTTCATCTGCTACTTTTAAAGCAGGTTCACTAAGATCTGTACATACGACTTCTAGTGATGGAAGTTCGGCTTTGAGTGTACACCCAATAATACCACTGCCACAAGCTACATCCGCTACTTTAAGCTTAGGATTACTTCCAAATAATGATTCAATTCGATCTAAGACATGAGCAACAAGTTCTTCAGTCTCAGGTCTTGGAATAAGTACATCCCCATTAACCTTAAACTGACGTCCATAAAACCATTCATATCCTAAGACATGAGCCAATGGTGTATCTTGAAGTAATGCTTCAATTCCTGTATTAAATACTTCCAGAATACTTTGAGGAATCTCATCATCCATGTGAAAATATAAATCGATATTTTGTGCAGTACATAACTCTACAAGATAACGCTTAAAAACAAGTGAATCAAAATCATCCCTTGCTTTTAAGTATGCAGTTTTTAGTGTTTGATTATAGGTCGCCATCAAGGGGTTGTTCCAGTTTTGTCTTTTGTTCAAATGCAAGTAGTGCATCAAAGACATCATCAAGTTTACCTTCCATGATACGATCAAGTTGAACTATGGTTAATCCAATACGATGATCTGAAAGACGGTTTTGAGGATAGTTGTACGTTCTGATTTTTTCTGAACGACTACCACGTCCAATCTTAGATTGACGCTCTTTTCCTTTAGCCTCTTCTATTTTTTCCATGTGAGCTTCGTACACACGTGCACGAATAATCTTCACAGCACGATCGCGATTATCGTGTTGTGAACGCCCTTCTTGCATGTTGACACTAATCCCTGTAGGAACGTGGACAACACGAACTGCAGAGTCAGTCTTATTAACACTTTGTCCACCAGCTCCTGATGCACGATGCGTTTCAAACGTTAAATCACTTTCATTCAGTTCAAAGTCTTCTTGTTCAACTTCAGCCATAGCTAATACAGTGGCAGTCGATGTATGGATACGTCCTTGTGTTTCTGTTTTTGGAACACGTTGTACACGATGTGCACCTGATTCAAATTTTAAATAGCGATAAACATCATTTCCTTTGATCGCAAAAGAGATGAGTGTATATCCCCCTGACTGAGCTTCTGCTGCTTCAAGAACTTCAACCTTCCATCCTTTAGATTCTGCATATCGTGAATACATACGAAATAAATCACCCGCAAAGATGTTTCCTTCATCACCACCTGCAGCCCCACGGATTTCCAT
>DITO01000120.1 GCA_002422065.1 Erysipelotrichaceae bacterium UBA6182 | reverse complement strand
ACTACTACTACCGTCGCGTTAAGGTTACTAACCTAATGTAATCTTCGGATTATTGAACCGACAGTAAGAAGCGGTATTAAGGGAGACAGAAATGTCTCCCTTTTTTATTCCTAAATAATAGTATGACTACTACCCTTTCATGCCCAATTCCAACAAACATTAATCCATTATCCCCAAATGGATTCATGTTCAACATTCAAAAGTTACCAGATCTGTCATTTTTTGCGCAATCTGTAAATTTACCAGGTATTACACTTGGTGCACCAGAGTTTGGTAATCCGTTTAATGTAGCACCAATTCCAGGTGAAACATTAACATATGATCAACTAACAGTACAGTTTTTAGTTGATGAACAGATGGCTAACTATCAAGCAATTTATAATTGGATAGTTGCTTTAGGGTTCCCAGAATCTTATGAACAATACGTCACATTTGCTGCAAATGACACTAATAATTATAGTGAACTTGCAAAAAATTATTCTGATGCTACACTACAAATATTAGGTGCAAATAATCAAGTAGTGAAATCAGTGCAATTTCATGACATGTTTCCTATTTCATTAGACTCATTACAGTTCGCTGGAACTAATACTGATGTCCAATATTTAATTGGAAACGCAACTTTCCGCTACGGATACTACAAGTTCTTGTAAGGCAAATTTGATTTTTTGTAATAACTACAGTATAATGTAGTTAATATTTTTGAGGTTATTATGAACATTGAACAATTGCAAGAAATGTGGGATAAAGACTGTGAGATTGATGATAATTATCTCGGTGAAAATTCCACAACAACTCCCAAACTTCACGCAAAGTATGTTAAACTGCTGGTGCAGGTAAAACTTAAACATACAAAACTACAATCAGATTATAATCTTTTACGCAAAAATAAGTTTCGCTACTATCGTGGTGAATTATCTCGTGATGAATTATCTGATCTTGGTTGGTCTCAGTGGCAAGGTATTAAGCCACTCAAAAATGAGATGGATGAATTCCTAGCTGGCGATGAAGATTTAAATATTCTTAAAGTCAAGATTGATTATCTTGAGACAATGATTTATTTCCTTGAATCAGTTATGCAGCAAGTTAAAGCCAGAGATTGGCAAATTAAAACTGCTGTTGAGTGGAAAAAGTTTTTAGCAGGAATGTGATGGTAGCGTTAACAGTTGAAAAGTTAGATGATGTTTATGTACGAATATTTGGGGATCCAAGTGTTGAGCAGGAACTTGCTGACTTTTTTACATATGAATATCCAGGAGCAAGGTTCACTCCACAATATAGAGCAAGATTGTGGGATGGTAAAGTTCGTTTATACGACCAGGTAAGAAAAACTCTTTATATTGGTCTTATAAATTATGTTGAACAATTCTGTGAACGAAATGATTATCTCTTAACTTGGAAAACAGATTTTCAACCAAACAATAATATTACGCATGATATTATAGAATCATATGTTCGTGATTTGGATCTTCCATCAAAAATTGAAATTCGCGATTATCAAATAGACGCTATTCAAAAAGCAATCAATGATGAAAGAACATTGTTGCTATCTCCTACTGGTTCAGGTAAATCATTTATTATTTACTCTGTCATGCGTTGGCATGTTGAACAAGGACGCAAGTGTGTTCTTATTGTACCAACTACATCTCTTGTTGAACAGATGTACTCAGATTTTGAAGATTATTCCTCTGCTAATGAATGGTCTGTTAAAGGTCATTGCCAGAAACTCTACTCTGGTTTCCCGAAAGAATTTACCAAGGATGTTCTAATTACAACTTGGCAATCCATCTACTTACAACCACGCGCATGGTTCAAACAATTCCAAGTTATCTTTGGTGACGAAGCACACCAATTTAAAGCAAAATCCTTAACTGGGGTTATGGAAAAGATGGACACAATTCGTTATCGTGTAGGTACAACTGGTACTCTTGATAACAAAAAAGTGCATCGTTTAGTTCTTGAAGGTATCTTTGGACCAGTACATAAGGTTACTACAACCAAAACTCTTATGGATTCTGGAAGATTGTCTAACCTAAATATAATGTGTATCATTCTCAAGTACACGGAAGAAATACGCAAGGAACGCAAGAACAATACATATCAAGAGGAAATTGACTGGATCGTCGGCTGCGAAAAAAGAAATAAATTTATTCGTAACCTAGCAGTCAAATCAACAGGAAATACACTTGTTCTGTTCCAATATGTAGAGAAACATGGTAAAATTCTTTACAATTTAATAAAAGAAAAGGCAGATGATTCCAGAAAAATTTTCTTTGTGTACGGAGGAACAGAAACTTCTGATCGTGAGTCAATTAGACATATCACAGAGGGAGAAAAAGATGCTATCATCATTGCTTCTTTCGGGACATTCTCAACAGGTATCAATATACCTTCGATACAGAATGTTATTTTCGCATCACCTTCAAAAAGTAAAATACGCAATCTGCAAAGTATTGGGCGTGGGCTGCGATTAAAAGATGGAAAAACACATTGTAATCTTTTTGATATAGCAGATGACCTACATTGGAAGTCTTGGAAAAACCATACTCTAAATCATGCAGCAGAGCGTTACAAAACTTATGCTGAAGAAGAATTTAAAATAAAAATGGTAGAGGTTGATCTATGTTAACTGGTTCAGAATTTTTTGTAGTACTGAAACTTTGTTCGGGAGAACAAGTTATGGCAGTATTGCGAGAAGAAGATGAAGATCGTATCTTACTTGAAACACCAATGGTTATGAGAACAATACCTGTATTTGAAACTGGTCGTGAACATATCACTGCTCACCCATTATGTCAATTTTCTGATGACAAAATATATGTTATTCTTAAGAAAGATGTAATGTTTTGTAAAAAACTACATCATGTTTTTATTCCGCATTATATGAGAATTGTAAAGGAACAAGAAGAATCTACAACTTTCATGGATAAGAACAAAAAAGAAGAATCATTACATTGGGATGATGAAGAATCAATGACAGTAGAAGACGCAAAGAAGAGAATTGAAATGCTTGCTGCTATGGCAAACCAAGAAACAGAAGAAGAAGAAAAACCCTTAACTGTCGTTAGAGGTAACGATACAGTACATTGATCTATCTGTTCAAACCCCAACACTGTTGATTATCCCCCAAGACAAATAAAAAAGCAAATATAATTTGTAACATAAAAAGATTTGTCTTTTACTTGAAGATGTTGTAGAATAACAACATGTTAATTATATGAGGAAGTTTTATGTATGGCTCACTATGTAAACAACGCTGACTTTCTGAAGGCGCTAATAGAATATCGAGAACTGAAAGCCAAAGCAGAATCAGAGGGTAAAACAAAGCCCATCGTCAGCAATTATATTGGTGAATGCATTCTTAAAATTGCGACCCACCTTTCTTACAAACCCAACTTCATAAATTACAGTTATCGAGATGACATGATTCTCGATGGAGTGGAAAATTGTATTCAATATATTGATAACTTTGATCCAAGTAAATCTAATAATCCTTTCTCATATTTTACGCAAATTATATACTATGCGTTTCTCCGCAGGATCGCAAAAGAAAAGAAACAAAGTTACATCAAAGGTAAGTTGATTCAGGATATGCCGTTCGATGCTTTTGAATTGCAGGAAGGTGATGAAGGAACAGACTACCACAACGCATATTTGGAATTCATGCAACATAATAATACGTTTGATGATACATTTATGGAACGTAAAAAAGCCAAACGTAAAAAGAAACAAGTTGATTTAGATGATTTTTTAGGTGATAATAATGGCGAATCCGATACAAGAACTAATTAACTCTTTAAAATCTGACAATAGTCTTATTTATTATAAAGAAAGAGCACTCAGAAGAAACCGTGTAAAAGCAAGAAGAAGAGAAAAGTTTCTCAAAGGTTGGACGTGGCAGGTTGAAGATGGTTTGAATCCAGAAATTATAAAAGGTGATAATGTAATGCGCGATAAAATTTTTATGGGCGTTTCTGATGTTGAAGATCTGGTCACAGGAGAAGTGATGCAGAAAAGAACAGAGTCTGGATTGAATACTGTCCAACGTGAGACTACTGTTCTTTGTAATCGTGAATCATGGAAGAAATGGGCTGAAGAAAATTTCAAAGAGTATATGTATACTCAACCAACTACTTCTAGTGGATTCGTTATTGATACAAAAACATTAAATTTAATAAAGTTCAATGTTAACAATAACTCAACTGATGTTCGTTGCTATGGTGATTTCGAGTGGGCAGATTCTGTTATTGAAAAAGTTGAAAGCGAGTTTTCAGTAGTAACATCTTATATTGAATGGATTTACAGTGGTGATGGACAATCTGTTAATGTACCATTGAATCGTGATCGTCTTCCTATTGCAGAGATGTATCCATTCCTCAACGGTGAATCTCTCGAAGATTATTATGATCGCTATATGGATTCAACAGCAAACATTCTACTGTTGATTGGTCCACCTGGAACTGGTAAGACTACTTTTATCCGTGGTCTTCTTGCACATCGCAGCTGCTCTGCTATCGTTACCTATGAT
>DITO01000194.1 GCA_002422065.1 Erysipelotrichaceae bacterium UBA6182 | reverse complement strand
TCAGGTTCATATGGCTGAGTCTGGATTATCTCCATTTCAGTGGCAATATAGTCCTGTTTTGCAACAGTTTTATCTTTTTTAGAGGATCTTTTGGGCTTTTCAATCATCAAATTCTTCAATTATGTCTTTTAAAACTTCGATAAATCCTTCAAATTCTTCCTTTCTAATCATTGCCATAGCTTCTGATTCAGGAAAAAATTCAATAAATTCATCCATTTTTACGATTTCTTCTTCGTAAGTTGCGATTGTTTCTTCTATTTTTTCTAGTATTTCATTCATTTTGATTAAGTTTTCACACTTCCTCCGTTAAATTTATAAATATCTTATCGGCATTTTACTTAAAAAACTTTAATAATTTGTTGTATTTATGTTAAATCTCTTCCTTCCCACGCTCAAAGTCTTTCAAAATTCTAAGAGAATCTTCTTCTTCAAACCTACTCTTCCTTGATTTTCCAAATCTGTCTCTAATTTTGATCTTTTTCTTTGATTTATTGCTATGATCTCTTTTCTCTCTTGCATCTTCCTCAAAATCATCGTGGAACATCCTAATCTCCTGAAATATTATTCTCTGGCAAATATTTTCCATGTTTGGTGCAATCAAACCCACCAAAATTTGATTTGTAATTTAATTTATGTCCACAATGGCAACAAACCATTTCAACTTGTGGTGGAAAAGAATTCATGACCAATCCGGTTGAGTGCATACAGTGCAAGCCAATTGAACAGTCTTCTTGATTGTCTATGGTGTTGGATTTATCTCTTCCTGGGCATGTGTTACAGTCTGAGTGGTCATAATAATCGTCATTTCTATTAAAGCATTGTCTTGTACAGGACATTCAGAGCCTCCAGTTCAATTTCACATACTATAACCACAATTAATTTTTTTGTCAAGCCAATTAAACATCTTTTCTAACTTATACAATCACTTATCGGAATATTTCATTAAAAACTTTAATTTATTTTGTTTCTTTAGTTGACTTTTCTCTCCTAGTGATTACTTTTTTATTTAAGTTTTCGGCAGAAATGCCGATAAGGTGATATAAATCTGAAAACCAACGGTTCTTATTCAGCGTTCTAACCGTGAATCGATTTCATTCCATGATTCTAAAAGTAACCTGTGTAGAAAAACGAAAAGTCAGGCTTTAGAGGACGGCTACAAACAGCACTTTGACGGCATAATTTCATGTTACCACAAATGAATGCTAGCGGGGTTGATCGTTCCGAAATACGGTGTGCTGATATTGACTGAATAGTTCTTGCTCTGTGGAAAGAAACAAGTTTACCATATAGTTTATTTTTTATTATATAAACTACTTTAAGACGCCAACTAACCCCAGCGCTATTATGCTAGATTACACGTCCTCTAAGGAATGGTCCCTCTAAAGGAAGGAGAAAGGAACTATGTTCAACTACCTATGTAGAAAATGTAATACAGTGTTTAGTTCAATCCAAGGAACAATAGCTAATATCTGTCCATGTTGCGGTGGAGATGCCGTGAGGGTGGAATGAAAACTAAAATAGCGGCACTCTTTATTTTACTATTTACCTTGAATCTAAATCAAGAGCCTATAGACACATCCTCACAATTCTATCCACCACAACCAAAACAAGAATCTAAGAAACAAATGGCAATTTATCCTAATTTCACACTTGACATTTCTGAGATAAATGGTAATACTGAGTTGACTGGTGGCAGCATAAGATTAAACTTTAGATTTTAGGATGGCTATGAGAGAAGGAATTAATGTTTTAAGTTTATTTGATGGAATGAGTTGTGGACAGATAGCATTAGAAAGAGCGGGAATAAAAGTTAAAAATTATTTTGCTAGTGAAATTAAAAAATATGCAATAAAAGTGACTCAAGCTAATTATCCTAATACAATACAAGTAGGAGATGTCACGAAAATAGATATTTCGATTCTACCCAAAATTGACCTATTGATCGGTGGTAGTCCATGCCAAGATTTCAGTGTTGCTAGAACAATTGGGTCGAAATCAATAACTGGGCTAGATGGGGATAAAAGTAGTTTATTTTATGAATACTTGAAATTGCTTAAATTATTAAATCCTAAATATTTTTTACTAGAAAATGTAAGAATGAAAAAGGAGTCTAAGTTAGAATTGGATAATTTTCTTGGTGTTGTTGGTACTAGAATCAATTCGTCATTAGTTAGTTTTCAAAGAAGAGACAGATATTATTGGACAAATATCCCATTTGAAGAATTGATTGATAAAAATATTTCTTTTCAAGATTATAAAGATAATGAACATGAGTATTGCAAGAAATTTAAATTAAAACGGACAAAAAGCCGTGAATATATGTGGAGTGAAGGAAGAGGCAGAAACGGAGGAGGAACTGGTTGTTCAAATATAACCCATTCAGAAAAAATATATTGTCTTACGAAAAAACAAGATAGGGCACCAAATAGTGGACTAATTGAATTTGAAGATTTTTGTAGATATCTTACAACTAGAGAATTAGAGCAAGCCCAAACTGTTCCAATTAATTATACCAAGTCGGTTTCATTTAGGCAAGCCGAGGATTTACTTGGAGATGGTTGGACGGTAGATGTAATCGCACACATTTTTAAAAATATAGATATTTAATATGGGCAAGTGCGTTAAGCAAGATGTCGTAGCAATCATAAAGAATGGAAATAAAATGTTTATAGGAACTAATTTTTGTGATAACCCACAAGCTGTTTGCCCTAGAGACAATATGCCATCTGGCGTTGGATATGAGTTGTGCAAATCTATATGTAAGCAAACTAATCATGCTGAAGTGAATGCTTGCATAAATGCAGGAGAATACTCAAATGGTGCCACGTTATATTTAATTGGACATTCCTATTGTTGTGATAATTGTAAAGAATTTATAAAAGAGAGTGGAATAAAAGAAATAATAATTTTATAGGGAAAACAAAATGAGAGGAATCGGTTGTAAATATCTAGGTGGAACAAAACTTCTGAAATATGTTGTGCATAGGAATAAATACAAATGGGATTCAAAGCCTAAGTATCCCTCCAACAAGAATGATGGCAATTTAAGTCTATAGTATCTTGTATGGTTTATAGTAGGTTTCTCGTTTCTAATTGGTTGCCTAAAATAGTCCTTGACATCCTCTTGAACATTTCCTATAATCAAAGCAAATAGGAGGTGATAGTGATGGTAGGATTCACCTATAGGCAAATGAACAAGAACATCAACAATCCTTCTCCTCCAATGCCAGGGTGGTTGAAGGCTGTACTTTGGATATTGGCGATCATAGGGTTGTTGTAGAAAAAGGGATGAAAAGAATAACAGAAGGAAAATACATATCCCGTGGGTATCGGTATTTAAATTATGAAATACGCAACCATGGTTATTATGAACCAGAAAGATGCGTGTGGTGGGAGGCTGTGAATATCGAAACCGGAGAAGCTGACTTTCACGCCCATAGCAAAAGAGAAATAAGGTTACTAATAGATCGTAAATAGAATACTGTCTTAATTTGAACTTTTTCCACCAGAAAATAAATATTATAATATTTTGACATCAAGGATTCAGAATCTGGTTTATTTCCTACGTTAAGACCCCATACCCCATGTAAGATTGGATATAACCTGTGTATTATATTTGTTTAGTGATTTTATAATGAATGAGTTATACAAAGATGCGTTTCCAGATTCTGAAGGTGTGTGGGAATTAATTGAAGCATATAAAACTGAAGATTTCTTTGATATCGGACTAACTGTTGAGGTTTATCATTTAGAGCCAGCGAATAATCAATTATGTGTTTGGTGCGAAGATGTTGGGATGGGAAGTATGACCCATTCTTGTTATTGGGACTCAGATGAATTCTTTGGTCATGTTCCTGTTTGTTTCTTGTATGGAGTATGGAAGAAAATAGAATAAGGTGTCCGGTTAAGGCAGTTACCGGGATTGAAGTGTTTGGAATTATTTCCTTATGTTAAACGCTGGTTCAACTGGTAAAGAAAGATACAAATTCCTGTTTTCTGGGAAATTCATTTTATGGCTTAGATTATTCTGGGCTATAAAGATATCCCTGGCCGTTACCGCATCCATCTCCAATTTAAACTTTCTCTGAAAAATAGTTTTATAGTTATAGTGTATGGCAGCAATAAAATATTCTTTTGCCTTCGCAACTCCAACGTATTTAGACGATCCATACCCGTTTTTGTTCATACTGTTTATCTGATGAGTAACAAACCGACAATTCCAAGTAGCATACGGTCCGTCATTATCTATTCTATCAATCTGAAGTTCTGGTGAATAGCCATTTTCCATACACCAATCGTAAAATGGTTTGAAATCATGCAGCCATTCAGCACAAACATATATTCCACGACCACCATAATTTTTAAATTGTTTATCCCATTCGTATACACATCTCTTTTTAATTCCAAGCCATCTCCCGTATAATGGATGACTTTTCTTTCCATGGTATTTGCTTTCACCAGAGTATTCACTGATTCCAGCAGAGACAACTTGGTGATTAGGAATTCCCTTACTCATTGTTTCCCTCCTATCTTTTCATAATACATATTTAATAATTTTTCAACAGTTAATGGAATTCTCTTCTCCCCCATATATCCGTGAATAGTTCTTTCTGTTAAACCAAGCCGATTTGCCAATTCACGTTTTGTCCAGCCTAGTTCTTTTCTTTTCGACTCCATTTCTTCTTTTAGCATAAAGCCTCCTGTTGTTTATAATATACCTTATCGGCATAAATGAAGTAAAACTTTAAAGAAAAGTGAATATATTGCACACTTTTGAGATGTTTTGAGCGTTTTACAAATATTCTCGTCCGTAATGCCAGGCCTCCCATATAGGGGGTGGGGGTCGTCGGTAAATAAAGGGGCATACCCCTATGCACCTCACTACCCACTCCCGCAGTCACAGTAGCGCACCACGCCACGATTACACCTCTCCCTATACTTCCCTACCCTATAGCCCCAGCACCTCACCTTGCACGCTCTATGACCCATAGAACGCGATGCTCCCCTATATGCCCTGCTATTGCTACACCTTACACATGATCCCATAGCCTTACATCATATAGGCATGTTGTCCTTGCTCTACTACATACCTAGCATTGCCCAGGCTATCACCCTATCACTTGACAACCAGCCCAACACACTGGACGACAAGAGCCTGTTGCCACCTACCCTAGCAACGCCTTAAACAATCCCTCATAGATAGCTACCACTTGCCGTGCCCTTGCCTTACACACGCCCCAACCTACCAAGCGGCAGTACACATGCAGCGGGTTGGTATAGTGTCTCACTGTATCGAGTGATGATACATGCAGTGTGCTGGTATCCATGATCTTCCCCTCCTTTGTTATCCTTGTGTCAGTACCTTCCTTTGTTCCCCTTCTCCCCTTATCTATATTTGTATGAATTGTCGCAGTGATTGTCAATGTGCTTTCTTTTCATTAAATTTATTCATTGATATCGTATACTTAAATTTATTATACAAAATAAATACATTTCTTTTAACAAAATGCTTGACACTGTTTGTGAATGTGGTAAAAAAGAAGGCAAGGGAAATGAGTAACTAATCAAACAAAGGAGGCAACATCATGGCAACCACGAATCAGAAAGCAAGAATCCAGATAGTTATGAAAGCAACCGGATGCAATGCAAGTCAGGCCCGTGCCGCTCTCATTGATAATTCTTGGGATGCTATCGACGCTGTAAGAACCATGCAAGGGAACACGGCTACAAGGCCGAATCAAGCGGACGAAAAGAAAGGTTATACTGACAGGTTGGCCGGTTACTACGACAAGTGGTATCGTTACAACCGTCAGGACGAAGGGGCAGCGTATGACAAAGGATGCGTGAAAGCAGTCAACTCTGGCAAATGCCCGGGCCATTTCACCTTGATTGAAGCAACGGCAGACGTTACCCGCTGTCAGATATAACCGAACCTATAAGACATAACAGGAGATACGGACATGGAAGCATATGACCGCATAAAACAAGCAAGGGTTGAGGGGAAGGCGGCATATCTCAATGGAGTTGACTATAACGATTGCCCATATCCTGCGCACACTGCTGAGTGGAGAGCATGGAGAGAGTTTTACCGCATGGCAAAACGTGGGCGTATTTAATAAAACAAATAGAGGAGGTACTAAAATGCCAAACCATTGCACATACAGAGATTGCCCAAAGTATTTAGTTTGCTCAATTAAGATTGAGCCGGGTTGTATTCCGGTTTGCAGGCCAACAAAGTAAGGGAGATTACACCATGGATATTACAATCATCGAGACTGGAGAGCGGGCAGAGTTATCAATCATCGATCCCAAGAGCGGATGCGACTGGACTAATGATCTATTAGGCAATCATGATGCACTGCCAGAGTATAACGACGATGACGGCACTTATCATATGAGCCAGGCAGATTATGCTTGGTGGTCTGATCTTATCGAGCGTTATCAGATAGCCGATGATAGGTATCATGAGTTGTTGCATAATGTCAGTAATGGGGATTATGAGGCATTGCAAGAGGATGCTAGTCAGATTAGCGTTGACCTTGATAATTATCCTGAGGCATTGCAGGCAGTTTGTAATAACTATTCGCAGGAGGACTAACACCATTTTGTAAGCCGGTAGAAAATGGAGAGCTGGTAAATATTGCAGCTCAGATTAGAACGGCGTTAAATTAAGGAAGGGATGATATGAGAAACTGGGAACATGAACAGAATATAAAAGAATTAAACCGCCTGAAAGAATTAGGCTTTGAATTTGAAATAAATGGAGATGGTTATTTTGTTAAATTCAAAGGTGAAGGGATAGGTGGGGCAAGTGTTATGTTGCCCAGGTCAAAGCCTATTCATTACAAACATAGGCAAGCAAATACAAAAGACAATTTGCTATCTGCCATTATAATAGCTAAAAGAAGCAAGCACTACCAGGAGGACTAAACCACATGAAATCCCAATACTATCAAGCCAGAATAAAAGGCACCGAAAAATGGATTCGGCTCTTGACGTATTTTCCGGAATCTGATAAATATTTATGTAGAACGGGAAAGCGGAAGGAGTTTTTCTGGTCAGACGAATTAGCGGATTTCTGTTAAAACATTAATTTAAAGAAATGAGGTTGAGAAAAATGGAAACATTAAAACAGGTTGCGCAGGA
>DITO01000242.1 GCA_002422065.1 Erysipelotrichaceae bacterium UBA6182 | reverse complement strand
CAGAGTGATGAAGGTCTAGAGGATAGCTTACGTAAAGCAGACAATGCTTTATATGAGGCTAAGCATAAGGGTCGTAATCAAACCTGTATTGCAGAATAGAACTTGTTAGAGCATATTTATTTTTCACAAATTCTATAATTTCGATTTGAATCAACATTGTTATTCATCTTAAAATGTTCATTATCGTATGAAAAATATTTAAATTTGCTTACCATTTGGTTACCATATATGTATAAGGTGGCTCAATGAAAACAATCCTCAGAATGGGCTTATTATTAAGCCTTTTTATTTCGCTTCATGTACCAGCACGCGCCCTTACCATTCGAGAAGTGTATACCGTGGATGATTGGAATAGTATAGAAGAATATGATCATGTCGTGCTTATGAATGATCTGGATTTTAAAGATTATAATTATATTCCACTATCTCAGTTCAGTGGAACATTGGATGGACAGGGATATCGCTTATCCAATATCTCAATGACTTCAAGTGCGGAGTTTGTTGGACTCTTTGGACAGGTAAACAATGCCGATATTCGTAATCTTATCCTAGATATTATTCAGATTGATGCATTGCATCCTGATGCGATCGTGGGTTCACTTGCTGGACGAATTGAGAATAGTAAAGTTGATGAAATTCGAGTTATTAACACAAACATCATCAGTCCTTTTTCAGTAGGTGGCTTAGTAGGACATGTGATTAATTCACATCTTAACAAAATCCAGGTTCAAGGATCCTTAGCAGGTACGATGGCTGTCGGTGGCTTAATTGGAAAAATTGAACCTCTAGACACATTCTCAGAAGTCGTTGAGTTGAATACTGTTTCAATCAGTAAGAGTTCATTTCAAGGGTCGATTTCAGGTGAACGACAGATCGGTGGCTTGATTGGATCCATAAGCACGAGTACAAACATCCACATCAATGAATCCTTCTCTAAAGGCACTCTAAATGCGATTGAGAATGCAGGTTTCATGGTGGGTGAGATCATTTCATCATCTATTGAGTTCAATGATGTCTATTCGAAAATGGATTTGAATTATACGTATGATGAAACATTCTTTGGAAACTTTGGATGGATTGGTGCACGCATGGGAGATGGAAGTGGTACAAATGCTGTGATCTTAAATCATGCCTACCAACAATCATCCATGCAAGGTCTTAATGCCTATGAGAACATGCATGCATGGGTTGGTTGGGACTTGGATGAGACGAACCCAATACTTATGGATGTTCATTATGATCGAGAGACATTGTTAGTGGATGATGTTGGTTTGAAAACAAGTGAAGAACTCTTAATAAAAGAAACCTATGCACACTTTGACTTCGATACTATTTGGATAATGGATTCAAATTTGAATGATGGGCATCCCTTGTTTCAATATGAGGTGTTTGAGGTAACGATACATCCTAATAATGGGAACGAAATCCAAGTCACCAATCACACTAAAAACAGTAGTATTATATTGCCTGAATTGATCAACTTTGGATATACACTCGAGGGTTGGTATCAAGATGATGCACTGAAGATTCCATTCGATTCAACAAAAACATACAGTCATGATATCGTTCTCTATGCAAAATGGAGTGAGAATCCAGCAGATGAAGTCGTTATCGAAGAACCAACTATTCAAGAACCTACTATTCAAGAGCCAAGTCCTGTAGCTCCAAACCCTGTTCAAGAAGTTGAAACCAATAATGTACAGTCGCCAGTTATTGTCGTAAATAAACCGGTTGTGGTGACGCCAGTTATTGAGGAATCATCTGAAACTGATGATGTATCAAGCGCGAGTGAAATTATAACAGAACCAAAAGATGAAGAAATAGATACACCATTGGATCCTGTAGAAAATAAGGTGTCTAAAGCTGGATCTTGGTGTTGGTTGTGGTTGTTAATAATTTTATTGCTTATTGTATATACCATCTATCGTAAACTTAAGAAACGTGAACTTGTGGAACATGAATAATGTCGTTAGAATAGGAGCATGGAGGATGTTTATGAAGAAATTAGGATTATTACTCATGGTGTTTATATTAACTGCGTGTGCGGTTAAGCCGGATGCTGTGTTGAGTGAATACTTCAATATGATCAAGTCGAATGACAATGCGATCTATGATGCGGAGTTACATGCAAGTTACTTTGATCGTGATCCAGGTTTGAATACCGAGGATACGGAAGAATTATTAAACAATCAAACTGAAGCAGGTAAAGAACTCTCTACCGCTTATCTCGATTTAGTACAAGAGTTTGAATACACCATTAACAGTACAACCATCACGGATGATGAGGCTGTGGTGAATGTGACGATCAAAGCGTATCCTTTGATGGATATGACTTTGGATTTAATGAATCGTTTGATGTCGGCTTTGTTTAGTTTGACGTTTACGACTGAAGAAGAGACAACAGCCTATATGTTGGAGCAGTTCAATCTCTTGAAGGTGGATTATACGAAATCGTTTGAAGGCACTGTAGATGTGTATTTGGTAAAAGTGGATAAGGATTGGAAGATTGTGGGTGGTGATAAGAATCTACCACTCTTCTATGCATTGACAGGAAATTTGATGAATATACAGGAGGAATTGGAATACTAAGGGCTAAGGCCCTTTTTTTGTACAGTTGTTTGTTTATCGTTGACATATCAACTATGGTTTAGTTGGGTGGATCACTTCAATGAAAAGATTTGGTGGGATATTTTCAATATTATTTATGCCTTTTTTTATATTGCTTATGATTATTGCAGAGTTGGTTAAGCAACAAAGACCGAGAAGAAGGTAATAAGGAATTGATTCTATTTTAGAGTTGATACATATGTTTGAGCTTAAGAAATCTATTAGAAAATAGTATTTAATTCAATGTAAACTTGAATTTACGTCTTTGACTAATAGGATTTGCAAGCATATTACTAATATGGTCAACAAACACTTATACTTTCATAGTATCATTTTAGTAAAGTGATTCGTTTAAGGGGGAATTAATTGTGTTAATTGGGAAGAATATAGGTTATCTTAGAAGATCATTTAATTTAACTCAAGATGAATTAGCTTCTAAAATTTCAGTTTCAAGACAAACGATCTCAAAATGGGAAAATGGTGAGGTGGTTCCGGACTCAGTCAATTTGATTGAGCTCAGTAATGTATTTAATGTGAAGGTTGATGACTTATTAAAGGTGGATTTTGAAAGTGTTCAGATTAAACCAATGATTAAAGTTGAACCTGAACAAATAAAAACTATCAAAACAAGTAGCAAGTTACCTTTATCTATAGGTTTGGTACTTTTAATTTGCATCATTGGTACTATTACTTTCATTTTTCGAGATAGGATATTTCCTAGTGAAGAGATTAAGCCAATTCCAAATGATGAAATAGAGACTATTGTAGAAGAGAAGAATTATAGTAACTTACTGAGTGCTGGAAGAAATTTCAGTGTTTATTTGGATGAAGATAAAAGAGTTAAGGGTTTTGGGGAAAACACATATAAACAATTAGACTTTAATGATTGGAATGATGTAATTCAAGTATCGGCTGGTGGGTTCCATACATTGGGTCTGCTATCAAACGGGAAAGTATTATCAACTGGTTATAATGTAGCAGGTCAAACAAAAGTTGATAATTGGTTGGATATTATTCAAGTTTCAGGCGGAAGGTATCATAGCCTTGGATTAAAAAATGATGGAACTGTTTTGTGTGTAGGAGAAAATAAATACAAACAATGTGAAACCACAAGCTGGTCAGATATTATTCAAATCAGCGCTGGTAGGTATAATAGTTACGGATTAAAAAGTGATGGAACCTTGGTTAGTACATCTAGTAATGAGTATGGCCAAGCCAATATTTCCACATGGAGTGATATCGAACAAATTTCAGCGGGTACATATCACGTTATTGGACTGAAATCAGATGGGACAGTAGTGTGTGCAGGTGGCCAGAAAGGGGATAATGCATGTAACATATCTTCTTGGTCTGATATCAAGCAAGTGGTTGGAGCAGGGTATCATTCAATTGGCTTGAAAAACGATGGGACAGTTGTAGCTGCAGGAAACAACGGATACGGTCAACTTAATGTTGACGCATGGCAAAAAGTGGTTGCGATTTCTGGTGGGCGTTATCATACAGTGGGCTTAACGGAAGAAGGAAAATTCCTAGCGATAGGCTCTAATGTATTTGGTCAACTAGATGGATCTAAAGTCATAAATGATAGCTCAAAAGGTCAGGTTTCTACTCCCGCAAAAGACAATTCTGAAAAAGATGAAAACAATCAAGATGATAATACTGATAAAGAAGGATCTGAATCAGATAATAATCAAACTGAAGTAGTTGTTGAAAGGACCTACTTAAATTGGAATCAAAAATTAATTAGTCTAGATCAAAGTGAAGTTTCACCAAGAATTACTGATGCAATCTTCAATCCATTTAACTTTATACTTAAATTCTCCGGTGAGACAGATACATATATCATTGGATTTCAATGTGGTGA